>QALA01000058.1 GCA_003343565.1 Verrucomicrobiota bacterium | reverse complement strand
GGAGATTCGCAATGGCTCAGGGTTCCGGTCATACAGTCGGCCAGCTACGGAGGGGATTGGATTGTGTCGTTTACGCTGATATTCTTCAACCTCGCCGTGGAGGAGTATTTCTACCGCGCGTATTCGTGGTACAAGTTCCGGTTGGAGGGGCGCTTTGAAAAAAAGGTTCCGTTCGGAAAGTTGTCCCCGGAATTTTACATCGCGCTATTGCTGATGCTGTCGGGGGTGTGGCTGTACATATCGGAATTTCCGTCGAAGCAAAACGAGCGCGGCGGATTCAGGGCGGGATTCGTACAGCCCGACTTCGCCGGAATCCTGAAGTGGCGCGACGACCTTGCGCGCGAAAACCTGAAGGTCGTAAGCAGGCTCGTTCTCGCGCTGAAGGACGTCGGCGTCGACATGATTGCCCTGCCGGAGGCCGCCACGCCTCCGAAGTGGCCGATAATCGGCACGCCTGCGATGCGCCGGACGATGGAAAATTTGTCGAGGCAGGCGGGAGTCCCGCTCGCACTGGGCAACATGGCGTGGCTTGAGGATTCTATGCAGTCGCAAAACGGCGCGTTCGTCATAGACCCGAAAACCGGATTGGAGGAGAAATACTACGCAAAGACGAAGCTCGTTCCGTTCGGCGAATACGTACCGGCGTGGGCGTCCTGGATCGGGAAGGTCGTTCCGGTCGGAAATATGAAGCGCGGGGACAGCTTTGAGCCTCTCGAAATAAAAATCCGCTCCACCCCCATGAAGATGGGCTGTATGATATGCTATGAGGACGTATTCGCGCAAATAGGGCGCAAGGCCGCCAAAGACGCGGACTTTCTGTTCGTCTGCACAAACGACTCGTGGTACGGGCGCGAGGGCGGAGCCTGGCAGCATGCGGCCCACTCGGCGCTCCAGGCGGTCGCGCTGCGCAAACCCGTCGTGCGCTCGTCGAATAACGGCCTGAGCTGCGCATTCGACCAGTACGGCAAAATGCGCCCGACAACGACGCTGAAAAACGCGGACAACACCGCATGGCGCGCGGACTCCCCCCGCCCCGCCAGAACTTTTGAAATCTCCGACGCGCGCGGGCGCGCAATCGATCCCGAAACGCTGAAGCCCAAACGCCCCTCGCCGATGCTCGACGAAAACAACTCAATATATTTCAGGGGCGCCGGATTCGCCGACGTGCCGCTCTACTCGAATTTCGACGGCGCGCCGTCGTTCTACGCAAAACACGGCGACTGGTTTGTGGCGCTGTGCGCCGCATTCGCCGCATTCGGCTGCGCCGCGCGCTTATTCGGCGAAAAAAAAGTCCGAATAGAACAAAGCCGACAAAAAAGCTTGAACGAAAAAATCTTTCAACTATTCCCCTCGCATAAAGATTAAGGACGCACAATGGCAAAATCATCTCCCAAACTGAATTGGTGCAAGGTAAGGCTCGGCAAAGACCTCAACTGGTGGGTCTGCGAAACGAGCGACAAAGTAAACTGGGACATCGACGGATACAGCCTAATCGATCCACGACAGGCCGCGCACATGCTCGAAACCCTCGACGGCCTGCGCGAATACGGGCTGGACGACTCGATAGTCGAGAAGGCGTTTATCCCGTTTTCCATATCGCAAAGGTGCGCGAAAGACTCCGTAAAGCTCGCCCGCACGACCGACTCCGTCTTGGACGCCTACGAACAGCAGCTGTTTCTGCTGCCCGACACCATAGACGACGAACGCTCAAGCTACGCCGAATTTTTGGACCACATTACCGCCCTCCAGATAAAAATGCTCAACGACACCTTCCGCTTCGAAAAGGACATAGCCATTGAGGACATGGAGGAGGAAATACGCGAGAATTACTCCAACGACTACATGGAGGGCAAGGCCATACACTGCTTCCATGAAATAATGGACATTCTTGAATACGTCCCCGAAGGCTATTCGCTCGAAGAAGAGGAGGACGAGGACGACTCCGAAGAAGACGACGACTACGAGGATATAGAGGATCTCCCCGACGACGACGAAAACATCGAGGAGGACGAAACGATGCATTGGGAGGAGGACGACGAGGAAGGAAACGACTACGCCGAAGGCGACGAGGACGACAAAAAAATGTTCTCCTCCTTTGACGACGACGAATTTTAATTTCTCCGTCCGTCCCCTATAAGCACTTTAATTTACCTTTCCGTTTACTCCGCGCGAATCTACGCGATTCGCGCTTTTTTTTGCGCCCGCAGAAGCGAAGAACGCACCGTTTGTCCCTCAGCATTCCCCGACGACTTTGACGCCGCGCACAAGGCGGAAGATTTTTTTATTTCCGGCCGACCCGCAAAATTTTCGCCTCATCGCCCCAAAGCCCCGCCGCTTCAAAAATGTGGCAGATTCCGCTCTTCCCCGCATCTTCCGACACTTTGCCGCGAAGAAATAAAGGAAAACGGAGCGAAGAACGCACCGTTTGCCACACGGCATTCCACGACGACTTTGACGCCGCACGCAAGGCGGAATATTTTTTAATTTCCGGCCGTACCGCAAAATTTCCAGCTCATCGCCCCAAAGCCCGCCACTTTAAAAATAGGACAGATTCCGCTCCCGCATCTTCCGGCACCTTGCTGCGAAAAAATAAGAATAAAATATCCCGGAATACAAACGGATTTCGCGCCACCGTTTTTTGTGTCCGAGAGCAAAAAAATTTTTCCGGATATTCCAATTTTCCGAATGCCCTGCCCGCCCCCTACAAAAGTTATTTGGCGGCCTGAATGATTCGACGGCTTCGGCGGGACGTTATCGGTGGAATTTGTACCTCAGCCAGACGACGCCGTCACCAATAGGCTTGGCGGAGACAAATTCCAGCGATTGCCCGCTTGCGGGAAGTTCGCCCCGCTTTCCGGCATACTCAAATATGGAGGGCGCAGAAGAAAGGCCGTCGATACCGGGATATACGACGAGGCTCAATTCGTCAATCAGCCCGGCCTTCAGAAATTCCCCGTTGACTATTCCCCCGCCTTCGAGCAATACGCGCTTGAATCCGAAAATTTCCCCGATGGCGTCCATGGCCTTCGGCAGATTTTTTCCGTCGGAACCGGCGAATACGTAAGAAACTCCCATTTCCCGCATGTGGGCGAGGTACTCTTTAGGCGCGCCCTCCCCGACGACGGCGATGAAGTCGGCGGACATTTTGCCGGCCTCGTAAAGCGTCTTTCCGCGGGCGTCCAACACGATTGTCGGGATTGCCCCTCTTCTGAGTTTTCCGACAAACGGCTTCGGCGCGCGCGCCGGCGACGGATTTTTCGCCCTGAAAAGTTTTGGCATAAAGTGGCGGTGTACGGTTGCGCGCCCCAATATTTCCGCCTGCCCTTTCAGGAGCTTGCACACGTCGAAATAGCGGTTTATCACGTCGTCCGCGTCTTTCCCGTCAAATGGCGGAGTATAGCGATCCGTCACAAGGCGGCCGTCCACAGACGCCATCATGTGGCATATTATTTTCGGTCTCATCGAAGGAACTGTTTTTGAATTGTCGACATTTGCGCCGCCGGCTCAAGCGAATGCCGATTTTAGCCGACGGGAACGCTTCAGATTACTCCCAACCTCTTGAGCCAATTTTGCGCTTCCCCCGCAGAATTTTTTACCGACCCGCCCCGTATCGGAAGCGCATCGAGAATCTCGGACTTGCCGCAGAGCTTTTTTATGTCGCCGACGGCGCGTCCCATGCGGCTGCCCTCGTGCGTCATGAACGGCGCGATCTTCTTTCCAGAAAAGTCGTTTTCGGCAAGAAATGTCCTCACCGGCGACGATATAGTGCCCCACCAGTTGGGCGAGCCGACAAACACGATGTCGTATTCGGCCAGATTCGGAACTTTGGTCTTTATCGGCGCCTTGTATTCCGCGTCTATTTCCTTCTTCGCCTGGTCGACGGTTTGCCTATATCCGCTCGGATAGGGCTTTTCCGGGACTATTTCCACAATATCGGCTTTTGTAGCCTCCTTGATTACGTTTGCCAGATGCCGCGTATTTCCGCTCCACGAGTAGTACGCTATAAGCATTTTTCCGCCTTTGGCGCTCTCCTGTTTTTGCGCCCAAGTTTTGGCCGCCAGAAGGGACGCGGGAATCATTGCGATAAATTCTTTTCTTTTCATCGGGATACCTTTCTCCTTATTGCATTTCGATATTACCATTTTATCCGGAGGAGAGTAAATACATGTTTCTGTCTAAAATCTGCCTAATTGTGCCGGCAAAATTTTTCATTTCCAAACGATTAAAAGGGCGGAAGAAACCGATAGGTTTCGTGCGGCTGCAGCATTCGCGAATTGAATTTGCGAGAATCTGAACAAAGCGCACAAACCAAAAAACGCACGAATCAAAAGCGCGCACATGCAAAAGGCCGAATGCCGACAAACATACCCCAAACTGCCAGACAGCCGGACACAATTTATGAGGCAATGAAGGAATGGAACAATGCGACAATATTATGCCGCGTCAAATATGGCAAATATACCAAATGCGCTCTCCCCAAAAGACGCGCGTTTCGCCGCGCGCAGCACTTTCCGCAAAAATTTCAGAAGGCGCCAAAAACTTCCGCAACAAGAGTCCGCAGGGCAAAAACCGGCGTATGCGCGAATTTGAGCAAAGCGCGTTCGCGCAACGCATCTTCCCTTGAGCGGCGGACTACTTCAATATTCCCATCGGAACCGACAGAATCTTTTTCACGAGCGGGTCGTCGCCAAAATATTTTTTGACGTCTGCGAGAGTCCAGTTTTTCTTCTCAAACAGCATGCCTCTCGACACTCCCTCTTTCGGAAAAATATTTCTGTTGCCGCGCAGGCACAAGTCCCCGTTCATGGCCATTGAAGAGCCGAACACCCTGTTGTTTTCCGCGTAGTTCAAACGCGGCTGCGACGGATCAAGCATTTTTTCAATAGGCGGATAGGCCTTCTTGTAAACTTCCGAATTCATCATTTCCCAGGTGGGCTTGCGGTTGTTCTTGACGTTTTCAAGCTTGTCGGAATAGCGCTTGTCGCCCCACGGCTGGCAGCCGAATGCGGAGTCGCAGTCGATGAACACGTTGTTTGTCGCCCTTGCGTTCGCGCCGCCGTGAACGTAAATCGCGCCGAAAGCCGGAGACTTTGCCTGCGTCCCTGTGCGGCAGAAGATATTGTCGTGCACATTGAGGTCGAATCCGCCCTCGTCGAGATAGACGCCGCAAATAAAAGATCTGTCGTCCCCCTCGTTTACGAGGTTTTCGGTAAAGAAATTGTAGCGCACAATCCTGCCGTGCGCGCCGCTGATTCCGCCGCCGTATATGACGCCCATATCGCTGGCGTTTCTGCAACAACGCTCAAATATGTTGCGCTCAATGGTGACATAGCTCCCGCCGTAAACGACAGTATGGTCGGGGTGGTCGTGGAAGTGGCAGTTGGCCAGGCGCAATCCCACTCCCCTGATTGTCAGCGCATGGGAACCGCGCTCGCGGCGCGTTGCGTTCTCGTAAAATTCGGTGTTCGTTATTTCCGAATTTGCGCGCGAAAGGGTCTTTTCGTCGCCGCCGCGAAAGACCATTCCGCCCGCCGCGTTGTGGCGCACGATACAGCGGTCGACTTTTATGTTGTTCCCGAAAATGTCGGCACCAAGCTTGCAGCCGCTAAACACGCAGCCGCTTATCTCGAAGTTTGAACAGTTCGAAACGGCCAGCCCGGCACCGCGGGAAATCGATATGTCGACATTGGAAATCGACACGCCGGATACGTCCCTAAATTCGAGCAGCGGAGCCGAAACGAGCGAGAATGTGAACGAGTCGTCTTTGGTCGGCACCTCTTTCAGAATCACGTAAAATATTCCGTTTTTTCTGTCGATGTAGTATTCGCCGTCGGCGTCGGCCTCCTCGATGAGATTGAAAATGTGAAATCCCCGCACGCCCAAATCCGCGCGCGCCGGATAGCCTCTTTCGCTGTCCTTTGGAGTGTTAGACCAGACCCCGTATACCGAGGGCGCGCCGAGCGTAATCGACTTTTTGTCCGCGTCTATGGACCTTATCGGAGTGTGCTCGTACGCCCAACCGGTGGACATATTTCCCGCTATCCACGGATCCGAAGCTCCGACCCAGCGGGTCAGGCGCGGGCTGTCGAAGACAAACGTTCCGCCGCGCGGATTCGGATCGCGCTCGATTTTCTTCAGGCCTACCACATCGTGCGTGATTGTCCCGTGGTCCAGAACCTCTCCAATCGGCGCGGGCTTTACGGTATTCGGATATCTGGCGCACGTGAGCGCCTTGTAGTTTTTGTGCGCCTCCATTTCAAACGCCGGATTTCCGTATCCCCAGCCGCGGCGGCCAAGCTTGCCGTAGTCGGTCATTCCGAATTTTTTGAGGTCGAGAAAATAGAGCTTTCCTTCCGCGTCTTTCGGGATTTTCGCCAATATCGCCGAATCCGTCACCTCCGAAAGATTGTCGCCCGACACGGTGCGCCCTCCCAGCAGTCTTGCGCGCCTCTTGCCGTCGTCAATCCCGACGATCGAAAGCGTTTTGCCCTTCATCTTGGATTTTGTAAAACGCACGGACTTTTGAAATTCGTAGTCGCCCGGCGCAACGGTTATCTTATAGCTTCCTCCGGGTGCGGACATCACGGCTTCGGCGGCTCTGCCGAAAGTGGCAAAAGGCTTTGCCGCGCTTCCGTCTCCGGCTGAATCGGAGCCGCCCGGAGCGACGAAAAATTCGGTTGCCGCCCCCGCGGACACGCACAAGGCCGACGCGCAAAATAACATCAACAATTTTTTCATAATTTCCATTCCCCCTTGTTCATCTATTTTAACACATTTATTATATTAATGTGCGGCGCAATGTGTAAAGTATATTTTGGAAGTCGAACTTCGTACGCTAAAAATCCGTCGGCGCGCGGCGCGCACACAGAAACTTTACACGGATATTTTGCGCAAACACTTTGCGCGATAAGCGGACTGCGCGCGCGCTTCCGCATACAGTGCGCAAAAAAATTCTTCCGCTTGGCTTGCGAGGGACGGATTTGAAAAGCTGCCAAAAATCCGTAAAAATCAAGAAAGAAAACTTTGCCGAAAACTCTGCGAAGGACGCCGACCGCAGACAGTTGCGCTAACAGGAAAATCCCGCCCCAAAAGGAAAATATTTGAAACCTTCCCCCCTTTCCTTCCGACGGGCAAAGCCTGCAAAAAAACGCCGCTAAAAAAACCGAAACTACTCGACAATATCCCCAACTTCCCGAACGAAAAAGCGGGAAATATTCAGCACGCGCGCGGCAAAGCTTGAAGCGGCGCATTCTGCCGCACGCAGGCAAATCCGGCATGATGCGCGCATTCGCAAAACTCGCATGCGACACTCGCGCGCAAAAAACCGCGCAATGCTTTACGCGCGCAAGCGCCTGCCGCACGCGCGCGGCAGAAAGCGAACGCGCAAAAAACGCCATACGCGAAGCGCATTCCCCGGCCGCCAAAGCGGCCGAAAAAAATTCTTCGCAACCCCTGCGCCGTTCGAAAATGCGCCAGACTATCGCGCGAACCGCGCGGACTCAAAACGTGTGCACGAAGAGTCCGCTGCGCAATTTCGGCTCAAACCAAGTGCTCTTGGGCGGCATTATCTGCCCGGCGTCGGCTATCGACATCAACTGCGAAACCCCGGTCGGATACATCGAGAAAGCCGCGGCGAATTCTCCTCCGTCCACGAGCCTCTCAAGCTCCCGCGCCCCCTTGATTCCCCCGACAAAATCAATGCGCGCGTCCGTTCGCGGATCGCCTATTTTCAATATTGGAGCCAGCACCCTGTCCTGCAAGAGCGACACGTCCAGCGACGAAACCGCATCAAGCCCGTCGGCCGAGCCGAAATCGAGCGCGTACCACTTTCCGCCGAGATACATATTTGCGCGTTTCGGCGCAGACGGCTCTTTCGCGCCGGTTTCGGAAACTTCGCAGACCTGCGACAGCCTCCGCAAAAATTCCTCCCTATCCAAGCCCGCCAAGTCTCGAACTACGCGGTTGTACGGCAGCACCTTCAGCTGGCCGGCCGGAAACACCACCGACAAAAACCAGTTGTACTCCTCGCCGCCCGTGTGGCCGGGATTCTCCGCGGCCAATATTCTGGCGCAGCGGGCGTTGCTCGCGCTGCGGTGATGGCCGTCCGCGATATACGCGCAAGAAATTGCGGCGAAAGTTTCGGTTATCTTCTTCAGTTTATCGGGGTCGGATATTCTCCAGACGGTGTGGCGTATGCCGTCGTCCGCGGTAAAGTCGAAGATCGCGTCCGCGTCGGACTTGTCCTCCACGATTTCCTCCAAACCGCTATCGTCCCTGACAGTGAGGAAGGCCGGACCCGTATTCGCCCGCAGCGTGCGGGTGAGGCGGTATCTGTCGTTCTCCTTGTCCTCGCGGGTTTTTTCGTGCTTCTTTATCACTCCGGAGTCGTAATCCGAAGCCGAAAATACCGCAACCAACCCCGTCTGGGAATGTCCGTCCATCTGCTGGCGGTAAAGATACATGCAATCTGCCCGCTCGCGGACGAGGTGCCCGCCGTCGACAAGCTTGTCAAAATTTTCCTTGGCGTGGCGGTAGACCGCGTCGGAATACGGAGGCGTGCCCGCAGGAAGCTCTATCTCGGAACGCACCACGCGCATAAAGCTCAGCGGCCTGCCCCTTGCCTGTTCGCAAGCCTGTTCAAAATTGACGACATCGTACGGAAGGCTTGCGATAGCCTCCGCCTCGCCGGAAAGCGGCGTCAGTCCTTTAAAAGCCCTTATTTTCATACAGAATCAATTTCACATTTGTCTTAAATTTGCAAGATTTGCTTCAAAAAACTTGCATATTCCCGATATTGGATTTTTATTTCAAACCATGACTACGAAAAGTTTTCTCTATGTCCGAAGGCGCGGAGGTTGCCTGTTTTCACTGGTGAAATTGGGCATACTGGCGATCATCGTGCTGGCCGTAGCGCTCTATTTTACGATGAGCTATGTGGCCGACTACGCGCTAAAAAGCGTCACGGCGGGAACTCCCATAACCTCCGGGTTGGGCTCCGTATATTTAAATCCGTTTACGCAGCAGGTGGATCTTACGAACTTCTACATCACAAATCCGCAAAACTACAGCTACAAGGGCAATGCAATAGCCTTCAAGAGGGTGTATGTAGACGCGGATTTCAGCCCGTCGCAGTTTTTCTCCCAGAAGCTCGTGCGCGTGGAGGAAATAAGCGTGGAGGGGCTTCAGGTCGTAATGACCGTAAAATCCGGAACGGTCTCGCAGTCGAACCTGACCGACATAGTGGAAATACTCAAGGCCAGAGCCGGCATTTCCGATTCGGGAAAATCGAAAGATTCCGCAAAAGACGCTTCCTCCGCAAAGGCCGAACAGTCCGAGCCCATAAAATTCATAGTGGAAAAACTGATCTTTAAAGACGCCGACATAAAGGCGGGATACGGAGACGGGCTCGTCCCGATTCCGATGCCGTCTTTTGAAGTCCGCGACTTGGGCGTCAAGGAGGGCGGACTTACCGCCGCGCAACTTTGCGCAACCATAATGGAAAAACTCACGGCGCAAATCACGACCGAGGCGCTTTCGGAACTGGCAAAAAAAGGCATCAAGGGGCTAAATTCCGCCTGGGACAGCGGCTCGCAGAAGGCGGGCTCGGCCATACAATCCGGCGCCGGAGAAACTGAAAAAGCCGTAAAATCCATAGCGGAGGGAATAAAAAAGCTCTTCTAACGCCCGCGGCTTTGCCGCCGAATTTCCGCGTAAAAATCCGTCCGGCTGCCGGGCGGATTTTTTTATTTTGGCAAAAATTTTATTCCGCACGAATCGTGCGGACAAACAAGCTTTAGACAAGAGATACGGCTTAGGGGTAAACGGCAAAATATTATTGTCTTTAACGCCAAATCGACAACTTCTTTCGCCCGAAATACGCTCGCGCCGCGGGTGGCAAAAACGCCTGTCGTTGAACGTTTCATTCACTCTGCGCCCAAAGTCTCCCGCAAGTCCTACAAAGGCATTCGCAAGACGCGCGTTAAGGCTCGCTTCGCAAATACCCCATATGTTCGCCGCCCCCGCCCATTCGAAGTCGGCACGCTTAAAATGAAATTGCCAAACGACCTGTAATTTTTCCCAACGCTTCGCGTTGCAATAAGTCCCGTGAACGCCTTAGGAAAAGGAACGAATTTCAAATCTTATTTCATTTTTTTTAACAAAATTTCACAACGCAACGCCGAGAGGCGTTTCTCCGCGTTCCGACCTAAAAAAATGCCCGCCAATCCGAAGGTAAAAACGCCGCAAATCCCCCCCAAAAAGCCGCTTGCCGCCCATTGAAAACGTTTCCGTCTCCAACGCGCCCCATTCCGTCCCTGCGGCAAAAAAATACAATCGGCCCGCCATAAAACAGAGGACCGAATTATAAACGCGCCGCCAAATGCGCTTCAAAACGCGGCAAAAGCCTTTCAAATCCGCCAATCTACCAGCCTTCCCCCGCGAAAAAAACAACTGCCGAACTTAAAAAAAACGCCTCTTCTTCGCCCCTCTTTTTTCGGATAAGCGGCCCTCTCTACGAATCCTGCCGGAACAATAAAATCCGCTCCCAAAAAACGCGTCAAACCTCAAGTCCGACGCGCGTTTTTTTAACCGACATTATAACCCGCAACATGCAAGCCATAGCACCGCGCGCATGCAGCAAACACATACATCGGCGCATATAACGGGCACATGCGCCGGACGCGAACGCAATGCGCGCAATCCCGCGCGCAAAAACGCCCGCGCAAACAATCGCTCGCCTACTCGGCAAAAGCGATATCGGGGTCGAGCGATATGGTAATCCGATACTGTACGCCCGGACGCATTACCATGGGACGCTCGCGGGCATAAACTTGCAGATAATGTATTTTGCCCCAATAGGTGCGGTATTCGGGATTGTTGGAGACAACTTCAGTATCCAGCCAATTTCCCTGAAAATCGTCCTTCTCAATGCCGACGCCCTGGCCGTTTTCGCCTATGGCCAAAGTGAGCGGCACGCGAAATTCCGAATGGGGCGCCCCAACTGCAACGACGATTCTCATGGAATCCAGCGAGGTTTGGGAATTTACCGAATATATGAAATCCCCCACCATTTTATTTTCGGAAAACGACCACGACACTTTGCACGAGCCGATTCCCTTGAGAATTTCGCCGTCGACGGATACGAGATCCGGCTGCTCGTAGCGGAAGAAAAACGAATTGCGCAATCCCAAACCGGTCGTGCAGCGCCTCCCATAAAACGACGGCGTGGTTTTTTTGCCGCCGAAGGCGAGCTCCGGAACGATTATGGGCAAATATCTGTCGGCCGGCCAATCGAACACGCCGGGCATGTGCGGGAAGGCCAGAGACGACGAATCGTTGCACGCGCCGGGCGCAATCAGCGGAAGGTGCACATGCAGGCCGGTCTGCCCGTTCATATATACAAAGAGCCCCTGCTCCTTCCTGTTCGACCTGTCGAAGGAGACGTACTTGCCGTAGGACTTCGGAGCCGATACCTTCTGCTGCGACATGGGGCGGCCCACGGTCTTAGCCAAACGGGCCCACTGGCACAGATAGCGCGCCGCGTCGAAATTCGCCATGCGCGTGGTGTTGGTTTTCGCGGAGGTTCTTTCGGCGTCGCGTATGACCAGATATCCGTTCTCCTGATCGAGGTACGTCATGAAGAAAAACTGGAACAGCCTGCGGAGAATGTCCATGTATTCGGGCATTTTGTCCTCCGAAATCCAGTTGTCGCGCAACGCCTGAAGAATCATGGAAATGCAGTGCATCTGCCCGTACGCGCCGATGTTGCGTCCGAACGCCCAGCCGAGTCCGTCGGAGCGAACGATGTCGGGGAAGAGGCGCAGATATTTTTCGGCGAACGTGCGCAGGCTGGGAATCTTTCTGTCGCGCAAATGCATATTCGCATGAAGCTGCAGCGACTGGCGAATAAACACGAAACTGACGACCCCGCGTATGTCGAAGACTCCGTCCAAACCGCTCGCGGGCTTGTCGTCGAAATAGTGGCCGGTCGAAGTCTGCTGAATGCGCTCCAAAAATTTGTCGACCAGTTTGCCGGTTTCGTCCTTCTTGCTAAGGCCCATGCTGAAGCGGGCCACAGCCTTTGCTATGTTGAAGATTTGAAAATAGTCGCAATAGTCGGTTCTGGTGAGGAGGCGCTTGTCCAGATTTTTTTGGGTTTCCTCGTCGAGCTTCTCCCACACGGGATTGCGCTCCTTGGAGGGCCCGAACGAAAGAAGGCCGAGCGACGAATACGCGAGGCCGTCCTCGGTGTATTCCTCCATGTTCGTCTGCGCCCTTATGCAGCGCGCGCACAAATCGACCGTATCGTAACCGTCAATCTCCGACCTGCCCGTTGCGCGATAAAACTCGCCGAGCGCCATGGCCGCGTGTCCGGGTTCGCAGTCAAGCCCCTCTTCGTTTTCGACCGGAACTATATAACCCCTGTCGTCGATTGCCCCGATGTTTTTGCCCAATATGGATTGGGCCATGTCCATGCATTGCTCTGAAAAGTTCAGCATTACGTCCTTAAATTAATTTGAGTTTACGAATACAAGCCGCGGACGCTTTTTTGTCAACATATAAAAAGGCGGAAACGCCGCAGAAAGCGCAAAAAAAACGGTTTATTTTCTGTATCCAACCAGAAACTCCGCATTGCCGTCGCCGCCGAGAATCGGAGAGGGCATGGAGCCGATCGGGGTTGCGGAGGAAAAATTTTCGGCAAAGAAAGCCTCGACTTTTTCGAGAGCCGCGCGGCGCGCGTCGGGATCGCGCAACACGCCGGCGCATTTGCGCATGAGCGCGGGATCCGCCTCAAACTGCGGCTTCACGAGGCACACTACGGGCGCGCCCTCCCCCGCCAGCGGCATTATGGCCGGCAACGCCTTCGTCAGCGATATGAACGACAAATCCGCGCATACGAAATCAAACGGCCGCCCGCCGAACAAAGCCGGAGTCAGGGAGCGCACGTCGGTTCCCTCCATATTTGACACGCGGGGATCCGCCGCAAGCTTTGGCGAAAGCTGCCCGTGCCCGACGTCGACACACACGCACTCCGCCGCCCCGTGCGACAACAGGCAATCCGTAAATCCTCCGGTGGACGCGCCGACGTCCAGCGCGCGCAATCCCTCAACCCCGACGCCAAAGCGATCGAGAAACGCCTCCAACTTCAGCCCCGCCCTCGACACAAAGCGCAGCGACGCGCAATCTGGGTCCACCTCCAAATCCGCGCCCTCCGGAATCGAGCGCGAGGGCTTGTCCACGGGTTTAGAGAGATAGAAGACCTTGCCCTCCTCAATCAGGGCGCGCGCCTTGGCCCTGCTCGGAGCAAGCCCCGCCCGCACCAACAATTCGTCCGCCCGCATTATTTGGCAGATTGCTTGGCCGGAATGGAGGCGTTCGGCGGAACGGCCGCCCCGGCTTTGGCGGATTCCGAATCCGCATTCGGAACCTGGGGGCGAACCGTGAGATTTCCGTCTTTGCCGACGACGGCCTTCGTTCCCGCCGGCGTAAATATCACTTGCGGGCTCTCCTTCGGAGCGCGCTGCGCCGCGCCGCGCTCGCCGAGAGTCTCGGCATAGCGCCCCGCCTCGGACAGCAGCGTAAAGAGCAGAGCTACCGTCCCAAAAATGAACGCCGCCGCGATTGTGTACCCGATTATCGAACGCATTTTGGCGGCCGCCGTTTTGCCGGAGGGTTTCGCCCCGCCGAAAACGCGGTCGCGCGCGGAGCCGAAACCGCGGTGCAAAACATCGTTTGCGAAATTGCGCGGATTCCTCTTTTCTTTCCCGTTTTGCATCATGCGATATTATATGGCGCGCCCGCCCGAAATTCGCAAGACAATTTGCGCGCCTTCCAAAGCGCATTCCGGACGGCGAATATGCCTTGCCGCAAGCAAAAATGTTTGACTGCCCGCGGGCGGGCGATTATCTTTTACGGATTCTTATGAAAGGGATTTTTGACAAAAGTTCCGCCGGCCGTTTGAGGGGCCGATGAAGTTTTTTTGGGGGATTTTCAATCGATGCCGTTTCTACGCATACTCGCAGTTTTTCTCGCAACCTGCGCCGCGGTTTCATTTACGCCGGGAGCGCGCGGGCAAGTCCGCATGCCGAAAATCTTTGGCGACGGAATGGTTCTTCAAAGGCAAAAGCCCGTAAAAATCTGGGGCGTTTCCGCGCCCGGCTCAAAAATCGAGGTCTCATTCGGGGGCCGCGCGAAGGCCGCAATCGCGGGTGCCGACGGAAAGTGGTCCCTGTATTTGGACGCGATGGAGGCAAGCTCGAAACCCGCGGAAATGCGGGTGAGCCAAAACGGGAAAAACGCCCTGAAATTTTCGGACGTGCTCGTCGGCGAAGTCTGGATTGCGGCGGGGCAATGCAATATGGAAATGCCTCTTGCCGATTCGGCCGAATACAAAAAATCCGCGGACGAATACGCATCGGAGGCCGTGAGAATAATAAAGATAGGCGGCGCGGCGGACTCCCCGCAGACCGACGTAAAATCCCCGTGCGCATGGAACAAGGCCGGGCGCGAAAGCGCGGAGTATTCAAGCGCAGTCGGAATGAATTTCGCAGTCGCGCTAAGAAGGGCCATGAACGTTCCCGTGGGCCTGATTCAGCTTTCGGACGATTCCGCCGCAACCGGCGCATGGCTTCCAAAGGCGGATCCGGCGGACGGAGCGCG
>QALA01000042.1 GCA_003343565.1 Verrucomicrobiota bacterium | reverse complement strand
GGATCTCAGCTCAGGCGAAAATATCGTCGACGCTCTGGCCGTTGCGCCAGTCGAGAGGCTTTGTGAGAATTTCGGCAGGCAGGCCGCCGCCCCGAACGAGCACCGTATGTTCAATATGGCAGCTCGGCTTTCCGTCGGGCGTACTGACCGTCCACCCGTCGTCTCCGAAAGAAATATCCCCGCTCGGATTCATGGTAGTCATCGGCTCTATGGCCAACGTCATTCCGGCCCTAAGCAGCGGACCGGTATTGGAGCGGCCGAAATTGGGAATCGGAGGCTCCTCATGAAGCCCCTTCCCCACGCCGTGCCCGGTAAAGTCCCGAACTATGCCGTAGCCGCCGCTCTCCACAACCTCCTGAACCGCCGCGGAAATGTCGCCCACCCTATTGCCCTCGCGCGCGGCGCCAATGCCGGCCTCAAGAGCCCTCGCGGTGAAATCTATCAGGCGCGCCGTTTCCGGAGCGCATTCGCCGACGGCGACAGTTCTGGTGTTGTCCCCGACAAATCCCTTATATATTACGCACACGTCCAAACTCGCGATGTCGCCGCGCTTCAAAACCCTGTCCGGCCTGCCTATTCCGTGTATGACCTCGTCGTTGACGGAAATGCAGACGTAGTTGGGATACCTCAGTCCGCCGGACCTGTATTTGTAGCAGGCGCTGCGGCATGAGTATTCTGCCATGAATTTTTTGGCCGCTTGGTCTATGTCCCAAGTGGATACGCCCTCACGGACCTCCTGGCAGAGTCTGTCGAGTACCGTGGCGGCGATCGCGCAAGCTTGGCGCATAATTCTCAAATCGCGTTCAGATTTTATCGGAATCATACGGCGTGCCTTATATGGATATATCTATTCGATTTTTTAAAGAACGATTTTTGCAACTGCAATCCCAATCCGCCGGCGGCGGATTAGGCCCATTTGCGAATGGCCCAAGCCGCCAATCCGATAAAGAATATTACCAGAAGGGGCGTCCACAAGGCCCACAGGTTTTTGATTTCGCGCGTGTCGACTATCTGGCGGGTCTGCCCCACGCTCCGGCCGCGAATGCGGCCCTGCTTGAGGAATCCGTCATAGTGGCGCTGCAAAAGATAGGTCTCCACCTGGCGCATGGTATCGAGCGAAACGCCGACCGCGATGAGCGCGCCAGTGCCGCCGAAGAAATGCGCAATCTTTGGCGGAATCCCCCAATACTGCATCAACAGACTGGGCAATACCGCTATAATCACGAGAAATATGCCGCCCGCAAAAGTCAGGCGCGTCATTACGTAATCGAGAAACTTTGCGGTTGTCTCGCCGGGCCTGACGCCGGGAATGTAGCCGCCGTTGCGCTTGAGCTCGTCGGAAATCTGGAGGGGCTTGAACATTATCGAAACCCAGAAATAGCTGAAGCCGAACACCAGCAGCGCGTACACTATGTTGTGCGTCGACATTCCGATGCCGCCAAACAGCTGCTCCGGAAACATTATAAGCGCGCTGGCGAATATGATCGGCATGACGCCCGCATAGTTGAGCTTCAGGGGAATGTAGGAGCTCTGGCCGCCCATGAGCTTCCTGCCCACAACCCGCTTGGCATACTGGACGGGCACCTTCCTGACCGCCTGCAAAAGCATTATAACCCCGGCCGTCACGACAATCAAAAGCACAAGCATTGCCAGCGCCTGCGGCATGCCTATCGACGCGCTCTCGGCCCCGACCGCGCGGTTGAACACCATCTGGTAGGCCTGCGAACACGCCCCCGGCAACGTGTCTATGATGCCGACCGTTATGATAATCGACACGCCGTTTCCAATGCCGCGCTGGGTAATCTGTTCGCCCAGCCACGTCAAAATCATACAGCCGGTCGTCATAAATATGACGCTGGTTATGAAAAATACGGGTATGTTGCCCGATATCACTATCGAGCCGAATTGGGCCGGATCAAACCCGTTGAAAAACGCCTGCGGCTTGTAGACGAGCGCATAGGCTATCATAGCGCCCTGAATGGCGGCTATCAGTATCGTGAGATACCGCGTGTACTGCGCGATTTTCTGGCGTCCGGAGTCCCCTTCCTGCATCAGGCGCGCGAGGCTCGGCATCACCGCGCCCATGAGCTGGAGTATGATAGACGCGCTGATGTAGGGCATCACTCCCAGCGCAAACAGCGCCCCGTTGACCAGCGCTCCGCCGGTGAACATGTTGTACAGGCCGGCCAAACCGCCGCCGTCGCTCGCCGCCGAAGCGTAGTAGTTTTGCAGGGGCGTGGGGTCCACGCCCGGCAGGGGAATGCCCGCGCCCACACGGGCGATAAAAATCAGCCCAAGCGTCAACAGTATGCGCTGACGCAGTTCCGGAATTTTAAAGCAATTTGTAAAAGCGCTAAGCATTTTCTGTCAATCCGCGGTAAAAGTGGTGTTATTCGACGGACTTGGCCGGCTCGTTCACTATCGCCTTGCCGCCGGCGGCCTCGATTTTCGCAACCGCGCTCGCGGAAAACTTGTCCGCCTTGACGACAACCTTCTTCGTCAGCTCGCCGTTGCCAAGCACCTTGACGAGCGCGTCGCTGGCGCGAACAAGCCCTGCAACCACGAGAGCCTCGCGGTCAATCTCCTCAAGGCCCAGATTTTCGAAATCCGAGACGTTTACGACCGCAAACTCCGTCCTGAACTTGTAATTGTTAAATCCCCTGTGCGGAAGCTTGCGGTAAAGCGGCATCTGACCGCCTTCAAAACCGGGGCGGACATGCCCCCCGCTGCGCGCCTTCGCGCCCTTGTGACCGCGACCCGCCGTCTTTCCGTTGCCGCTGCCGACGCCGCAACCGCGGCGCTTGCGGGAATGCTTCGCCCCCGCGGGATTCTTGAGTGTGTGCAATTTCATTTCTTAAAACTCCTCGCCGTTGTTTAGCATTTAGCTCCTGATGGCCGCAATAGCCTCCGACGTGCGCAACTTGTAAAGCGCGGACAAAGTCGCATTCACCATGGCCTTGTCGTTGTTGGAGCCCAAAGACTTGCTCAAGACGTCCTTGACGCCGACCGCTTCAAGCACCGCCCTTACGCCGCCGCCCGCAATAACGCCCGTACCGAGACTGGCCGGCCGAAGCATCACCACGCCGCCGTCCGATTCGCCAACCACTTCGTGGGGAATCGTGTTCTCCTTCAGGCTCACCGTCCTGAAGTGCTTGCGCGCGCGGTCGGAAGCCTTCTTTATCGCGTCCGGAACCTCCTTCGCCTTGCCGTATCCCAAACCCACTTTTCCCTTGCCGTCGCCCAAAACAACCAGCGCGGAAAAAGAAAAGCGGCGCCCGCCTTTGACAACCTTGGCGCAGCGGCCTATGTGAACCACCTTCTCTATGAGCTCGGCTTCCTCCTTCTTTTCGGAAGCGGCATTCCTATTTCTAAATTCTTTAGCCATTTTCGCAATAGTTAGAAATTAATTCCGGTCGAACGGAGGGCGTCCGCAAAGGCCTTCACACAGCCGTGATAGCGGCGCGCGCCCCTGTCCAATACAATGGCGGAAACGCCGGCTTCCTTGAGCTTCGAACCCATCTTCTCGCCAACGACTTTCGAACCCTCCACATTCGGGAGAATCTTCTCGCCCTTCAGCTCTTTGGAAGTGGTGCAAACGGCCGCGAGAGTCTTGCCCGATTTGTCGTCTATGCACTGCGCATAGACGTGTTTGTTCGAAAAACTTATCGCCAACCTCGGACGCTCCGGCGTGCCGTTGACCCTGCGGCGCACGCGCCAGTGGCGCTTCTGCTCCAATATCTTCTTCTGTCGAAATTTCATCGTCTCTTCCTTTCAGTTCAAACGCGCTACGCCGTCTTCTTGCCCTCCTTGCGGCGGACAAACTCGCCCTGAATCCTGACGCCCTTGCCCTTGTAGGGCTCGACCGGATAAAAGGCCTTCAAGTCGGCCGCAACCTGGCCCACCATCTTCTTGCATGCGCCGCTGACTGTCACCAGCGGACTCTTGTCCGACGCCTCGCCAACGACGACGTCTATGCCGTCGGGCAAATCGTACTCGCACGGATGCGCATAACCGAGGGAAAGAGTGAGGTGGCGGCCCTTCAACTCGGCCTTAAAACCGACGCCCTTAATCTCCAAAACCTTTGAAAAGCCGTTCGCAGCACCTTTGACCATCGAATTGATAATGCTGCGCGCCGTGCCGTACATCGCCCTGGAAAGCTTGGAACCCGACACAGGCTCCACCTTGATTTCGCCGTTGTCAAGCGCAATCCTGACCGACGAACCGAACGACTGGCTCAGCTTGCCCTTCGGCCCCTCGACATTTACCGTGTTGTTTTCGACCGACACCTTAACTCCGGCCGGAATTGGAACGGGAAGTTTGCCTATTCTACTCATGAGTCCTCCTTACCAGACCTTGCATATTATTTCCCCGCCGACCTTCTTGGCGCGGCAGTCGGAATCCTTCAGCACGCCCTTCGACGTGGTGAGAATCGCTATGCCAAGACCGTTGAGAACGCGCGGAATATCGCGGTATTCGTGGTACATTCTGCAACCCGGCTTGCTTATCCTGGAAATGCCGGTCAGAGCGGGCACCCCGTTGACCGACTTCATCGTCAACGTAATGACCCTCTTCTTCGGATCGCCCGATACCTCGTATGCGGAAATGTAGCCCTCGCTCTTGAGTATCGACGCTATGCCCTCGCGCATCTTCGACCACTGGGCCGTGCAACTCTCCTTGCCGGCCGCGCTGGCGTTGCGAATGATTGTGAGAAAGTCGCCTATGCTGTCGTGTGTAGCCATCTTGTTAATTCCTTTCGCCTTACCACGATGATTTTGTCACGCCCGGCAGCTTGCCGTCGAGAGCAAGCTCCCGAAACGTTATGCGCGACACCCCGAACTTCCCGACGTATCCGCGGCTCCTGCCAGTGATGGAACAGCGGTTGCGTATGCGAATCTTGGACGCGTTGCGCGGTAGTTTGCACAGCTTGCGCTGGGCCGCAAAAAAGTCCTCGTCGCTCGTAGCCGGATCCTTCAAAATCTTCTTGAGCTGCTCCTTCTTGGCCGCAAACTTCGCAACCAATTTCTGACGCTTCAAATTACGCTGTATCGATGATTTCTTAGCCATGATATTCTTCCATTATTTTTGAGCGGCCGCCGGCGCCGACGGTTTGCGGAAAGGAACCCCCAAAAGCTTCAAAAGCTCGCGACCGGCATTGTCGCTGTCGGCGGTCGTCACTATCGTGATGTCCATGCCTATGCTCTTGCGGCCGGGATCGACCGTCACTTCGGGAAATATGGTGTGGTCGGCAATGCCGTAGTTGTAGTTGCCCGCCCCGTCAAACTTGGAGGGCACGCCGCGAAAGTCGCGTATCGAGGGAAGAACCACGCCGATAAACTTGTAGAGAAAATCCCACATGCGCGCGCCGCGCAGCGTCACCTTCACGCCGTTGGGCTGCCCCGCCCTGAGCTTGAAGTTGGCTATGCTCTTCTTGGCCTTCGTCACAACCGGCCGCTGGCCGCTGATCTTGGCTATCTCCTTGGCGACCTCCTGAACCCAATTCTTGTCGCTTTCGCTGCGAAGGCCTGAACTTATCACAATCTTCTCCAGATTGGGTATTTGATGCGGATTCTCAACGCCCAAAGTCTTCTTCAGCTCCGGAACAACCTTCTCCGCGTAGATTTTTTTGAGTACGGGTGTTTTCATTTTCTTAGTTTTCTAACCTTCCGCTTACGCCTTCTTCCTCTTGGAATCAAAACGCCCGGCAGGCATTACGTTGGAAATGTGTATGGAAACTTCGCGCTCTACCGCAGCCCCGTCGGGATTCTTTTCGCTCTTGCGCTCGTAAAACTTGCGCACGTTCACGCCCTCGACTAAGACGCGCTCCTTCTTCGGAAATACGGCGAGTATCTTCCCGCGCGAACCCTTCGACGAACCGGCGATTACGACAACCTCGTCGCCCTTCTTTACAAAACTCTTAGCCATCTTAGAGAACCTCCGGTGCAAGGGATATTATCTTCATGAAATTCTTGCCGCGCAACTCGCGCGCCACGGGCCCGAATATGCGCGTGCCCTTCGGGTTTCCGTTGCCGTCGAGTATGACGACTGCATTGGTGTCAAAGCGCAAATACGAACCGTCCGAACGGCGTATGGGCGCCTTTGTCCTGACTATCACAGCCTTTGCCACTGTGCCCTTCTTTACGGCGGCGTCCGGCGAAGAGGACTTTATCGCCACGACAATTATATCGCCGACGGAAGCCGTCCTGCTGAGCTGTCCGAGACGGCGAATCATCATCGCCTCCTTCGCTCCGGTGTTGTCGGCAACAACCAGTCTGGTCTGCATCTGTATCATGACTCGTGCCTCCTATTCGACCGCGGAAAGCGCCTCCGGCGCCTTCTCGACTATCCGCACAACGCGAAACCTCTTGTTCTTGCTGATGGGACGCGTCTCCATAACCTCGACCTTGTCGCCCAATCCGCACTCGTTCTTCTCGTCGTGAACATGAATGACGGTCTTGCGGTTGATTTCCTTGTGGTAGGCCGGATGCGGCACCTTGTACGAATATACGACCTTGACGCTCTTGTCTCCCGACCGCGATGTCACAACACCGACGAGGGTCCTACGCGCCTTTCTTGCTTGTGCTTGTTCGGACATTTTTATCGCCTTCTATTTCTCTCTCTTGATTGTTTCGCAGCGAACTATGTCGCGGCGCAGCTGCCGGATGCGCGCCGTGTTCTCGACGGCGCCCGTGCCCTTGCGAATATTCAGATTCAAAAGCTCCTCGCGCATGTCGCGCAGCTTCTTTTCAATCTCCTCAACGGAAAGTTCTCTAATTTCCTTGGCCTTCATGGTTAATCGGTCTCCTTAAATCGATTCAACGCCTTCGCGAACCACAAACCTGCACTTGAACGGCAGCTTGCCGTCCGCCAGCCTCATGGCCTCGCGCGCCATGCTCTCCGGAATGCCGGAAGCCTCGAAAAGTATCGTTGCGGGCTTGACTATAACGCACCAGTATTCCACCGCGCCCTTTCCCTTGCCCATGCGGGTTTCCGCGGGCTTCTTGGTGACGCTCTTCTGGGGAAATACGCGCATCCAAAGCTTGCCGCGGCGCTTGAAATGCCTGTTGATGGCCACGCGGGCCGCCTCAAGCTGGGAGGCCGAGCACTTGCCGCGCTCTATGGCCTGAATCGCAAAATCGCCGAAAGCAATAGTGTCTCCCCCCTTTGCCATGCCGCGATTGCGGCCCTTGTGGACCTTGCGGTATTTCGTCTTTGCAGGAAGTATGTTTGCCATATCGTGTGCTTTCCCCTAAAATTAGATGTTGTCCTCCGACTTCAGGCAGAGCCAGCACTTGACGCCGATTTTGCCGTAAACGGTGTTGGCCTCGGTAAAGCCGTAGTCGATGTTCTCGCGGAGGGTGTGCAGCGGTATGCGCCCCTTCCTCTGCCATTCGGTGCGCGCGATTTCCGCGCCGCCCAAGCGCCCGGAAACCTGAATCTTCACGCCGTCGGCCCCCATGCTCATGCAGGTGGCTATCGCCTTCTTTATCGCGCGGCGGAACGATATGCGGCGCTCCAGCTGAAGCGCGACGCTCTCGGCAACCAAAAACGCCACCAAATCCGGCTTCTTTATTTCCTGAATGTCCAGCAGGACGTCCTTGCCTATGAACTTGGAAAGCTCCGCCTTCAAAGCCTCAAGAGCCGCGCCCTTCTGCCCTATCACCACGCCCGGACGCGCGGTGTAAATCTTGACGCGAATTCTCTGCCCGGCGCGCTCTATAAATATGCGCGGAACCGCCGCAGCCTTCAGCTTCTCGCGGATAAATTCGCGGATTCGATAGTCCTCATTTACGGATTTGGCATAGTCGCCCTTGTTCGCAAACCAGCGCGACTCCCAGTCTCGACGAACCGCGAGACGAAAACCTTTCGGATTTACTTTCTGACCCATTGTATCTACCTCTCAATTTCTATTTCTCGTCGCTGAGGACTATTGAAATGTGGCTGGTTCTCCTCCTTATCGGGTGCGCGCTCCCGCGCGCCACAGGGCGGAAACGCCTGAACGCCACGCCCTGATTGACCACCGCGCTCTTGATCTTAAGATTGGCCGCAGAAAGCCCGTTGTTGTTCTCGGCGTTCGCAATCGCGCTGGCGAGAGTCTTGGCTATCAGCGCAGCGCTCTTGCGGGGCACAAGCTTGAGAATCTCAAGCGCCTCAGCCGCATTCAACCCGCGCAACTGGCGAGCCACATCGCGCACCTTCTTGTCCGACATGCGCGCAAACTTTGTTAAAGCCTTTACTTCCATTGTATTTCCTTTTATAAATTATTTCGCCAACAATATGTCTACCTCGTCGCCGGGCTCGACATTTCCGCCCGAAAGCACCAAAGCCACAGCCCTGCCGGCGTTCGCCTCCACAATCACCGCCCTTGCGCGCTCCAAATCGCCCTTGCGAAAACGGCAGGGCGCCCCTATCTGAAGCCTCCTCTCGGAACCGGTGTTGATTGCCGCGATCTCGGCGGGACCGTCCCTATCGACGGCAACAACCCTAATCCGCTTCGCATACGAGGCATTCTTGGGCACATTCTTGAGCGGCCATATCGGCGCGCCCGCAAAGCAAGGCGCCAGCGACGCATAAAGCGCGCAGCAAAAAACCGATACTTTGACGAGGCCTGACATGGTTTACATCGTAGCCTTCTTGGTGTGCGGCTGGTGACCCTTGAAGAAGCGGGTCGCCGCAAATTCGCCAAGCTTGTGCCCAACCATGTTCTCGGTGACATAAACGGGCATAAACTTCTTGCCGTTGTGCACGTTGAAATTCAAACCGATAAAATCGGGAGTGATAGTCGAACGGCGGGACCAAGTCTGAATGGGCTTATGCGAATTCGTCTTTTGCGCTTCGTCAATCTTGTCCTGGAGACTCGGATCAACAAACGGACCTTTTTTAATTGAGCGTGACATTTATGAATCTCCTATGGTTTATTTCTTCAACTTCTTGCCGTTGCGGCGCGTAATTATCATCGAGTTTGAAGGCTTGCTCTTCGTGCGGGTCGGATAGCTCTTGGCCAGCTGCCCCCACGGGGAAACCGGCTGCCCGCCGCCGCTCGTCTTGCCTTCGCCGCCGCCCATCGGGTGGTCGACCGGATTCATCGCTACGCCGCGCACGCGCGGACGCCTGCCCAGCCAACGGGAACGCCCCGCCTTGCCGAGACTCTGGTTGCGGTGCTCGGAATTTCCGACAACCCCGATTACCGCCCTGCACGCCGCATTGAACATGCGCAACTCTCCGCTGGGCATCTTGACCGTGGCAACCTTGCCCTCCACGCCGACCAGCTGCGCCCCGACACCCGCTCCGCGGGCGACCTTCGCGCCCTTGCCGGGCTGCATTTCTATGGAGTGAATCTTCATCGCCGGAGGAATCAGCTCCAGCGGTATGCACAAACCGACCGGAAATTCGCTCTGCTTCTGGTTGGTGGAAAGAATCTTGTCCCCCTTCTTGAGGCCGTCGGGCGCTATGATGTAGCGTTTTTGGCCGCTCTCATAGACGACCAAAGCCAAATATGCCGAGCGATACGGATCGTACTCTATGGCGACAACCGTCGCGGGAACGTCGAGAATGTCGCGCTTGAAGTCAACCACGCGATAAAGCTTCTTGTGCCCGCCTCCGCGGCGGCGCGAGGTAATGCGCCCATAGCAGTTGCGGCCGCGCGCCCTGTGCTTGCTCTGCGTAAGGGAGCGTTCAGGACGCTTGTTGTCAACTTCGTGGCGAGCGAGTTCAAGAAATCTCTGCGCCGGAGTCAAAGGTCTTCTTTTAATAATAGCCATCGTAATTGTCTCCTAACTATGCCAGCTGGATAGTATCGCCTTTTTTGAGCGTCACTATCGCCTTCTTCATTCTGCCCTTGACGCCGGGATTAGCCTTGCGCATGCGGGAAACCTTAACCTTCCCCTTGGCGTTCATGATGTTCACCTTCTCAACGGTGACTTTGAACGCCCGCTCAACCGCGCAGGCCACCGACACCGCATTGGCATCGTCCGAAACCTCAAACGTATACTTGTTGGCAACCTGCAAATCGGTAGCCTTTTCGGTCACACGAAACCCCTTTATAATTTTTTCCGCATTAATCATGATTAACCCCTGTTTGCGCGAACCAAAACCGTGTCAAACCCCTTGCGGCTGACGATTATCTTTTCAAAGCGGACCAGCTCAAACGCGCTCAACATGGAAGTCTCGCAAAAATTGACGCGGTTTATATTGCGGCTGGCCCTAATAAAGTTGTCGTCGAAAGTGTCGTCTATCAGGAGAACCTTGCCTTCGGGAACTATCTTTTTCAAAATGGCGTCAACGGCCTTAGTCTTGAGCTCCGGAGCTTCAAACTGCTCGATGATGCAGATGCCGTCCTCGGAACACTTGTCAAAGAGCGCCCTGTTGAACGCAAGCGACTTCACCTTGCGGTTTATCTTCTTCGACCAATCGCGCGGCTTGGGGCCGAACACAACCGCCCCTCCGCGGTGAATGGGGCTCTTCAGCGTTCCGTGGCGCGAACGGCCGCCGCCCTTCTGCTTGAAAGGCTTGCGGGACGTGCCGCTGACTTCGCCGTAATCGAGCGTGGAGGCGTTGCCCTGGCGGGCATTGGCCTGGTACGCGACCAAAGTTTCCTTGAGCGCGAACACGCCCTTGTCGCCTTCAAATTTGGGAATGGCGTCAAAATCCTGCTCGACAAACTCCGAACCGTCTTTCGTATAAACTTTAAGTTTCATTGTGCGGCTCCCTATTTAGACTGCTTGCTCTTCTTTGCGGGGCGAACGACGACAAAATCGCCCTTCGCGCCGGGAAGACTGCCCTTTATAAGGAGAATATTTTTGTCTTCCAAAATTTTCACTATCGGGTGGTTTTGCGTAGTGCGGCGCACCTGCCCCATGTGGCCGGGCATCTTGCGCCCCTTGTAAATGTGGCCGGGAGTCTGGCGGCAACCCACGGAACCGGGACGACGGTGCATCATGTGGCCGTGGGTTTCGGGCTGGCCGGCAAAGTTGTAGCGCTTCATCACGCCCTGAAAGCCGCGGCCCTTTGTGGTGCCTATGATGTCGACAATCTGGCCCTCCTGAAAGGCCGAAACCGTCAAAACGTCGCCGGGCTTGTACTCCGAAGCGTTTTCGACGCGAAATTCCATCAATTTGCGCACGGGCGCAACGCCGGCTTTTTTCAAATGCCCGAGCGAAGGCTTGCTGACGCGCTGTTCCTTCTGCGCGCCGAAGCCGATTTGCACGGCTTCGTATCCGTCGCTCTGAGCGGTTTTTACTTGGGTGACGGGGCACGGACCGGCCTCGACGACCGTCACGGCAACCATGTTGTTGCCCTCGTCAAAAATCTGGGTCATGCCCAGTTTTTTACCTATCAGTATTTTGCTCATGTCTAAGCGGCAGGCGGAACGGCCTTGCAATCTTGCGGGAAAATTTCCTCCCGAATCCCGGCCCCGAAGCCATGCCCCGCATTTTACGGCGGAGCAAGCTCTACGGCCGGCGCAGCCTTCCGGCCGCGCAATGATCGCAAATCAGTCCCTTTTCAGACCTGCTTTAGCGTTATTGTTGTCGTTTAAAAAATCTGTAAAGAAGGGCAATAGTGGATACCTCTATGCCGCTGTCAATATATTTTTTCCCGCAGAATAATTTTTTTAACAAAATTCGCGCAGATTTTTCGGTTCTCGGCAAATCCTATGCCGGCACTTCAAAAAATCCGCGCTGAATCCAGCAGAAAAAAACCTGTAAAAATGCGAACAG
>QALA01000073.1 GCA_003343565.1 Verrucomicrobiota bacterium | reverse complement strand
CCCGCCCAAGACCTCCAGCTGGAGAGTCTCCTTATACAAGTTGAAAAACTCCCTTACGGAGATTTCCTCCACCGTCTTGATCTTTCCCTTCTTCAGCGACATCTTGCTGCCTTTCGATTTTTCCGCCCGCGCGCGCCGGCAAAAAGCTATGCCGCACGGCCGGCGCGGCGCGGAATAAAATTACATCGTGAAATTCTCGCCCAGATAAAACCTCCTGCTCTGGGCGTCGTTTACGAGAAAGTCGCTGGTGCCTTCGCAAAGGACCTTCCCGTCGTGAATCAGGTACGCCCTGTCGACTATGCTAAGCGTCTCGCGGACGTTGTGGTCGGTTATCAGCACGCCTATGTTTTTCGACTTCAAAGCGCGTATTATGCCCTGAACCTCCGCAACGCTTATGGGATCCACCCCGCTGAAGGGTTCGTCCATAAGGAGAAACTTCGGGCGCGTCGTGAGGGCGCGCGTAATTTCGAGCCTGCGCCTCTCCCCGCCGGAAAGCGTAAAGGCCTTCTGCCCGGCGAGCCGCGAAAGGTCGAGCTCCTCAAGCATCGCCATTGCGAAGTCCTTAAGCTCCTTGCGGGGAATCGGGAGCGTCTCCGCCACGGCCAAAATATTTTCGTAAACGGTAAGTTTTCTAAACACGCTGGCCTCCTGCGGAAGATACCCTATGCCCATGCGGGCGCGGCGGTACATCTGCACTCCCGTTATATCGCAGCCGTCGAGAAACACCTTGCCGCCCGTCGCGGGAATCAGGCCGACTATCATATAGAAGCTCGTCGTCTTTCCCGCCCCGTTCGGACCGAGCAATCCCACAATCTCCCCGGCCTCCAGCTTCAAATTGACGCCCTTGACCACCCTGCGCTTGCCGTATTCCTTGACGAGATTCTCGGTTGTAATCGACGCTTTCTGCCCATTTTCCATACGCGACAAACAAAATCGGACAGCCAAAATTTGGCAATCCTTTATTTCAAATTTATGCCCCTTAACGCCACCTCCATTCGCCCTCTCTGCGGCGTGAAACGCAAGGCGCGAAACCCGCTTTCAAAGTGCGTGCAAAATGCGCGCCTTCAAAATACGCGTTTTCAAACGGCGTTTCGGATTCCCGCCTGTGGGATTAAATTCCGCGCGCGCAACGCGTACAGCGTCCCGCTCCGTTCCGCGCCGCGCCAATCAACCGCCAATCCGGCTCCCTCCTCCGCCTGCGCCGCCCCTCGCGCAATCAGACAAAAGTCGGGGTAAAAAACGCCAAAGAAAAATACTTCAATCCCGCCGAAAAAAAGCCGCGAGCAGCGGGCAATATTTCATTCCCCGTTTTCGCGACTTTCCTAACCCGCATTTCCACGGCTTTCCTAAAATTTCGCAATCCGCAAAGAGTCGGCATCGCAGACGGACAGCCGGCAATATGCAACAGCCAATATGCTCCCGACCTACGGACAAAAAGCGCAGGCGCGCACGATTATAAACATAATGCGTGCCGCATGAGGCCGCATACTGTATCGCATCGCAAGGTTTGAGGAAAAAAATCGAACGTTTGAGGAAGACGCCTATTTTCAGATATCTTCGGGAAGGAGCTTGCAAGGGAGGTTCTGGAAGGTTGCAATCTATATTAAATTTGGAAGCGGGCGCGGGCGGATTTGCAGGTTTTTTTGATGCGCAACCCGCAGGCGCCGTTGTCGGCGTCGTAAGAGACTTTCGGCTCGGCGCAAATGAAGCATTCGCCCGCATGCCTGCCTGTCAGACGCGTGCACATTGCGCGCACACCCATACCCGCCCCCGCAGCCAGACGCGAACTCAGCGTTCATCTATACACACTTTGCATGCATCTGTACGCACCTTTGCGAAACGCGCGCTTCCACCCGCCGGTTTTCGGGACTGCAAAAACCGCGCGCGGACGCAAACACAAGCCCGCGCCGCTTTGGCATGGCGAAACCTCAAAGCGGATTGTCGGAGGAAATAAACTTCCAGGGAATGCCGAACCTCTCGGAAACCGCCGCGCATAGCGACTTTATCCCGAAAGTCTCCGTCGCATAATGCCCGCACGGATAGAGATTGAGCTTCAGCTCCTGCGCAAGCAAATAGTGATGCTGCCTGAGTTCGCCGCAAACAAGCGTATCGACGCCGAACTCCCCCAGCCGCGCAACCAAATCGCCCGAACTGCCCGAACATATCGCGGCGCACCGAAAGTCCTCCGATCCAAACTCTATGGCTTTATACGTACCGGGAAAGAGCCTCTTAAGGCGGCTTGCAAATTCGCTCCTTCCGCCTTCCGGAACCTCCGCCAACGTCCCGATGCCGCGCCCCGCGATCTCCCCGCACGAGCCGACCCGCTTGAGTCCGAGAGCCTTCGCAATCTGGGCGTTGTTTCCAATTTCGCGGTGGGCGTCAAGCGGAAGATGCATCGACACCACCGCCACGCCCCCCTCGACCAAAAGCGATATTTTCTCGTGCCGCGCCCCCGTAATCGGGAAAGGGAAATCCCAAAATAGCCCGTGGTGGACAAGCAGCAAATCCGCCCCCATTTCAGCCGCGGCCCGGCACTCCGCAATCCCCGCGTCGACCGCGCACGCAACGCTTTCGACCGGCGCTTCGCAATCCCCGAACTGCAAGCCGTTGAATGCGCGCGCGTCGTCTTCGTATTCGTCGGCCATGCACAGGCGCCGCACATAGCTTTCAATCTCGCCAACTTTCACTGCGGACATCTTTTTTCAACCTCCAACGGCGGGCGTTTTTTAAGCCCTTTGATTTCTCATTTTTTCAGCCTCTTTAGAATGTCGGAATACGTGTCTATGCGCCTGTCGCGAAAAAACGGCCACGTCCTCCGAAATTCCGCCACAAGCCCAAAGTCGACTTCCGCAAACAGAACCTCCTCCGAATCGGCCGACGCCTTGGCTATCACCCGGCCGTAGGGATTCGCGCAAAAACTCCCGCCCCAAAACTTCACGAATCCGCCGTTCGGCGCCTCTTCCGTTCCCACGCGGTTGGCCGCCGCCACATAGCAGCCGTTGGCGACGGCGTGGCCGCGCTGCACCGTCTCCCACGCGCCGCTGAAATTTTCCGCGTCTTCGCCGCTCTCGCCGCTTATGCAGCCTATTGCGGTCGGATAAAACACTATGTCCGCTCCGTCCATGGCGGTCAGGCGCGCAGCCTCCGGAAACCACTGGTCCCAGCATATCAAAACTCCTATTCTGCCGAACGCCGTATCCCACGCGCGGTATCCGAGGTCGCCCGGCGCAAAATAGTACTTCTCCTCAAAGTTCGGATCGTGCGGAATGTGGTTCTTGCGGTAGAGGCCGAGAAAGCTTCCGTCGGCGTCTATTACGGCCGCGGAATTGTGGTACACCCCGTTTCCCCTGTCCTCAAACAGGGAGGCGACCATCACAACCCCGCAGGCCTTCGCCTGCGCGCAGAGGCTCTCCAGCGCGGCGGAGGGAATCTTCTGCGCCAAATCGAAATTGCGCCCGTCGAGCCCTACGCAAAAGTACTTGCTCATAAAGAGCTCCTGCGTGCAGACGATCTTCGCCCCGCCATCGGCGGCGGCGCGCGTCATTTCAAGCTGTTTGGCGAGATTCTTTGCCGGATCGGCGTCCGCCGCGAATTGCGTGAGCGCTATTTTCATTTTGTCAGTTTTCGTTTTGAGAGCATTTGTCGAGCGCGCACTCGCGTTCGAGAAGCGTCGGGTGGGAATAGTAAAACGCGCTGTACAAAGCATGCGGCGTCAGATTTCCGAGATTCTTCTTGTGCAATTTGCGCAGGGCCGACTTGAGCGCGTCGGCCGAACCGCAAAGGCGCGCCGCAAAGGCGTCGGCCTCGTACTCGTGCCCGCGCGAGAACGCGTTGACAACGGGCGTTAGCCAAAACGTAAACGCGCCGGCGAACAGGGAGTACATGAGTATTATCGGGCCGAATCCCGAAGAGTCCCGGAAGCCGAATCCCTCGTAAAACCACGCGCTGCCGCCAAGCCACCCCATGAGGGCGAACGCCGCAAAAGTAAGCGCCATGGACGCGCATATCATCTTCACCACATGGCCGCGCTTGTAGTGCCCTATCTCGTGCGCGAGCACCGCCTCAAGCTCCGGACGCGCAAGCTGCTCGACAAGCGTGTCGAAAAGAACTATTTTCCTGAATCTTCCAAAGCCGGTGAAAAAGGCGTTCGAGTGGGAACTGCGCCTGCTTCCGTCCATGACCTGTATTGTCCGCGCGGCAAATCCGCCCCTGTCGGCCAGCGCAAAGAGGCAGGAGCGCAGCTCGCCCTCCGGCAGCTCCTCAAACTTGTTGAAAAGCGGCATTATGAAGCGCGGATACACGATTATCATCGCCAGCTGAAACAGCGAAACCGCCAGAAATCCCCATATCCACCAAGTGGATTTGAACGCGTCGGAAAACCACAAGATCAGCGTCAGTATGGGCGCGCCGAACAAAAGCCCGACGGCAAGCCCCTTTATCTTGTCCGCAATCCAAAGGCGCAGCGTCGCCTTGTTGAACCCGTACCGCTGCTCAATGACAAACTGGGAATACAGCTCGAACGGCAAATCCGGCGCCGACAGGACAATCGAAATCAATATTATCGCAACCGCCTGCCCGAACGCCGAAGAGCCGAATGCGCCCGTCCCGAAATCGAACATTGCCGGCAGCGCGCAAAACGCCAACAACAGACACAAAAACGCCGTATTGAAGAAGTCCTCTACAATCCCGAACCTCGACTTGTCCAGAGTGTACGACACCGACTTCGCGTAGGATTCCGCGTCCATAAACGGGGCGAATGCCGCCGGCACGCAGCCTGCATGGGCGCGGACCGAGCGCATGTTCAGCAGCTCCAGCGCCGTCGCCGCCAGAAACTTCGCGCAAAGCAAAAACAACAGCGTTGCGGCCGCGAGCGTCATTTTATGAGCCTCTTCATTATTTCCAACACCATCGCCGGATTCGCCTTCCCCTTCGACAGCTTCATGACCGGCCCTATCAGGGCGTTGATCGCCTTCTCGTTGCCCGCCTTGTACTCGTTCACGGCCTTGGCGTTTTTCGAGATGGACTCAAGGCAGAACTTTTCCAGCTCGCCGGAGTCGCTGTTCTGGACGAGTCCGCGCTTGGCGACTATTTCGTCCGCGGTCTGCCCGGTGGCGAACATTTCCGCGAAAACCTCCTTCGCAATCTGTTTTGAAATGGAGCCGCCGTCGGTCAGCCGGACAAGGCCGGCCAGAGAGGCCGGAGATATTTTGCAGCCCAAGAGCCTTCCGCAATCCTCCGACTGCACGCCTTCCGACCCGCAGTCGCCCGCCGCACCTGCGCCGCTTCCGCCGCTTTTCAGCGACGCGCCCTTCGCTTCCGAATCCTCAAAAGCCGCACCCTCCTGCCGCGCGCCTTCGCGCGCCGCGGAAAGTTCGCGCAGGAGATCGTTGGCCAAGAGATTCGCAACGCCTCTGGGATTTTTTGAATACTCGCGCAGGGCGCCCTCGAAAAATTCGCACAGCTGCCGGTCGTGGCAGATGACGGAAGCGGCCGAATACGGCAGCCCGTAATCCTCCATATAGCGGCGCTGGCGCGCAAACGGCATTTCCGGAATCTCCCGCCCCAGCTTCTCCACGAACTCCGGCGAGATTTTTACCGGCATCAAGTCGGGATCCGGAAAATACCGGTAGTCGTGCGCCATTTCCTTCGTGCGCATCGGCTGGGTGACGCCCTGCTGAACGTCCCAGCGGCGCGTCTGCTGGACAAGTTTTTCCCCGCGCGAAACGCACGCTATCTGGCGCCGTATCTCGTAGTCGACGCAATCCTTGACGTTCGACGGGGAATTCATGTTTTTCATCTCCACCTTGACGCCCAGCTTGGATTCGCCCTTCGGCCTAATCGAGATATTGACGTCGGCGCGCATCTGCCCCTTCTCCATGTCGCAGTCCGAAATTCCGGCAAACGATATGGCGCTCTTTAGGGCGTTGAGATACGCGAACACTTCGGCTGCGGAGTGCATGTCCGGCTCCGAGACGATCTCCATGAGCGGCACGCCCGCGCGGTTGTAGTCTACGAGCGAGTCCGACGCGCAATGGGTGAGCTTTCCCACGTCCTCCTCCAGATGTATCCGCGTAAGCCTCACTTTCCTGTGCTCCCCCATCTGCGACGGATTCGCGCCGGGAAGCTCTATCTCGACCTCCCCGCCCAGACACAGCGGCATGTCGTACTGCGACAGCTGATAGTTCTTCGGGCTGTCCGGATAAAAATAGTTCTTCCTGTCCCACTTGGTCAGTTCGGGAATCCGGCAACCGAATATCAGGCCGGTCATAATCGTCTTGCGAATGGCCTCGCGGTTTATCACCGGAAGGACGCCCGGAAGCGCCCACACGACCGGATTGGTAAGCTCGTTCGGCCCCGCGCCAAAGCGGTAGGGCACGTCCGTAAAAAGTTTCGTTCTGGTCTTGAGCTGGACATGCACCTCAAGCCCTATCACTGCTTCGTATTCCATATCGAAAAGCCTCCTTCAGATTGCGCCGCGCAAACTCCTCAAAGCTCCGGGTGAACGCCGGCAAACCCCGCCTCGCGCTCGTAGGCGCGCGCGCAGGAAAAAAGCCCCGCCTCGTCGAAATGCCGGCCTATCATTTGCAGGCCGACCGGAAGCCCCGCCTTCGTAAACCCGCAGGGCAGCGAGAGCGCGGGAAGCCCCGCAAGATTGACGTTGATTGTGAAAATGTCGCTCAAATACATCGAAAGCGGATCCGACGCCCTCTCCCCGATCTTGAAGGCGGCCGACGGCGAAGTCGGCGTGGCGATCACGTCGACGCCGGAAAACGCGTCCTCAAAATCGCGCCGTATCAGGGTGCGCACTTTCTGGGCGCGCAGGTAGTACGCGTCGTAATAGCCGGAGCTCAAGACGTAGCTGCCGAGTATGACGCGGCGCTTGACCTCCTCGCCAAATCCCTCCGCGCGGCTTTTGAAATACATGTCGAGAGCGTCCGTCGAATCCGGGCTGCGGCGCGTATAACGCACGCCGTCGTAGCGGGCGAGATTCGACGAAGCCTCCGCCGTGGCGATAATGTAGTAAACCGGAAGCGCGAGATCCGTGTGCGGCAGCGATATCTCCTTAACCTTCGCCCCCAGGGACGCGCACACCCTTATCGCCGACTCCACCGACGCCCTGACCTCAGGCTCGATTCCGTCTATGAAATATTCCTTGGGCACGCCTATGATCCTGCCCTCCAGCGAAGCGTTTGCCGCCGCCGCGCGGTAGTCGGGAATGTCGACTTGCACGCTCGTCGAATCGCGCTCGTCGCGCCCGGCAATCGCGCCGAGTAATATGGCGGCGTCCTCCACCGTCCGCGCAAACGGGCCAATCTGGTCGAGCGACGAGGCGAACGCCGCAAGCCCGAAGCGGCTCACAAGCCCGTACGTGGGCTTCATTCCGACGACTCCGCAAAGGGCCGCCGGCTGGCGTATGGAGCCGCCGGTGTCGCTTCCCAAAGAGCACGCGCACTCGCCCGCGGCAACCGCCGCCGCGGACCCGCCGCTGCTGCCGCCGGGAATCCTCGACAAATCCCACGGATTGCGGGTCTTTTTAAACGCGCTGTTCTCGCAGGAAGAACCCATTGCGAACTCGTCCAGATTCAGCCTTCCCCAAAATACGGCCCCGGCCTCCTCAAGTTTGCGCATCGCCGTGCCCGTGTAGGGGCTTACGTAGCTCTCCAAAATCCTGCTGGCGCACGTCAGCTTCTGCCCGCGAACCGCGAGAACGTCCTTCAACCCCACGGGTATGCCGTCGAGCGCGCCAAGCTTTCCGCCCGCCGCGCGCCGGGCGTCCGAAGCCTCGGCCGCAGCCGTTGCCTGCCCGGCGTAATTCGACAGCTGCGCGCCGACCTTGTCGTCGACAGCCTCGGTGCGGCGCATGAACTCCCGCAGAAGCTCGACGGCCGATATGCGCTTTGCGTCGAGCATGGATTCAAGCTCGGCAACACTCTTGTAAAAAATCTCGTCGCTCATCTTAAAAACTAAAAAACCGCCCTTGTTTTTCCCTTCGATATGCGCCCCGACCTATGCGTCCTCCACAACCTTGGGCACAGCAATCTGGTTGTCGCGCTTCTTGGGAGCGTTCATGAGGGCCTCCTCGACGGGCATTGCATCGCCCTCGACGTCTTCGCGCCAGACATTGTATATGGCGTGCGCGTGCGCGCTCGGCTCCACGCCGTCGACATTCACGTCGGAAAGTTTTTTAAAGTAATCCAATATCTGTCCGAGCTGCGCGGAAAATTTCAGCTTCTCCTCCGGCGTAAGCCCGATTCTGGCCAGGCCGGCGACATAATCTATGTCAATCTTATTGTCCATTCAGTCAGAATCGCAAAAGCCGCCCGGCGTTTCAAGAAAATTTTGGGCGGCACACGCGCCTTGAAACGCCGCGGATACCCCCACGCCTCCCGCACCTAAGCGGGCTCGCGCCCGGAAACCTCAAAGCTCTGACGAAGCGTCCGGCATTTCGCAGGCAAAGGCGGAAAACGCCGTACAGGTTATAAAATCGCAACAGAGTAATTGCGCAATTTTTACAGGAGCGATTTTTTTAATGCTCGCGCCGCAAGGAAAGCGGACGCATTCAGCATTCGCGCCCGCAAACGCAAAAGCGGACGCAGAGCGTGAAAGCCTCTCCGCGGCGGCGCAACAGAGCCTTCCGCGCGGCGTCTTAAAAAAATTTCGGGCAACACGCGCGCCCGAATAAAGGCAACCGCGAACGCAAAAGAAAAAATTTTCGCTCCCTACCCTATACGTATGCAGACCCGTCCACGCAGACAAACCCGCGTCCGCAATCAGCTTTGCGTACCCGCGCATAGCCGCATTTATCGGACAAATTTTCGGACAAAATTCCGCCGTTGCGCCCGTCGAAACCTCCCGACATGCGCAGCCCTCGCGCTCCGGGAAGCCGCAATGAGAAAAAAACGGCGCAACCGCAATATCTATAAATAATATCGCGCGGCAAGAAACGCGCACCGCCCCCGCCTTTAGGCAATCGGCAACAAAAACGAAAAAAAGCGCTCCACCGCATAGTTTCACAAACAATGAAAACAAATCTTTCTTGGCGCGATTAAAATAAGCCTTTCTTGGCGCAAAAAAATTCGCAGTCTTTTTCAGGCGGCGCAATTTCACCGTCGATACTGCCGCAGCCTGCGCGCATCGCGCGCATCGGTATCGCGCGCTCCACATACGGCGACGCTTCTATCCATACTTCGTCCGCGTCGAGCGCAATACGAACACGATAGTATAGAAAATTCAAACCCGACATTGCGCAACTTCGGCGAAACCCTCCCAATTCCGGGTTGAGAAAATCCGACTTTTTCTCCGAAATGCCGAATGCGAAAAATATTGACAAAGCCTCAAAAAACTGTTCTGCATTTCCTTTTAACCATTTTTTAGACAGGTAAAGTTTATGGCAAAACCCACATACAGACCCTCAAAACTGAAACGCGCGCGCCGCTGCGGCTGGCGCGCCAGAATGAGCACCCGCGGCGGCAGAAGCGTGATAGCTTCGCGCAGGCAGAAGGGCCGCAAGCGCCTGGTGACAAAGTAATATCTGCTCAAAAAAATTCTCCGCCGTGCGCTTCGGGAAGGAAAACAGACTGCGCCTGGCGCGCGAAATAGAATTTTTGAAGGCTAATTCGGCGAAGGCGGATTGTTCCGCCTTCGTCATTTATTTGTATCCCGTTCCGGCGCGCGGATATTCGCGCATAGCCATAATCGCCAGCAAGCGCATAGGCAATGCGGTCTCCAGAAACGCGGCGCGGCGCAGGTTTCGGGAGATATTCCGCGCATGGGAGGATTCGCGCGGAAATTCCTCGGACATTCTCATATTTGTAAGGCGCGGCTGGAGCGCATTTTCCCACGAAAAATTGGCGGAAAAATTTTGCGCGGCGGCGGAGTCGCTGCCCGGAAGATTCAAACCCCGCCCCGGCGCGACGCCCCCTTCGGGCATGTTTGCGCCGCTCCAATCCGCGCGTACCGCCCGCCAAAATCCGGGGGAAAAAAAATGAGCTCCGCCCCCCGACCCATAAACCGCCGCGCCGCCGCAGGCATGCCCCGCGGACTCTTTTCCGCGCCGCTTTGGCTGCTGCTGAAGCTCTACAAGTCTACCCTCTCCCCGTTGCTTTCCGCCATTCCCGGAAGCGGTTGCAGGTTTTTTCCGACATGCTCGGAATACGCCATGGACGCCGTGGCCAAACACGGCGCCTTCAAAGGCTCGATTTTGGCCGCCTGCCGCCTGTTGCGCTGCCACCCGCTCTGCCGCGGGGGATTGGACTTCGTTCCGGAAAAATTCGAGTGGAAAAAACTATTTTCTCAAAACAAAGTTGACGACTCGAAGCCTTTGAATAATTAATCGCAGTTTAGTTTCAAAAAAATGGACAAGAAAAACACGATTATAGGAATCCTGCTCTTAATAGCCGCCTTCTACTTCATGTACGACGGTTCCAAGCGAGAGGCCGCCCAGCGCAGGGCGGCGGCGGTTGCGGCTTCCGCTGTCCGGGAACAGTCCGCCGCAAACAGGAGCGCGGAGGCAGGCTCCGTTCCGGCGCAGGCGGCAAAGCTCTCCTCCCCGCTCGCGCCTGAGGAAAATTTCAAAGAGGAATTTGTGACGCTCAAAAACGATTCCGTGCTCGTGCGCTTCACAAACCGCGGCGGCGCGATACGCAATGTCGAACTGCTAAAGTACGAAAGGGAGCAAAACAGTCCGGACGCGTTCATTTTCAACGATGTCGGCGGCGGAGTCGGAGCGATGGGGCTGGCGTTTGAAAAGCGCGGATTCGAGCTTCCCGTCCCGTTTGAAAATAAATTCGCGCTGATAGAAGCCGACGGAACTAAAGTCGTATACCGGTTTGTCGAACCCGGAAAATTCAAAATCACGCGCACATACGTGCTGCTGAATATGGACAAGCTCTCCTACGGCCGGTACGTCGTGGCGGTTAAGACCGAAATTGAGAACGTCTCCAAATCCCCGCTTCCCCTCGGCGAGGTGTACCTGTGTCTGGGAGCCGTCCCCCCGACCGAAAGCGACACATTCGGCTCAAACCTCGCCTTCGGCCTTTACGGCGACGGCAAAATTCTGCTTTCAAAATCCTCCGCATTCACCAGCAGCAGCGGATTCCTCGGCATAGGCGCAACCTCCGCAAAGCCGTTTGAAAAAATCGACGCCGAAAACGCGCTGTGGGGAACCGTAAAAAACCAGTTTTTCGCGGCCGTATTCACTCCCGAAAACGCGACATCAAACGCCGGATTCGCCATTCCGGTGGAGATAAATCCGCGCTCCGAAAACAGATACATGCGCAACGCCATCGCCGGATACATGGGATTCGCGGCGGGCGACCTCAATCCGGGGCAGACATGGCGCATTTCCGGCGCGTACTACGTCGGCCCAAAACATCTGGACAGCCTCTACGACATGGGCAACGGACAGGAAGCCGCAATGGATTACGGCTGGTTCGGATTCATAAGCAGTCCGCTTTCGCGCCTGATGAATTGGATACATTCGGGCGTGGCGGTCGTCGCGCCGGACTGGGCGTGGGGCTGGTCGATAATCATACTCACCGTGATTGTGAGGCTGGCTCTCTGGCCGCTGACCTCAATACAGATACGCTCAGCAAAGCGCATGGCGAAGCTCCAGGAGCCTATCAAGCAGATACGCCAAAAGTACAAAAACGACCCGCAGAAAATGAATCAGGAGACGATGAAGCTCTACGGCGAATACGGAATAAATCCCCTCGCCGGCTGCCTGCCCCTGCTGATTCAGCTGCCGATTTTCATCGGGCTTTACTACATGCTCCAGACCTCCGGAGAAATACGCTTTGCGCATTTTCTGTGGATAAAGGACTTGTCCCTGCCCGACACCATATCGTCGATTCCGTCGATTTTCGGCATACCGTTCCACCTGCTTCCGCTGATAAACGCGGCGGTGACGTTCCTGCAAATGCATCTGTCGCCGACCCCGTCGACGGACAAGACGCAGGCTATGATACTCAAGCTGATGCCCGTGCTGATGCTGTTTTTCTTCTATTACTTCCCGTCGGGGCTCGTGCTGTACTGGACCGTGCAGAGCCTGCTCGGAATCGTGCAGACGCTGATGATTCGCTACGGAAAGGACAATGTGGAGCTCAAGAAGCGCACGAAGCCGACGTTCATGCAAAAGCTTCAAATGGCGGCGGAGAAATCGCAGCAGATGCAGCAAAATCGCGGGCCGGAATTTGACAAGCTGTCTTTTACCGAAAAGCTCAAGGTCATCAGGGAGGAGAACGCAAAAATGCGCCAACGCCTGCGCGACGAGAGGCAGAAAGGCACAATGTACGAACAGCGCAAAAAGAATCCCGGAGGCCGCTCTACCCCGCGCAAGCGCAAATAGCCCGCGCGAAATGTCAAGGCAGGGAAAGCGGCCCCCGCGCTCAAACTTAAAACGCCCGGCAAATTCCGGCGCAAATTACCCTGTCCGCACTGCGCGACAAATAAAGAGTTGCACTACGCCCAAAGCAAACGAAGCGATTGCGGACAATCAAGACATATTCCGCAAACGTCAAAGACCGCACCGTCTTCTCCCCCTCCCGCCTGAAAAATTAAAAAGATTTTCGGCGCACAAGAAAATCTTTCTATTTGGCGCGCCAAACGCGCCCGCGCAAAGTCGATTTGAAAAAGCGAATATTTCACGATTCCCTTCCGTCGCCGATTCTTTCAAATTCCCCCCCTCCCGCGCCTGCGACCTGCGAAAAGCGCCCCCCCAGCGCGCAAATCCTGCCGCAAAATACGACGCAAGCCGGATTTTGGACTGCGGACTTATTCGGAAAGGCGCCTGTCGGGAAAAGGGTTTATAGATTCGAATTTTTCGGCCATATTTTTTAATCGAAACGCGGCTCCCCAAAACCAAACCGCAAGCCCAAAAAAATTCCGGACAAAATTTCGTTTTTTTTACGATTGCAAGAGAAAAATCTTGAAAACGCCGGACATTTTTAGGATTTTTCACCCCTAATTTACACATTCAAAACGCCGTCGGAATAGCGACAATCCCGAAGCGTTTTTAATTAACAACAAAGGGACACTACAATGTCAGGTCACAGCAAATGGGCTACAACGAAAAGGCACAAGGCGGCCGTTGACGCCAAGCGAGGCAAAATCTTCAGCGCAATCAGCAAAGAACTGACCATCGCGGCAAAAGAGGGAGGCGGGGATCCGGCCTCCAATGCGCGCCTGCGAATGCTCCTGCAAAAGGCCAAGGGAGCGAACATGCCGGCCGAAAATGTCGAGCGCGCAATCAAGAAAGGCACCGGAGAGCTTCCCGGAGTAGTATATGAAGAATTGCTGTACGAAGGCTACGCTCCGGGGGGTGTCGGAATGATAATAGAGGTGACGACCGACAACAAGAACCGCGCCGCCAGCGATGTGCGCTCGACAATCACAAAGAACGGCGGCAATCTCGCCACTCCCGGAGCGCTGCAATTCAACTTCACCAAAATGGGGCAGTTCATAGTTGACGCCGAAAAATCCGGCGAAGACGCCATAATGGAATGCGTGCTCGACGCGGGCGCCGACGACATCAAAAACAACGGCGACCACTACGAGATTCTCTGCCCCGTCTCCGTGTTCACCGCCGTGGGCGACGCGCTTGCAAAGGCGGGAATAGAGACGAGCGACGCAAAACTGGCATGGATTCCGAATTCCACTGTTCCGCTGACAGATCCCGAAGTCGCAAGGAAGGCGATTCGCCTGATAGAGGCGCTCGAAGACCTCGACGACGTGAACGAAGTTTACTCCAACGAGGACGTGGACGACTCCCTCTTGGATTGATTCCCGATGCCGGCGAAAGCGGCGCGGCGCGGCGAGAGGCCGCATGCGGCATGCCGCCGACGCGCGTTTTGCCTGACGCCCCGCACCGACGGGCGTTGCGGGCGAACGGGCCTGCGAAAGCAAGGCGTTTTTTACGCGCGTCCGCGCCCTTTCGCCTTTGCCGAACTTCCCGCGACGCCCAGGCGCGATTTTAGGCGCGAAAGACATTTTTTTTTAAGCCCCGCAATCCGATTCCGCTTTAAACCATGAAAAAAAACCTCTTTGAAAAGGTCTGGGAAAGGCACGCCGTGCGCGAACTCCCCGACGGATCCACGCAGCTGCTGATAGACACCCACCTGCTCCACGAAGTGACGAGCCCGCAGGCGTTCGGAATGTTGCGCACGCTAAAGCTCGGAGTGAGATATCCGCAGCGCACGTTCGCGACGGTCGACCACATCATTCCCACGACCGACCGCTCCGAACCCTACGCCGACAAGACCGCATACGAAATGCTCCTCCATTTGCGCTCAAACTGCCGCGACAACGCAATCAAATTTTTCGACGTGGATACCGGCAGGCAGGGCGTAATACACATCGTCGCGCCGGAGGAGGGCCTGATTCACCCCGGAATGACGGTCGTCTGCGGGGACTCGCACACAGCCACGCACGGAGCCTTCGGAGCCGTTGCGTTCGGCATAGGCACGAGCCAGGTTCGCAACGTCCTCGCCACGCAGACGCTCTCATTCAAGAAGCTGAAGGTCCGCCGAATCAACGTCAACGGGAAACTGGGCGACGGGGTTTACCCGAAGGACGTCGCCCTGCATATAATCCGCAAGCTCGGCGTCAACGGCGGCATAGGCTACGCATACGAATTCGGCGGAAGCGTTTTTGACGATATGTCTATGGAGGGCCGCATGACCGTGTGCAACATGGCCATCGAAGGCGGCGCGCGCATAGGCTACGTCAATCCCGACGAAAAGACTTTTGAATATCTCAAGGGCCGCCCGTACGCGCCATCGGCCGACAAGTGGGACGAAGCCGTGGCATACTGGAAATCCGCGGCCTCCGACGAGGGCTGCGAATACGACGACGTTGTGGAATTCGACGGCGGAGAAATACAGCCCTATGTCACGTGGGGAGTCAATCCGTCGCAGGCGATATTCGTGACCGAAAACATACCCGACCCCTCTTCCTTCCCCGGCGAGACCCAGAGGCGTGACGCGGCCGACGCGTTGGCATACATGAAACTTACAGCGGGCGCGCCCATAGCCGGAACGAAAATCGACGTGGCTTTCATCGGCTCGTGCACGAACGGAAGAATATCGGACTTTGAGGAGGCGGCAAAATTCCTCAAGGGCAAAAAGGTCGCAAAGGGGGTAAAGGCTCTCGCGGTTCCGGGGTCGCAGATAGTCGACGCGCTTGCGCGCGAGCGCGGCTTGGACAAGATATTCGCCGAAGCCGGCTTTGAGTGGCGTCAGGCGGGCTGTTCGATGTGCCTTGCGATGAATGCGGACAAGCTTGTGGGAGACCAGCTCTGCGCTTCCTCCTCCAACCGCAACTTCAAGGGCAGACAGGGAAGCCCCACGGGACGCACCGTACTCATGAGTCCGGTCATGGTCGCGGCCGCGGCAGTGCGCGGGGAAATAACCGACTGCCGCAAGATGTAAGCGGCCGCAAACACTACGCCCGACAAGCGCGCCGATCAAGGCGCGCATTTTTTTTGAAATTCCGCGCGCCGCCGCCCGCCGTCTTGCCAGTTTTTGACGGTGTCGAAAATAGGCTCTAAGACCGTTTCGCAAGCCGCCGCAAACAGCACGTCTGACAAGCGCGCCGCTTAAGGCGCGCATTTTTTTTGAAATTCCGCGCGCCGCCGCCCGCCATCTTGCCCGTTTTTGACGGTGTCGGAAATAGGCTCTAAGATTGTTTCGCAAGCCGCCGCGCCCGCCTTGAGCGTCGGCGACATTTTTTGCATGACAATAGGGAGTTCGGAAACGCACCGGAAAATTCGATAAAAAAATTAAAACAAAATTTGGAAAGCGACTCCGCCTGCCGGCAAATTTCCGCCGCGACGTCCCCCAACGGAAATCGCTTTGAAGGCGCGGATTAAGCCGCACTCCTCAACCTCTCTTTTCGCGCGCGCGGCAAGAAATTTTTGCGAAAAAATATTCCGCGCAGGACTTGCGGCGAAATTATAATTTTTTACCCGTTATCCCCTTCCCTGCATGCTCTGCGCGCCTTTCTTGCACAACCGCCCGTACCCGCGCGGCGCGGACAACTTGAATATCGAAGCATCTTTCGCATGGCGGCCGATTGCGCCCGCCGTCGGCGCGAAAACTTGCGTGCGGCAAGGGAGGAAAGAGAAAAAACTTTGCAATGCGTATTTCTTTGCAACGCGCATTTTTTTACGAAATGCGTTTTCTTGGCAAATCCGCCGCCGCCGTTAACGCGGCATTTCGGCAGGTTCGGCATATTCGCAAAATGCGGCGCATATGCGGGGCGGCAATAGAGAAAAACTCCGGACGGCTCCGCGCCGGAGCGGGCCGCGACAAAAAATTTCCCTTGCCCTTTTTCAAAGCGGCGCAAAGAATTTCCAATGCGCACGGATTGCAACATTTTGCAAACCTCAAAAGTCCAATTAAAAAACCACAATTAAAGGATACGGGATATGGAATCTGACATAGGCGTAATAGGGCTCGGCGTAATGGGAACAAGCCTTGCCCGAAACATTGAAAGCAGGGGATACAGGGTGTCGGTATTCAACCGTCCGCACTCCGGCAGGGAGGATAAAATCGGGGCGTTTGAAAGCAAGTTCGGCAAGTCGAACTTTTTTGCGACGGACAATCTGGAAAAGTTCGTCCAGTCGCTCTCCAAGCCGCGAAAAATACTGCTGATGGTCAAGGCGGGCGCGGCGGTG
>QALA01000038.1 GCA_003343565.1 Verrucomicrobiota bacterium | reverse complement strand
TGCGAAAACCGAGCTTCATTTCCTCGCGCATTTTTTTCAACATGGCGATTTTTTGCAGCGCGGAAGCGTTGAAAGACTGCCCGCCGAAACCGGGCTGAACGCTCATTACCAAAACGAGATCGACCTTCGGAAAATAGGCGGCCGCGTCCGCCACGGGAGTGCCCGGATTTATCACCACGCCGGACTTTTTTCCGAGAAGGTGTATTTCGTCGAGAGTCTCCGCAACGGGATAATCCGGCTCTACGTGAATAGATATGAGGCTCGCGCCGGAATCGGCAAAGGATTTCACATAGAGATTGGGATTGTCCAGCATCAAATGCACGTCGTAAAACATGCCGGGAAACCTCTTGGACAACGCCGCCACAACCCCCGGCCCGAAAGACAGATTCGGCACGAAATGCCCGTCCATCACGTCGACGTGAACCCATGAAAGCCCCTCGCCCGAAATGCGCGCAACGCTTTCGGCCAGCATGGAGTGGTCGCCTCCGAGAATCGACGGGGCAAGCTCAAGTTTGTTTACCATATTCCCAACACGGCGTCCTTAATTTTGCCGCCGAGCTCGCGCATCAACACCGGCATATTCTGATATTCGTCCCCAATCAAGCCGTTGCCGACCGAATTGAGATAGATGATTGTCCTGGCCGTCACCTTTCTGTCTTTGAAAATCACTTCGCCGTTCGATTTTTTCAGAGTGCATTTTGCCGTTGCCGATATCTGGTACGAGGCCGCAAGCGCGGTATCGTAAGACTGCGTGGCAATCGGCGTGCGCCTGTAATCCACAATTTCAACCTGAAGTTCCGCCTGGGCGTCGTCCGGATTTGCCAGAGTTAGATCGGGCGACTGCATGAGGCTCTGGCTTATGGAATTCGTCAAGAGCGCCGCCGCCTGCGGAGCGTAGGAAAAATTCTTTACCGGCCGCACGTAGACGGAGTGAAACGGCAGTTCCGCGGCAGTGCCGGCCAGCCTGTAATTCGAACACCCCGTCCCGAACGCGCACAAAAGCGCGCAGGCAACGCATATGGCAAATCTCTTCATGGCTAAATTCCTATTTTTTCCCGGCAGATTCCGAACCTCCCGACTGCGGACGAGCCGGCGAATCCGAAGCCGCCGGCGCGCCGTCCGCGGAAGCGCCCCCGGCCTTTTTCCCGGCGGATTCCTCCGCCCTAACTTTTTTTGCAGCCTCAACCATCGACGACGGAGGCTTGGAATACGAATCGACCGAAGCGCCGCCCGATGCGGGCGGATTGGCGGATTCGTTCTGCATCAAAAAGTCGTCCAAATCCTCGCCGAACAGCGGCGCGAAATACTGCGTTGACACCGGCTGCCCGTCGGGGGTAAGCCTCTCCTCCACGACCGCGCCGGGGGTGGAAAGAAACGCGTCGAGACTCATGATTTCAAATTCGTCGTTATTGAGCTCCTCGATTCTCGTCTCGTCCTCGAACTGGTCGACGGTAGGCTTTTCATAGCGTCCCCAAAACCAATCGTACGGGGTCATCGGCGCAAGAATCCCCTTCTCGATTTTCTCAAGTTGCGCGCGAGCCTCGTCCGCGGCGGGGCTTCTCGGCGCGATTGTTATGGTCTCGTTGTAAAATATGGACGCCGCGAGGGAATTGTTGCGGTAGTAGTAAAAGAAATCCCCCATCAGCAGGCGGCTGCGCGCAAGGGTGTCCTCCATTTGCTCCAGCCCCTCCTCGGCGTTTGCGACCTCCGCCTCGTGAGGAAAGAGAATGAGGTAGTCGTGGAAAAAGCTTATCGCGTTGCGGGTCGGCTCCTGATCGTATTCCGGGCCCTCGACAAGCTTCCGATAGACCTTTGCCATCTGAAGATAGGCGTCGGAGGTAAAAAGGCTCTTGGGATAGGTGTTGATGAGCCTGTCGAGCGCGTCGAAAGCGACTTCGTAAGTATCTTCCTGCTCGGCGACGAGGGCGATGTTTATCAGGGCAATCGGCGCATAATCGCTGTACGGGGCGTTTTTGACGACGGCTTCGTAATAGGTGATTGCGTCCTTGTAGTTTGTAAACCACGGAATCCACCCCCACAGATACGGGGTCGCCCCGCCCTGAACCGCCGCGCCGAGATTGTACTCCGCCCCGACCACCAAATTGAAATTGGGATAGTCCGGATAGCGGTTGACGATTTCCTGAAGCGACTCAAACGCATTCTCGAACTGTCCGCGCGCCTGGTAGACCATGGCCATTTGATAGTACGCCTCCGGTGCGAAAATGGAATTGGGATAGTCCCTGACAACCGTTCTGTAATACCCCAGAGCCAGCCAATAATCCCCCTCGTCGAAGGCCTTTTTGCCCTCGTTCATGGCTTCAAGGGCATTCTGGACATTCACATTTTCGCCGAGAACGTTGGCCAAAACTCCGCCCTGAACCGTCCAGCCGTTGTTGGCGTCCCAGACCAACGCCGCATTCGCGCAGGCGCACGCGAACATTCCCAGCGCGCAAAATGCGGTTTTCAAAAACTTGCCCATTTTCATTTTTTTCGCGGATTTCAACCGAATTTGCGATAAATGGCAACAGAAAACGTATCTCTTTTTCGGACGCGGCTCCGATTCGTTTAGGCATTCCTAAATTCCTCAAAATCTCCCGCATTATCCCGATTTCAAACGCGCGTTTCAAACCGTTTCAAAATTTTCAAACCGCATTTCAAACATCGCCGAACAGAACGTCCCCCTTCCGCTAACGCGACCTACTTTGCGGAAAGAAATATCGAACGTATGCTATCCAAAAGCTCCGAATGGGAGGAGGCGGATTTCATGGGAACTACATGGAAGGTGTCGAAGGCCCAGCCCGCCTCGGTGTTTATGCGGGCGAAGGTTATCGAATAGCGGCACTTGTTTATTGCCGATGATATTTTGTACAAAAGCCCCTCTCTGTCCGGAACGCTTATTTCCAAAACCGTCCGGTTATTCTCCCGATGCATGAATATGTCCGCGGGGGAATTTTTGCGGACGTTGGAAGAATAAAATATCTCGTCTATTTTTGCCGAGAGCCCGGAGAAATCTCCGTAATATCCGACCACCTCGTTGGAAAATCTGGTCCGCAACTGCTTGTTTCGCGACACCCCGGCAACTCCCGTAAGATAAAACGTGTCGATTGTTATCCCGTCGGAACAGGTAAAGGCCTTAGAGCTCAATATCTTCATTCCGTATATGGTAATGACCCCCGCCATGAGGGAAAACAAACCCCTTGCGTCGGCGGAAACGGCGTATAGGCGGACCACCGAACGGCCGGGATCCTCTATCCATTTAATCACGGGGGGAGTCTTGCCCCCGCCTTCGCTGGAGCGCAATCGGCGAACGAGCCTTCCGGCCATTCCCACGTGCATTGCAAGGTCGGATACCCCGTGAAAGGCAAAATAGCTCAGCGGCAGCGCGCGTATGCGCTCCGTCGCGAACTCCTTGGATTCCGGAAGGCCGTCCGAATCCAACAGTTCGCGCTCAAGCTTCCGCCTGCGCTCCTCCAAAATTCCGTCGAGCGACAGCCCGTCGGAGCGAATTTTTCTCAAGCTCGCCGAATAAAGCATTGAATGCAGCGCCTGCTTGTAGGAGTTCCAAAAGCTTTCGCTCGTTCCCATCGCGTCGCAAAACGTGGCCACGTACAAAAATTTCAAATGCTCTTCGCTCGGTATGAGCGACAAAAATTTTTCCACCGCCTTTGCGTCCTCCACATCGTGCGACTGCCAAAAGCGCGCCATTTCAAGATGGTTGCGGACTGCGAAGAGAATCGGCTCTATGTCGCTCTCGCGCACTCCGAGCCTGCGCAGTATGCGCTCGCCCAACTCCGCGCCAAGCTGGGCATGGCCCTTGATTCCGTCGCCCTTGCCTATGTCGTGCAAAAACAAAATCAGATACAGCAGATGCGCGGGAAAGCGCACACTCATTAGCGCGGCGTGGTACCCCCAATAGGGTTCGTCACCCTCTTTTGAGCGGAATATTTTGTCGGCTACCGCTATCGTGTTGAGGGTGTGGACGTCGGCGGTGTAGCGATGGTAAAACTCGTGTTGGACAAAACAGGTGATGTCGCCGAACTCCGGAACGAACGCGCCCAAGACCCCCCAAAAATGCATCATTTCCAAAACCGGCGCCACGTTGCCGCGACAGTTGAATATGGACAGAAACGCCCCAACGGCCTCCGGATCGGAGCGCACGGAATCGTCTATGAGCCTAACGCAGTCGCGCACGAGAAGTTCAAGCGAATCGCTGGGGACCGCCCTGTAATGCTGAATGTATGAAAAGAGCTTTATCAGCCTGGCCGGATCGCTCCTAAAGACGGACGACCTCTGGGCGTTTATGACGCCGTTTTGAATGATGAAGCCGTCCTTGTATATTTTCTTGCGCGACTGCCTGACGGAGAGTTTGTGCCGCATGGACGCCACAACGTCGTCCGGGAGCTCGATCGCCATGCTTTTTCTGAGCGTCTTTGCCGCCGTATCGATAATGCGGAAGCTGAAATACAATCTCCGCATGAACTCCTCCACCCCCTCCGCGCCGTTCGAGCCGCGAAAGCCGAGATTGCGCGCGACTACCGGCTGGAGCTCCAAATCCAGAACGTCCGAAGTTCTGTTTGTCGCGTAATGGATTTCGTTGCGCACCCGCTTTATGAAATCCGCAGCCCGCACGAACATTTTGTAGTCCGCCATGGACAACTTTCTGCGGCGCACCAGTTCCCCCAATTCCGGAGAGCCGAACTTCAGGCGGATTTTCCACGCCAGCGTTTGTATGTCGCGCAGGCCGCCCACGCCGTTTTTCAAATTCGGCTCCTGAAGGCAGGGCGACCAGCCGTATCTCGAATGGCGCTCGTACTTCAGGCGCAAGAGCTCGTCGAAATATTTTTTTCCCATGCGCCTGCACAGGGAAGATACGGCGCGCTGAAAACGCCTGTACAATTTCGGCGATCCCCAAACAAGCCGCGCGTCGAGCATCGCGTTTCGCGTCAAAATGTCGGAGGCGGCCTCCCGCTCCGCCTCGGCGACCGTTCTGCTGGAGTGCCCCAGCGTCAAATGGGCGTCCCAAAGCGGGTACATAATCGCGTCGGCCACGCGCTTTTTGAAGTCCTCGCCGCAGGAATCCCCGTAGAGAAACATTATGTCGACGTCGCTTTTCGGAGCGAGCTCTCCCCTGCCGTACCCGCCCAACGCGACTATGCAAAAAGGGCAGTCCGCTTCCCCTTCCGCGCCCCGCATGCGCGAGACGAAATTGTCCGCAAGGCGCTCCACCGCCGCATCAACCGCCTCCGCCCGCGCCCTGCAAACCGCCGCGCCGGAGGCCCCGCGAACGTGCCTTTGCCTGACGTTTTCAAACGCCTCGCGAAGGCTCGCGGCAACGTCTCTCGACGCCGCGGACGGCTGCGTCGGCGCATTCGGACATCTCGCGGAATCCCCTACATTTCCCATGGCGAAAACAGACAATATAATACCCGCGCGCCTTGCAACAATTTACTTTTGCTGCAAACTTCGGAAATTTTTATGCAAAGACAAAAAACCCTTCCCGCGCATAAACTCCGCGCGCGAGCTCGCCGCATTTAAGCCGCGACGACGACGGAAAGAACCGGCATAAAGCGGAATATCATGCGCGAGACAATCGGAAGTTTTCAATGCGTCCGCATTTAAAAATACTGCGCAAACCGCGGTTTTTCGCGGAACGAATCCAAAAAAAATTTTTTCGCGCGCACTTCAAAGCGAAGCGGAGTTTAAAGCGGATTTTTTTGCGAAAACGCGGACAATCCTGTGCGCAAAAGGAAGGAGAGCCCGCATTGAAAATCCCGCATTAAAACGAAAATTCAAAACGGCGCAGCCCCGCCCGCCTGCAATCCGCGGACAGACCCGGAATTATTGAACAACCGATCTAAGCGCAAAACGCATGAGGCGCGCCGACAAATGAAAGTCGGCAAAATTGCCGCAAAATGCGCCGCGCGCAACATGGGGATTTCAAAAAAAGGCGGCGGCGCAAAGAAAGGCCGGCGCGACCGCAAACCGGCGGCCCGAAGTTCCGCCAAAGTCCATTGCGTCCGACCCGCAAAATGCAAAAAAATCGCGCGAAAAAATGCCCGCGCTCAAATCCCCGCCGCAACAGTGCGCATTGCGCAACCGCGCGGACACACAGCAGCGCGAAAGAGGGCAAAACCCGTAAAAAAACGGCGCCTCCGCAAGGCCGCAAGCCGCTTAAAAAATTGCGGCGCTTGAATACAAAACGCAAAACAATTCGCAAAAAAGACCCTCAGAATGCGAGAAAAAAACAGCCTACGCGCAAGCTTTCCGGGCGGACAAACTCCGCGCGCGGATTCGCTTAAGCAACGGCGCACAAACTGCAATAGCATAATGCAATCGCAAAATGCCGCCCAAATCAAATCCCCGCCGCGCCTGCGAACAGAGCCGCGAGCACGCCGGGGCCGGGTTGATTCTTTAAGCGGGAATATTTGCGACAGCGTCGGCCGCATTCTTTGTAATCTGCGCCCAGTTGCGGCTCTCGATTAGCGCGGGCGTGGCAATCCACGAGCCGCCTATGGCCAGCACCAGCGGAGACGAAAAGTATTTAGCCATGTTGTCGAGCTTCAATCCGCCGAGCGGAATGAATCCGATTCCGAGATGCTTGTACGGCGCCGCCATGGACTCCAAGTGCTTCAATCCCCCGGAAGATTCCGCGGGAAAGAACTTCAGGGCCCTGCAACCGCATTCGAGCGCGGCCTCGATTTCCGACGGAGTCATTACGCCCGGAGCAAACGGAATTCCAAGCTCGCGCGCAGCCTCCACGATTTTCGTATTGCAGCCGGGGCTGACCGCAAAGAGCGCCCCGCTGTCCTTGGCCTCCTTCAGCTGGTCGAGCGTCAGCACCGTGCCGACGCCGACTTTCAAATCCGGAACCTTCGAAATCACCTCGCGTATGCAATCCATCGCGCGCGGCGTGCGCAGCGTCATTTCCACCGAATTTACGCCGCCCTCCAGGAGCGCGTGCGCCAAATCCACGGCTTCAGCCTTGTCGTTTACGCTGAGGACGGCAACTATGCGCGCCTCTTTCAGAATCTGCAACATGTCTTTCATATGGGTAAAATTTTTTTCTTTTTTGTACGAAGTTAAAGAATTTTTTTCGCCTAAGAGCCTGGGTGGACTGCGGGAATCGCGGCCAATTCCGGCGGCAGGCGGTCCGGCTGATAGGTCGGGAAGGAAAATTCCAGGAGGCTGACGCACGGGACGTCGAACTTCGCGGCAGACGCGCTCCTGTCGACGAGGACTGCCGCGCCGACGGGCTCGGCTTCGCACCGCCTCACTATGTCCAGACACTCCCTGACTCTGCCGCCGCGCGTTATTACGTCCTCTACGACCAGCACGCGCTCGCCCTTTTCAAACTTGAAATTACGGCGCAGCACAAGCTCCCCGTCCTGCTTTTCTGCGAATACAAAGCGCGACTTCGTCTGGCGGGCTAGCTCCTGGCCGAGCACCAGTCCGCCCATCGCCGGAGAGAGCACGGTTTCAAACCGCATGTCCCCAAGCTTTGCCGCGAGCATCTCCACGAGTTCCGTCACGCGGTCGAGATGCTCGCAAACGCGCGCGCACTGGAAAAAGTGGCCGCTGTGCAATCCGCTCCTGAGGACGAAATGCCCCTCAAGAAGCGCCCCCGTCCGCCTAAAAATATCGAGTATTTTTTGATTTTCGTCCATAGAATCAACCGTTTTCAAAGAATTTCCTCCTCCACGCGAAAGTCCAACTCCCCCTTTGCGCCGCAATCGACGCGCATGGCGGCAAAGCCGCTTTTGGAATATTTTTTCCAAGCTTGCCAAAGCATGGTTCTGTCGGTCCGGGGTATGTTCAAGGCGGATATTTCGCCTTCGGAAAAAAATCCGAACCTGCCCTCCCCCATCGGCGGCGGAAGTTCGGCAAGCGGCTTTCGGCAGTCGAACAAAAACATCAGCCAGTTGACGCTCCCCTCGTAGGCGCGCTCGCTCACCATGGCGAACAGGTGGAGGTCGCTTTCGGAAATTTCAAGCCCTATTTCCTCCGCGACCTCGCGCACGGCGCACTGAAACGGGGACTCGCCCGCGCCCATCTCAAGCTTTCCGCCTATGGGGCTCCACGCCCCCTTGTTCGGCTCCTTTGCGCGCTCCATCAGCAGCTGCCTGCCGCGACCGTCGCCGACAAACACCAATACGCTTATTTTGAACGGAAATTCGGCCATAACCGCGGTCAGTCGAAAACGACCGTCTTATTTTTATACGTCAAAATCCGCCCCTCGATGTGCCAGCGCACGGCGTTGGACAAAACCGCGCGCTCAAGCTCCCTGCCCTTGCGCATGAGATCCTCCACGGTGTCCCTGTGGCTCACCGTGGCAACGGATTGCGCGATGATGGGGCCTTCGTCCAAATCCTTCGTGGCGTAGTGGGCGGTCGCGCCTATTATTTTTACGCCGCGCTCGTATGCCTGGTGATACGGCTTTGCGCCGGCAAAGGCCGGAAGAAAGCTGTGGTGTATGTTTATTACCGGAACCGAACACGAATCCAAAAAATTCTCGCTGAGTATCTGCATGTAGCGCGCCATGACCACAAGCTCCGCGCCGCTATGCCTTATTATTTCGAGCTGTTCGGCCTCCGTCTGCGGCTTCGTCTGCTTCGATATCGGAGTGTAATAAAACGGCAATTCGTACATTTGGCTCATCTGCCGCAGGCTCTCATGATTGGATATCACGCAGGCGATTTCGCAGTTTATCTCCCCGCAGCGGCAGCGCATCGCCAGATCGTTGAGACAGTGCTCGAACTGCGACACCATCACGGCGATTTTCGGACGCCTGCTGGAGCGAATGAGCGTTGTGCGCATGTCGAGGTCCGCGTGCGCCATTTCCTCAAAAAGCGACATTTCCGTATCGACGTCGCCCGCAGGGGTCCACTCCACCCTTTGGAAGAATATTCCCTCGTGCGTGTCGCGATGCTGGTCGGCGTGGAGAATATTCCCCCCGCGCGCATATATCCAACCCGATACCCGCGCCACTATCCCGGCGCGATCGCGCCCGTGAAGCAACGCCACTATCCTTTCTTCCGACATTTCGCCGACCCCCTCTAAAATTCGTACTTGAACGCCGACATTCTCCGCTTTATTTCGTCCACGACGGCGATTTCCCCGTCGCGGCCGTCGGCCTCAAAAGTCACCGACAGGCGCACAAACGCTCCGGCGTCGTCCCACGGCACCGTGCTTATGAGATGCTCGGAAATAAGCCATTGGGAGAAGTCCTCCCCGCTGCCGAATTGAACGCGGGCGCCGTCGGGCGAGAGCGCGGACTTGGGCGCGGGCATGTAGAGATAAAATCCGGCTTTGGGCTTTTTCGGGGAGAAGCCCAGCCCGCGCAGGACGCCGACGAGCATGTCCATTCTGCGCGAATACTTGGCGGCGATCTGCGCGGTGATGGACGGATTTTCCAATCCCTTTGCCGCGGCCGCCTGGATTGCGAGAAACTGCCCGGAGTCCGTATTGTCCTTCACGTCCCCGTACGCCTTGACAAGAAGCGGATTTCCGCACACCCAGCCTATTCTCCAGCCCGTCATATTGTGGCTCTTCGAGAGCGAGTGAAGCTCAAGGGCGACGTCCTTTGCGCCCTCGACCTGCAATATGCTCACCGCCTCGCCCTCGAATACGAGGGAGGCGTACGCGGCGTCGGAAATGACGATTAGGGAATTTTTCTTTGCGAACGCCACGAGCTTTTCGAAAAATTCGCGCGTCGCGCTCGCGCCGGTCGGATTGTTCGGATAATTTACCACAATGGCCTTCGCGCGCGCCAGAACGTCGGCCGGAATGGCGTCCAAATCCGGCAGGAACGAGTTTTCGGCCTTCAGCTCGAGATTGTACACCTGTCCGCCGTAATACTTCGCGTGCGTGCCGAACACCGGATAGCCCGGAACGGTCATTATCGCAACGTCGCCGGGATTTATGAAGCATGCGGGCAGAATGCTGAGGGCGGCCTTGGAGCCCATCGAGTGCAGAATCTCGGTTTCGGGATCCAAATCCACGCCGAATACGGCCTTCATGTAGCCGGCGGCGGCGCGCTTAAACTCCGGGCCGCCGTTGTCGGCGTATCCGCGGTTGGCGGGATTTTTTGCGGCCTGGCAAAGCGCCTGCACGACCTCCGGAAAAGCCATGCCGTCCGGCTCCCCCACGCCCATGTCTATCAGCGGCAGGTCCGGCTTTGCCGCCTTGGCCGCGCGCTTTGCGCGCTTGATTTTTTCAAACTTGTAAATGGCGTTGCCCTTGCCGTAGTTCGCGCCGCCGATGCGCTCGGCGAAAAGCTGCTGTATGTATGAATCTGCCATGTCGGTTTTATATGTTGCTTTTTGTAAAAAATAGTTAAAGATTTCCAGAATAATAGTGTATAGCCAAATGCAATGAAAATAATATCCTCTCCCGAAAAAATGAAGGAATACGCCGCCGAAGCGCGGGCGCAAAACAAGACCGTCGCGCTCGTTCCCACAATGGGGGCGCTGCACGACGGACACCTCAGCCTAATAGACAAGGCGCGGGAGTCTGCCGACATAACGGTCGTGTCCGTATTTGTAAACCCGACGCAGTTCGGCCCAAACGAGGATTTCGACAAGTATCCGCGCCAGTTGGAAGAGGACGCCGCAAAGTGCGAGGCGCGCGGGGCCGACGCGATATTCGCGCCCGCGGTGTCGGACATATACGCCCCGGACGCGTCGACATTCGTCAGCGAGGAGCAAATCAGCCAAAACCTTTGCGGCAAATCCCGCCCGAAGCACTTTAGGGGGGTCGCCACAGTCCTGACCATTTTGTTCAATATTGTGCGCCCCGACTTCGCGGTATTCGGCGAAAAGGACGCGCAGCAAATATCCGTAATAGAGCGCATGGCGCGCGACCTGTTCATGGACGTAAAAATACTGCGCGCGCCGATTGTGCGGGACGAAAACGGCCTCGCGCTGAGCTCGCGCAACAAGTATTTGGACACCTATGAGAGGATTGGGGCGGCGCGCATATACCGCGCGCTTCTGGCCGGCAAGAAGCTCGCCGACGAGGGTTGCTTGAATGTCGACAGGATAAAAGCGCTGGTCATCAACACCGTCACGAACGCAAAGACGCGCGTAATCTACGCGGAGATAGTGGACGACATGACGTCGCTTCCGATATCCGAGGTCAGGCCCGGCAAGTCCAGAATCTCAATCGCGGTATGGTTCGGGCAGACGAGGCTTATCGACAACATTCGGATATGAGCCGCCGCCCGTTTTTATCAATGCAATCCGCAGGTTTTTCGGCGGAATGAAGGGGGATTTTTTGTCAAAATGAAATTCGACATAGTTGTTGTGGGAAGCGGAATCGCGGGATTGAGCTTCGCGCTTAAATCGGCAAAACTCGGCCGCAATGTGGCCATAGTCACTAAGAAGCAGCGTTCCGACACGAACACAAACCACGCGCAGGGCGGCATAGCGAGCGTCACAAGCCAAACCGACGACTTCGACTCCCACGTGCGCGACACCCTCATAGCCGGCGACGGCCTGTGCGACGAAAACGCCGTCCGCGCAATAGTCAGCGCCGGCCCCGGACAGATTCGCGATCTTATTGAAAACGGCGTGGAGTTTTCCAGCTTGGAGGACGGAACTCCCGCGTTGGGGCGCGAGGGCGGACACTCCAAGCGCCGCATTCTACACGTAAAAGACTACACCGGCCGCGCGATAGAGGAGGCGCTTTTAAAGCGCGTCGAAGAAACTCCGAACATATCCGTATTCGAGCACCATTTCGCCATAGACCTTATCACGCTCAAGAAACTCGACAGGAGCGCGGGCGGGGACGCCGTCGTCGGGCTGTACGTATTCGACACGCGCAACAACCGCGTGGAGACTTTCAAGACGCGCGCGGTAATGCTGGCGACGGGCGGGACGGGCTGCGTGTATCTCTACACCACGAATCCGACAATCGCCACGGGAGACGGAATAGCCATGGCGTACCGCGCCGGCGCGCGGGTTGCAAATCTGGAATTCATACAGTTCCACCCCACCGCGCTCTACTCGCAAACGGGCGAGAGGTTCCTCATTTCGGAGGCGGTGCGCGGAGAGGGCGCGGTGCTCAGAAACATTCGCGGCGAGGCGTTCATGAAAAAGTACGACGAACGCGCCGACCTCGCCCCGCGCGACATCGTGGCCCGCGCAATCGACAGCGAAATGAAGCGGCTCGGCTCTCCGCACGTCTGGCTGGACATAACACATAAGGGCGCCGAGGAACTCAAATCGCGCTTTCCCCAAATTTACGAACACTGCCTGGAGCGCGGAATAGACATATCGAAAGACTACATGCCGGTAGTTCCGGCGGCCCACTACATGTGCGGGGGGGTCAAGACGGGGCTCGACGGGGCGACGTCGCTGCGAGGGCTCTACGCGTGCGGCGAGGTCGCGTGCACGGGGCTGCACGGGGCCAACAGATTGGCGAGCAACTCGCTGCTTGAGGCGGTCGCGATCTCGGACGCAGCCTCGCGCGCGGTTGACGAATACCTCAAGTCGGCGGCGGACCTCGAACTTGAAGTTCCGGCATGGAAGGACGGAGACTTCCGCGACTCCGACGAGCGCGTCGTGCTCCAGCACAACTTGGGCGAGCTAAGGAGCGTAATGTGGAACTACGTCGGAATAGTGCGCACCACAAAGAGATTGGAACGCGCCTTAAACCGCGTGGAAAACCTCCTCAAGGAAATCGAGGAATATTATTGGAATTTCAGGGTCGAACCGGACCTGATAGAGATGCGCAACGAAGCTCTCGTGGCCAAGCTCATAATAAAATCGGCGCTCTCGCGCAAGGAGAGCCGCGGCCTGCATTTTACGCTCGACTACCCGCACAAGCTGCCGGAGCCCGCGGATTCCGTCTTGTCAAAAAACCCGCTGTAAAAATGGATCCAAGAGACTACATACTGTCGATAATCGACTTTCCCAAACCCGGCGTCGTATTCAAGGACATAACGCCCCTCATGCTGAACGCCGACGCATACAAATCCACCATAAGACAGATGGCGTCGATGATTGCGCGCGAGTCTCCGACAAAAATACTCGCCGCCGAATCGCGCGGATTCTTTTTCGGTCCGGCGATAGCCTACGAATTGGACCTGCCGTTCATGCCCGTTCGCAAAAAGGGAAAACTCCCGCGCGAGACCATCGACGAGGAATACGAACTCGAATACGGCGCCGACCTGCTCTGCGCCCACCGCGACGACTTCAAGGCCGGCGACAGAATCGCCGTAATAGACGACGTATTGGCGACCGGCGGAACGGCCGAGGCCATGTGCAGAATAGTCGAACAGGCGGGAGTGAAGGTCGCATGTCTGGCGTTTTTCATAGAGCTTGTAAAGCTCGGCGGCGCAAAGCGGCTCTCAAACTACAAGGTAATTTCCGTGGTGCGGGATTAGCGCAGGCGGACGGGCAAGCGGACGGACGAAAAGAACTAAGAAACTTCGCATTTTTTTCGCGCGCCCAATAGACTTCGCAGCCCGGCAAGGAATCCCGCGCGCAAAAACGTTTCCGGACATGCCGCGTTTCGCGCATTAGACCGTCTATTGGAAATATCCGCGTGGAAGTGTCCGCGTCGAGAGAGGCCGCGGGAAGGCGTGCGAACTTAAAACTCGCGGTATAAACGGCGCGCACGGCGGCCTCAAACTAAAAAAAATGCGCGTCGTAAAAAATTTCTTCAAACGGACATGTAGAAACTTAACGGTTGACACGCTCTCTTTGCGCCGCAAAAATTCCCCCGACTGTTTCGCACGCGCGGAATTTTAAAATATGCGGATAAAATCTGCGTTAAAAATTTGCGGATAAAGGCGTGACGTTTGCATTTTTGCGCATGGTGCGCCCTTTGGGTGGGTCTTGGGTAAAATGCAAACGGCGCGTTCTGACGGGAGGGGAGCGAGTTTTCAGATTCTTTGAAAAGCCCCCCCTTTCCCGAAAAAATGCCGTAAGGCTTTCGCAGCATGGGAAACGCCGCGCGCCGCCCGCGTTGCGAACGAAATATATGAATTAAGGGAAAGGGAATCAAACGCATGAAAAATACGACGCTGTTAAAAATATCCGCCGCCTGCGCCGCGCTATTGGCCGCCGCTTGCGGGCAGATCGACAATTCCGGAACGGATTTGCAAGCGCTCATCGACGCCGCGGCAAAAACTCCGGAAAAGAAGCTCGTCTTGAGGGGAACCTATTCGGTCGACAAGCCTCTGAAAATTTCCTCCGCCCACAGCGGGCTGAAAATCAAGGGCAAAAGCGGCGCCACAATAAGCGGGGGAAAACTGGTCGAAGGCTGGACGGCCGACGGCGAACTGCTGAAAGCCCGCGTGGACTTCGACGATGTGGAGGCCCTTTTCGTAAACGGAGAACGCCGCGTCGTGGCGCAGACGGAGGAAGTCGTCTACATGTACTCCAAGGCGGACAAAGACTGGCTCTATAACGGAAAGCCCGTGAAGAATCTCGACAGCTCCGCATTCGAAATGCGCAACGAAGATCTCGCCTTCTTCGACGGACTGACCAAAGAGCAAATCCAAAATTCCTACCTCGACATTTACGAAGTCTGGTACAACAACAAAGTGCGCGTTCTGGACATCGTAAAGAATCCCGACGGAAAGACCTCTACAGTCCTCGTCGAAAATACCATGACAACGCCGTTTTACCGCTGGGAGACGGCGCCGCGCTTCAAGATATGCAACGCGTTCAAGGCGCTCGACACCCCCGGCGAATTCTATTTCGACAAGACCTCAAAAACGCTCTACTACCGCCCGATGAAGGGCGAGACGGCCGCCAATATCAGGGCGTATTACCCGGTCGTCGCCAGCATTCTCGACATATTCGGAGACTCTCCGGAAAATCCCGTGCGCGACGTCGAGATAGACGGCGTGACCTTCGAATACGGCGCCCGCCGCCCCGGCAAAGGCTGGAAGCAAAGCGGACAGGGCGCGACCACGACGCGCGGATTCATACGCGTTGAATTTGCGCGCGGCGTGTCGCTTTCCAACTGCGAGGTGCGCCACACGAACGGATACGCCGTCGCCTTTTATTCGGGCTCCCAAAATTGCGAGGTCGAAGATTCCCTCCTCTGGGATCTCGGCGCGGGCGGGGTTAAAATAACCGAACACTCAAGCAGCGACATATACGGAATACACACCTCCGACGAGTCCAACGGCAACCGCCAGACAAACCGCATAGAAATAAAGAACAACATCATCAACGCCTACGGCCGCTTCGACAAGGCGGGAATCGGCGTCATATCGATGAAGTGCGGAGACGTCACAATCGACCACAACGCCATATTCGACGGATACTACAGCGGCGTCTCCACCGGCTGGACATGGGGATTCGCAAAGACCAACACGAAGAATCTGCGCATAACGAACAATAAGATATTCAGTCTCGGCCACGGCCTGCTGTGCGACATGGGCGGAATCTACACTTTGGGCGATTCGCGCGGCTCGGAAATTTCCGGCAACGAAATTTTCGGGGTCCGCCGCCACCGCTACGGCGGCTGGGGCATTTACAACGACGAGGGAAGCCAGGGATTCCTCATCACAAAAAACTACGTCCATGACACGGAGGAGGACGCCTACTTCATGCATTACGGCGAAAACTGCACGGTCAAAAACAACGTGTTTGCAAACGCCGAAACTTCGCAAGTAGGGCTCGGCGGAAGAATGTTTATCGGCCTCAAGGGCTGGGAGGGAAAGGCCGGCGGAAGAAAGGATTTGACGCTCAAAGACGGATTCAAATTCGAGAACAACATAGTCGTATACAAGTCTCCCGCGCGCCTGCTGCGCGAAAAGAGGCCGATTCCCACAAATCTGGCATTCTTCGACAACAACATGTATTGGAACTCTGCGGGAGAAGTGACCTTTGCCGGCCTGTCGTTTGAAAAGTGGAAGGGCGACTTCAAGCAGGATCTCAACTCCATAATCGCCGATCCGAAGTTGGACGGGACAACTCCGAAGAACGACGCATACAAGAAAATAGGATTCAAGCCCTTCTGCGTAAAGGACGCGGGAGTCGAAGGCGACATGAAGGCCAAGTTCCAAGCCCTCATAAAAGATTACAAATTCCCGCCGCTGGTCAAAAATCCCCGCCAGGCCCCGTGGAAGGAAAAAAAGTAATTTCCAAAGAATAACCGGTTTCTTGCGGCGCGCTCCATTGCAGACAATGGGGCGCGTTTTTATTTTCGGATTTCTCCCGCTTTTAAGCCTTTTGCATTTTCCGACGCCCGCAGCGATTTTCACTCCCGCCATACCCGTCTTTTCAGTTTCCGATTGCGGATTGTTTTCGCTTGCAAAAGCCCGCCAAATTGGGAACGAGACGAGACGTGCGTAATTTATCCAACGCAACCGCACGCTTTTTACTTTTGCATTTTTAACGCCTTTACACCTTTGGCATTCGCGCATTTCATTCGCCGCCGCTGCGCAGGTTTATACCGCAATTTCCCCGTTGCAAAATATTCGCATGCCGCACAAAGTCTGCCGGATTGAAAGCGACGCGTCCGCCGTATCGCGTCGCAAGGTTTGAAGGAAAAAATCGGACTATTGATGACAACGCCCATTTTTCGGAAGACTTCGGAAGCTCTATTGCAAGGGCGGTTCGGGAAGGTTGCAATGAGGGAGCCTATGTTAATATTAAACTTGAAATCGGCTGCGGGCGGGTCATTTGCAAAAAAATGAGTGACGCGCAGTTTGTAGACTCCGTTGTCGGCCTCATAGGAGACTTTCGGCAACTCCCCAAACTTTTTGGCTAAAATCGCCGCGCGGATTTGTCCGACGTGTCCCGTGCGAACGACGGCCGTTTAAAGCGGCTCAACCCCCCTGCCTTTCCAAGCGAAACGCCTTTTAGGAACGTGAATTTTTTTTAATAAATTTCCCGCGCCGCAATCAGTCCGGGTTGAATTTTGCAAGGCGGGCGGCAATGAAAAACTGTAAAACCGAGCAATGGCTCGCAACGCACGCAAGCCGCACAAACTGCCGGATTGAAATTAAATTTGAAATCCGCAAAGCGAAAGGAATGTCTAAAGTTTTGAAATATTAAAAAATATTAAAAGCTTTTAGGCGCGCACAAGGCGCATACACTTGCGGATTTGACTTTGAAAACGTTTCTTTTCCCCGCGCAAAAAATAGAGCGGAAATTGGAGTTTGTTTTTCAAAAAAATCCCCCGGACAAGCGGACGCGCAATATGCGCAGTACAGAGCAAAACGTCCGAAAAAATTTTTCCGGCCTGCGCCCTCTCTAAAAGTCGCCCGTTTCGACCTCGACTTTGATGGTGGCTTTGCCGCGCATATTGTCGGGCATCTTCATAAACCTGAAATTTTTTGCCTTCTCCCCGTCGATTTCCTTCTCGGCAACCGTTTTCTTTGAAGAGTTCGAAGATTCGTCCTCCTTGCGGGCCGCGCCGGATTGAGTGCGTATCAGCGCGGGCATGAAACGCGCGTTGGGCGGAGGCGCCGCCGTCGGATTCGCAGGCTGCGCGGCCCGGTCTGCGCCGGAATTTTCCGCGTCGGCGGCGGCTTCGCGCTTTATGGCGTTGCGGTTTTTCGGCCCGTAAAATTTCACGGGCGCGCGCTCCGTGTCAGAACCGTCAAGAAGAAGGTCGAAAAAGGAGGAATCGTCATCGCGCAGCTGGGCCCCGGCCTCCGTCGTCTTTACGCCCGGATCGGAGGAATGGGAACGGCGAAACTGGTACTTGTTTATGTCCTGCATAGAGCGCTCGTTCATGTCGGCGTAGGCCTCCTTCAGGTAATCGACGTATTTGCCGCGTTTTGAAAAGTCTATTCTGCCGGAATATTTCTTCGTAAAGTCGCGCTCCCCATTTTTCGGCTTCCACTGGCTGTCGGCCTGCGACCACGCGCCGTTCATGCCGCTCAATTCGGGAGAGTCGTAGCGCTTATCGGACCCCGAAAAGTCCGCCAATCCCATGCGCTTGGCCTCCCCTGAACCGCCCATGTCGGCGCGGAGATCCGACAGCCCAGAAGTCCGCGCGGGAGGCTCGTAGGCTTTAGAATCCGCGCGAAGCTGCGAACCGCTCCACACCTTGTCTGAAATGGAGCTCTTCTCGGACTTGTAGCGCGACTTGAAAACGCTGTTGGCCCGCGTAAAGTCGTTTGCCCGAATGGCAAAGGCGCAGGAGGCCGCCATGCAGACGCCGAATGCCGCAAGAACCGCTTTCCCCACTGCCCGCCCCGCTTCAAACATCACGATTTCACGCCGAAAATTTCGAGTATTCTGCCCAAATCGTCGTTGTCCGCATATCGGATTACGATTTTGCCGCGCCTGCCGGAATGCAAAATTTCGACCCGCGCATTGAGCTTTGAAGAAACCTTTTTTTCGAGGTCGGCTATCACCGCGCCCTGCGCGGCCGACGTGTGCGAAGCGCGCCTTCCCGCCGGGGCGTCCGGCCTTTTCGCCCGTGCGGCAAGCTCCTCCGTGGCGCGGACGTTCAATCCGGCCTCAATCACTTTTCTGGCAACTAAAAGCTGCCGGACCGGATCGTCTATGCCGAGAATCACCTTCGCGTGGCCGAGCGTCAGCTGCCCCCTTGAAATGTAGCCCTGTATTTCCGGCGAAAGCTTCAGCAGGCGCAGGAAGTTTGCAACCGCGGAGCGCGACTTTCCGAGCCTCTGGGCGACGGAGTCCTGCGTAAGGCGAAAATTCGCCATCAGGTTGGCCAATCCGCGCGCCTCCTCCATCGGGTTGAGATTTGCGCGCTGGATATTTTCTATTAGCCCCTTCATGGCGGCGGAAATGTCGCTCACGTTTTGGACGCAGGCCACGATTTTTTTAAGGCCCAATTTTTTGCACGCCCTGTACCTGCGCTCTCCGGCCATGAGTTCGTAGAATCCGTCGGGCGCCTGCCTGACGAGAATCGGCTGCAAAAGCCCTTCCGACGATATGGACTCGGCAAGTTCGGCGATGTCGGCCTCGTCGAATTGCGCCCTGGCCTGGTATTTGCCGGCGCGGATTTTGTCCGTCGGAATCTCGGTAAAAAGCCCGTGCGCGGCGATATTGGAGGAAGCCTGGGAAGGCTCGGAATTTTGCCGCGAGGCCTCGGCGGATTTCTGCGGCTTTCCCGCCTGCGCCGAACCCGGCTTTCCGCCGCCCGCCGAAATTATCGCGCCGAGTCCGCGACCGAGAGATTTGCGTTGCGTAGCCATTGCGATTACTTTTGCGGTATGAAAATCTGATCCCCGGCGCGCAGCCCGCGCGACGGATCGGCAATGCGGTTGGCGTCCTGAATCCACTTGACTCTCGAATTGTTCTCGCGGGCTATTTTTGTGAGGTAGTCGCCCGACTTGACGGTGTAGGTTATTCCCGTCTTGGGATAGTCTTCGCTAAAGGTCTTTTGAACCTCCTGCTGGGGAACCTTTCCGACCGCGTCGGCAAGCTTCGACATCTGGCGGTTGGTCTGGTTTGCCAGGGCCTCTATGTCCTTCCTGACCTGCTCGACTATCTCGCGCTTCATCGCCTCCATCTGGGAGGCGGTTTGCGAACGCACGCCCGCAATCTGAATGGCCGCGGACTCTCCGGCCGAGCTTGCGCGCTCGTATTTGGCAAGCCTCTGGGCCATCGACTGGGCCTCGCGGCGCAGCTGCTCGACCTCCGTCTTGAGGTCGGCAATCTCCCTGCGCATGAGGGATATGTCCTGCTGCATGTCCGCAATGGCGACGTTCTGCGCCCAGGCGCAAACCGGCAGCGCAAAAACCGAAAGAATTGCAAAGTATCGCATATGCATGGCTGAAAAACGCTCGTTTGGTTAAAAAATCGGCAAAGAAACCGGACGCGCCTTACGATTAGGCAAAAAACGCCCGTTTAGTTGCCCCAATACTGCTTTGCTTCCGCCCGATTTCAAGCTTTTTAAAAGGGCGCGCGATTTTAGGGCGTTTTTGTTTGTTCCGATAATGCTTGCATTGGCGCATTCGCCGAAAATAATAAAAATCTTTATAGGAATAATCGGGATCGGAAATTATGTGCGGAATTACGGGATACATAGGCAGGCGCGACGCGGCGCCAATTTTGATTGAAGGTCTCAAGCGGCTTGAGTATCGCGGATACGACTCGGCCGGAATCGCCCTTTTGAGCGGTTCGGACATGCAGGTGCTCAAAAAGAAGGGGCGCGTCGGCGTCCTTGAGGCGGAGATTGAAAAACACCCGTTTGCCGCCAGCCTCGGAATAAGCCACACCCGCTGGGCCACGCACGGCGCGGTCACCGACCAAAACGCCCACCCGCACGTCTCTTCGGACGGCAATTTCGCGCTGGTTCACAACGGCATCATCGAAAACTACGAAAACATCAAAAAATTCTGCATCGACAACGGATACTCGTTCAAGAGCGAAACCGACTCCGAAGCCCTCGTAAATCTCATAGCCTACCACTACGACCGCCGCACAGATCCCTCCACTCCCAACCGCTTTCTCGAGGCGGTCAGAAAATCCCTGGAGCACGTCGAGGGGACATACGGAATAGCCGTGATATCGAAGTTCCACCCCGACCAGCTCGTGGCCGCGCGCAAGGGCTCGCCCCTCCTGATCGGAATAGGCAGGGACGAATATCTGGTAGCCAGCGACGTCCTCGGATTCTCCGGGCGCGCCGACAACGTAATCTATCTTGAGGACGAACAGATCGCCCTCGTCACCAAGGACAACTGCGACATAGTCACGATATGCAACAAACAGATAGATGTCGTCGTGGAGGAAATAGACTGGGAGCTTGAGTCCGCCGAACTCGGCAATTTCAAATCCTACATGGAGAAGGAGATTTTCGAGCAGCCCAAAGCCATAGAGAACGCCATACGTGGCAGAATTTCCTCCGACGGTTCAACGGCCGTGCTGAACGGATTGAACATGTCGCCGAACGAGCTCAGACAAATCGACCGCATAATTTTCACCTCGTGCGGAACGGCGTGGCACGCGTGCCTGGTGGCCGAATACCTGATAGAGAAGTACGCCAGAATCCCCGTGGATGTGGAGTACGCCAGCGAGTTTCGCTACCGCAACGCTCCGGTCGACAAGAACACGCTCGTCATAGTCATAAGCCAGAGCGGAGAGACCATAGACACTCTCGAAGCCATGAGGGAATCCAAGCGCAAGGGATTCAGAACGCTGGCCATAACAAATTCCGTAGGCTCGACCATTTCGCGGGAGTCCGACGGCGGGCTTTACCAATACGCCGGCAAGGAGGTCGGCGTAGCCTCCACAAAGGCGTTCACTTCGCAGGTGACAATATGCCTGCTTCTGGCGCTCTATCTGGGCAGAATGCGCGACATGTCGTTTTCGGAGGGCAAAAACATCGTCGAGGCTCTCAAGAGCGCGCCGGCGGCGGTTTCGGAAACTCTCAAGCTCGCGGGCCACATCGAGGCGATAGCGAAAAAGTACGCCCATTACAAAGACTTCCTGTTTCTCGGAAGGCTGTGCGAATTTCCGCTCGCGCTCGAGGGTGCGCTCAAGCTCAAGGAGATTTCCTACATTCACGCCGAGGGCTATCCCGCCGCGGAAATGAAGCACGGGCCTATCGCGCTCGTCTCGCCCGACTGCCCGTCCGTAATATTTTCCACTTCCGACGAAATAGCCCCAAAACTCGTCTCCAACGCGCAGGAAATCAAGGCGCGCAAGGGAAAAATCATTGTCATAACAGATTCGCCCGCCCTCTTTGGCGAACTCGCCGACGACGTAATCGCAATTCCGCGCGTGCACGAATCCATAAGGCACATAGTGGAGGCGATTCCGATTCAGCTGTTCGCCTACTATGTCGCGCGCGAGCTTGGGTGCGACGTCGACAAGCCGAGAAATCTCGCCAAGGCCGTGACGGTAGAATAAATTTTTCCAATGAAGAAAATCAGATGTCTGGTCACCGGCGGGCCCACCCGCGAGTATTTTGATCCGGTGCGCTACATAAGCAATCCGTCCAGCGGAAAGACGGGCTGGAACATCGCCAACGCCGCGCAGAAGGCCGGCTGGGACACCGCGCTGATACTCGGGCCTTCCTCCCTGCCCGACGCCGACTGCTCCGTGACCGAACGCGTCGTCAGCGCGCAAGACATGCTGGAGGCATGCATGCGCCGCTTCGACGAATGCGACATTCTGATAATGACGGCCGCCGTCAGCGACGTCCGCCCGAAAACGCGCCTGACGCAAAAGGCTAAAAAGGACGACATACCTCTGACGGCCGAACTCGAACGCACGCCCGATATTTTGAAGCAGCTATCGCTGCGCAAGTCCGGCCAGATTCTGGTGGGATTCGCCGCCGAAACGCAAAACGTTCTCGATTATGCCAAGCGCAAACTGAAGGAAAAAAATCTGGACTGCATCGCGGTCAACGACGTGTCGGCGGAGGGGCTGGGATTCGGATCCAATTCAAACAAGCTCGAACTTATCATGCGCGACGGAAAAGTCGTGGATTTTCCGCTGGCGACAAAGGAATTGTTGGCAAAGCTGCTAATAGACTTTCTGGCCTCTAAATTCTTCGAGCGGCAGTAAACGGCGGGAGCCTGCGGAATCGGCATGCGGCAAACCGGCGCGGGAACGCTATAGGCGGGCATCTTCCAAATTTCCGCACAAGGATTTTCGCCCATTTTCAACAATGCGCATTCGCATATCCTCATTTGCGGCGAATATAAGAGCGCGCGCACCCGTTCGTCGTCAAAACGCTCTAAACCCCATTGCGCGCCGCATTCCGCAAAACGCGTTTCGCCCTTGCTAAGCGCGCGGATTTCCCCGTTCGGCGCCCCCGTTGCGCTTCGGCGCGTGCGGACGACAAAGAGGGGGGATTTCTTAAAAAATCCCGCGAACCCGCGCCGCAGTTTGCGCCACGCCCACGCAGTTGCGAATGCCATAACTTTTCCATTCGGCTCAAAAGCTTCCAAGCAAACGTCGCTACAAACAGTGAAGCGTTAAGCGAACGGGCGTACCCGCGCATGCGAAACGACCTCTTGGACGCGCGACTTGCCGCACCGCCTTTCGTCTGCGCCTTTCGTCCGCGCAAACCGCGAAGATTCCGGCAGGACTCAAACGTAAAATGTTGACAGAAACGCCGAATTCGATAAACTGTTTTAATATTATGAGAACAATTAAAAATGTTATGCTTGCGGCCGCGTGGCTTGCTCTGGCGTTTTCGTCGGCATACGCGCAAAAAATGCCCGATTCCCTCAAAAACCAGCTCAAGGAGCAGGCGGCTAAACTCTACCCGAACGACAAGCACGAGAGCAAAATGTGGTACACCAACCAGTACTACGCATGGCAGGCATTGCAGGCGCCTTCCTCCTCGTCGGTCGACGCCGACGACATGAAAATAATAAAGGCATACGCGCAAAAGCAATTCCCCATGGATTTTGTGGCGCAGTCTAACTACATTACCGAAAAGACCGCGCTTCTGGAAACCCTGGCCCCCGCAAAGGAAATGCTCGGCGAGGACGCATTCAAGAGGATAAAAGACAAGGCGCTGAAGGATTCGGACAACGACTTTGGAAAGGCTATATCGGTCATCAACAAACAGGCCGAAGCAAAAAAGGCGCTAAAGGACCTGTCGTTTTCCGACGCCGCAAAACTGGAATCCCTCAAGGCCGAAGCCGCAAAAAAGCACGGCGACGACTACTTGGCCCAATTGAAGGAAGTTGGCGCCGCGGTCGGCGTAAAAACCCTCAGCGACGAAGACAGGGTGACGGTCGTTCAGGCGCAAAATTCGGCTCCCGTTGCGGCGAACAAGCGCGTCGAGAGCTCGTTTGAGCGGAACAAGAGAATCGCAAAGGAATCGCTCGACAAGTTTCTCGTTCTCACATGCCGCAACCGGAACGCCGCCGCGGGCGCCTACATTTCACTCATGGACAAAAAGAGCGTCCTTGTGCCGGTCGACAAATATGAGGACATAGCGGAGGCGGAATTGGTCACCAATCTGGGCAAGAAATTGGACTTCAACCGAAACGCCATTTTCATAAACAAGAAGCTGCCGCTCGTCCTGTTTCTGATCGACGAATATCCGGAGGGCTCGCAGGAGATACAAATCATAGACGAGGAAAAGTGGAAGAACCTTCTCGGAAAACAGCTGATTCTCGTGGGAAGGCTGAAGGAAACGCTCAAAACGTATCCGCTTGCGGCCAATTCGCTCGCGGAGAACACGGTGAATATCGACAGCAGGCTGCCGCACGGAGTCGGGAGCGGGGGGTTGTACATAAATCCCGAAGACGGTTCCGTTGGCGGAATATTGCTCTCGCAGCCGATTCCCTTCAAAATTCCCGAAGATTTCACCGAGCACAGTCAGGTCAGCAAATTGATAGGCTCGATGCGCAGCTCCAAAGTGGCCTACACAATGCTGCGCTTGGACACCGTTAAGGATAACTGGGAAAAGCTGGACATGAAAAAGCTCGAAAAGCAAACCAAAGACATGGAGCAGCTGAAGCTGGTATTTGCCGACTACATCGACTTCTTCAACGCGCAGACTTTGCGCTCTCTGACGCAAAAAAAATACATAGGCCGCTATGCAAAGCGCGCATTTCAGGAGCTGAACGTAAAGCGGATCAAGCAGGAGGAGCACAACAAGAGATACAAGTCCTACTTGAACTCCATGCGCGGGGCCATTATGATGGAGCTAAACAAAATAAAGCCTGAGGACTATTACTCCCTATATAGGGAGGACGTCGAGGTCTACCGCGAAATGTTCCAAAAAATGCTCGACTCCGTCGACAACCTCCTGAAGGGCGATTTCACAAAATTCATGAGGCAGGATTCAACTCCGTTCCTGCGCAATTAGAAAAAGCGGCGCATGCGGGCGGAAGTTATTTCTTCGCCCGCAAAAAATCGCCGGGATTTATTGCGCAATTGCATATTGGATATTTTACGCGGCAGGCGGACTTTTTTCGCCTGCCGCTTTTTAACGGGCGTTTGACGAACGCTTGACGGGCGCAAAAACCGCGCGCGAAAAAGTCGCATCTATTCCCCATGGCGACTTTACGCTTTTCCAAAGCGGGAATAAGCGAAAGCGGATTCCGTCAGAATTGCCGATTCGCAAATCTTCAAATTCGCAAATCCGCGCATTCGCATATTCGCATAACATCGCACCGTCGAATGGATAAATAGCTACCGTAATAAAACCAATATAAGCGCGCGCAAATTTTTATGCCTAACGTTAAAGCCTGCGGCTTTTGCGCGCGGCATAAAAGCCCGACAATTTTTAACAACGCCCGCCCCCCTGCGCCAAAACGGACTTAATCTTTACGCATTCGCGCCGAGACCGCAAAACCGCCGATACGCGCGCATAAACCCCGCACCGTTCCGGCATGCGTAAAGGCGCTCCTTCGCGCAATTTCCCCGAAGATAAACATTCCGCCGAAGATAAAGCCAGCAGCGCATTCCATCGAACTTAAAATCCGCGGCGCACTCCGCCAAAGATAAAACCCGCAATATACGAAGCCAGTCCGGGCCTCTGCCCGGCTAAGCTGAGGGAACTTTCATGAATTTGTCCAAAAGCTCCAGGCACTCCTGCGGAGTTTTCGCATTCAGACAAAGTTTATCCATCGGGCACATGCCGGTTCCGGAGCGGTTCTTAATGTACGGAACGAGCTTGGAGTACGTTATTTTCGCCCCGGTATCGCGAAGCATCGTCAAAGCCGGCTCGCTCATGACGTCGGCATAAACTTCCGAGGCTCCGCCCAGCGCGAGAATTGCCGCCGCGGCCTTGCCCACAACCTTGTCCGCAACAAGCGCGCCCTTCAAGACAGAGGGCTTTTCCGAATACGTCCCGTACAAGTCTTTTATTCCGTTTTGAGTAAACGTGTACAGCCGCCCGTTGCCTATGACGCACGAATACTTCCCTGATTTGAACGCGTTGAGAACGTCCCCCATAAGCACGGCCTCGCGCCGCAGGTTCTCCACGAACTTGTCTATCCTGCGCAGTTCGGTCGGAATGTCGATGCGCTGCGGGCATTCGGGATTGCACTTTCCGCAGCCTGTGCATCGCTCCGCCTGGCGCAGTTTCGGAACGCTCCTGTCGTAGCCGACCAGATACGCGCGCCGGGCGGCCGCATAGTTGGCGTCCTGCCGGAATTCGGGAATGTTGCCCTCGTTCAGACATTTGTTGTAGTGAATCAATATGGCGGGAATATCCAGTCCGTATTTGCACGGCATGCAGTATTTGCAGTCGTTGCACGGAATGGTGGGATATTTTACCATAAGTTCGGCGCACTCGTTCAGGAACTTGAATTCGTCCTCGGAAAGCCATTCCAAAGGAGAGTATGTTCTTATGTTGTCCTGAAGGTGCTCCATGTAAGTCATGCCGCTCAAAACCGACAGGACGTTTTTGTGCGAGCCCACAAAGCGAAACGCCCACGAAGCCACGCTGAACTGCGGCCTGCGCTCCTTGTAGCGCGGCACCAAAGCGTCCGGAATGTTCGACAGCCTGCCGCCGAGAAGCGGCTCCATGACGAGAGCCGGTATGGAGCGCTTCTCCAGCTCCGAATACAGATACTCCGCGTTGATGTTCCTGCCAAGCGCGTGCTTCCAATCGACGTAATTCATCTGAATCAGCACAAAATCCCACTTGATTCCGCTGGCCAACAGGTGGTCGAACACCTTTACGTCCCCGTGGAACGAGAAGCCCAGATTTCTGATTCTGCCGGCTTTTTTCTCCGCGATTAAAAAGTCCAATATGCCGTTGTCGATATAGCGCTTCTTAAACAGCTCCATGCCGTCGCCGCCGCCCACGGAGTGCAGGAGGTAGTAGTCGATGTAGTCGACTTGGAGATTCTTGAAGGAGTTTTGGTAGATCTTTATGGAGTTTTCGCGCGAGTAGTCCGCGAAGTTGGACATCTTTGTCGAGATGAAAAACTTTTCCCGCGGGTGCCTCTTGAGGGCGATTCCCGTGGATTTTTCCGACATTCCCTGAACGTACACCGGAGATGTGTCGAAGAAATTTACCCCGTGCGCAATGGCGTAATCGACCAGCTCGTTTACGGCCTCCTGATTGACCTCCTCGCCGTCTCCGCCGGCTTTGGGGCGCAGCGGCCAGCGCATGCAGCCGTATCCCAAAAGAGAGACCTTATCGCCCGAATTGTTGTTCGTGCGCATCGTCATTTTGCCCACCGGCACCTCGCCGGAGCCTCCCCGGTCGACGGCCCCGCCCTTTTTCGGCGAGCACCCTGCGAGGGCTGCCGACGCCAATCCGGCCCCCAAGCCCGCGCCCTTTAGAAATCTTCTGCGGCTCAACATGTCGCTTTGACCTTCCTGCATTGAGATTGCCCTTCCTATATTCTGCGCTGTATTTTGTTTCCCTCGACGTAAATCGCCGTAAACGGCCTCGCCGGGCAGAGATGTTCGCACGCGCCGCAGCCTATGCAGCGTTCCTCGTTGATTGCGGGAATCTTCAGCGACTTCGGATCTTTGGGATTTTGCAACACCATGTGTATCGCGCCCGCCGGACAGTGGCGGAAGCAGTTGTCGCATTGAAGCTTGTCGACATTAACCACGCAGTTGGCCGCAATCCACACCGCCCTGCCCGCCTGAATCGAGGCTTTGTCCTCGACGTCTATTTTCAAGATCGCGCCCGTCGGACACACTT
>QALA01000056.1 GCA_003343565.1 Verrucomicrobiota bacterium | reverse complement strand
GATTCAGCGAGCGAAGCGACGGGACAAAATGCGGTATCTTGACGCGCCTGTCCGAGATGTCCTCATGCACGCAATCGGGACAGCCGCAATCCTCGGAGCCGAACAGCAGGCCGTCGCCGCGCGCAAACTTCGCGTCCCAATAGCATCGGCGGCTCTTTGTGGTAAACAGCCATATCCTGTCCAAGCGCGGAGCCAGCGGCGACTTCTTGAACTCCTCCCAGTTGGCGTGCTCGACGACGTCCAATTCGCGCCAATAATCCATTCCGCTGCGCCTAAGTTTCGCGTCCGTAATTACGAATCCCAGCGGGCGTATCAAGTGCAGGCACGCCCCGACCACCGCGCACATTCTCCCGATGTTTCCCGCATTCTGCGGAATTTTCGGGCTGTGCAAAATTATGTGCAACGCGGGATTGTCCATGCGGAAAAAGGCTCCGGCGCCTATCTGTGCGCGCGCGCATTCGCAGCGCGCTGCATTGCGCGCAAATCCTCCTTTTTCTTGAGAGCCTCGCGTTTATCGTACAGCTTTTTTCCCGTACAGACCGCAATCAGAAGCTTCGCAAGAGCCCCCTTGAAGTAGAGCTTCAGCGGCACAATCGCCGTGCCTCCGACATCGGAAGCCCCCTTCAATTTCAAAATCTCCCTCTTGTGGAGCAGGAGCTTGCGCGTGCGCGTCGGGACGTGGTTGGCGCGGTTACCGAAATCGTATTCGGGAATGTGCGCCTGATACAGATGCGCCTCGCCGTTTTCAATGCGGACAAAGGCGTCGTCAATCTGCGCCCTTCCGGAACGCAGGCTCTTAATTTCCGTGCCGGTCAAAACTATGCCGGCCTCGAAGGTCTCGCCTATGAAATAGTCGCGCGAGGCCTTCCTGTTTCGGATTTCCGACAAAACCCTGTTTTCGCCCTTCGCCATGATTAATAAAAAAGCCGCGCGACTTTTCCCGTCGGCGCGGCAAACGGCGCGCAAATAAGCGCGCAAGCAAAATACCGTTGCGCGCTACCGCTCCTGCTGCTCCGAGTCGCGCTGGGAAGCCAGCTCGTACGTTATGTTGCCGCGGATTATTTCCAACAATGCAATGTCTTCCGGCTCAAGTTTCTCAAGCGACTCGACCGTAGGCTTGCTTCCGAATTTCAGCTGCTTGACGCGCTTGGACACCACATTGATGAGAATGTTGGGATCCGCAATTACTTTCTGTGCCTGTTTAAGGTAGTCTTCTCTCAAGTTAGCCTCCTGTAAAAAATAAATTTGCCCCCGACCATATTTCGGCGCCGCGCGTTTTGCAACATCTTTTTTATGCGCGAAAGGCTTTTTTCAAAGCGGCGAAATAATCTTTTATTTTTGGGGAAACCGCCTATCGTGGATTTTATGAGAATCCTTTCATATCCGATTGCGATCGCCCTCTGCGCCGCAGCCGCATGCGCGCAGATTTTTGCCGCGCCCCCGCAAGCCCCGGAACGCGCGACGACCGAAAAGCGCGCAACGGCAAACGCAGGCGCAACGGCGAACGAGGGCGCGCAGGTCAAAGTTTGCGCGGTAAAAATAGACGGAGAAATATCCCCGCCGCAACTGTCGATTCTCAAGCGCGCCGTGCGCGAGGCGGAGGCGTCCGGCGCGAAGGTCCTGCTTATCGACATGGACACGCCGGGAGGCGAGCTCCGCGTCGCGCTGGAAATGATGAAGGCGCTCTCAGACTTCGGCGCGACCACCGCATGCTATGTCAATCCGGACGCAATCAGCGCGGGCTCTCTCATCGCCGCCGCGTGCGACAGAATATACTTTTCCCCGCGCGGCGTCATGGGAGCCGCCGAGGCCGTCTCGGCCGACGGGAGCGACATAGACAAGTCGATGTCGCGCAAAATAATCTCCTACCTCGGCGCAAAGGTCAGGAGCTTCAACGGCGGCAACGGCCGCCGCGCGCAAGTCATACGCGCAATGAACGACCCGGATTTTGAACTGGCAATCGCGGGAAAAATCCTGAAGAAAAAGGGCGAACTTCTCAGCCTCACGGCAAAGGAGGCCGCAGAAACGCTCGAAGGGGCTCCCCTGCTCTCCGACGGCACCGCGCAGAATCTCGCCGAAGCCGCCGCGAAGGCCGCCGGAGTCGAAAACCCCGGCGAAGTAAGGCTCTCTTTCGTAAAGATAACGCAGGCCGAAAAGCTGGCCAAGTACGCATCGCAAGTCTCTCCGCTCATTGTCGGATTGGGGCTGTTTTTGATATTTATGGATTTGAAGTCCGGCGGATTCGGCTTGCTTGCGGCAATCGGGCTGTGCGCGATGCTCGCGGTATTCGCCGCGGCCAACCTGTCGGGAATAGCCGGATACGAGGAGGCCGTCGTATTCGGCGCGGGCGCGCTGATGGTCATAGCGGAGCTGCTGTTCTTTCCGGGAGCGATGTTCCTCGCGGTCCCCGGCGCGATTTTGGCCGTATGCGCGCTGGCCTGGGCGATGGCGGGAATAATTCCGGATCAGGGGCTGGAATACAACGCGGCGAGTTTGGCGTGGGGATTCGCGAAACTGGCGCTCTCGATTCCGGTCGCGCTGCTTTTGATTGCGGCATTCGGAGGGTTGGTAAAGAAGTCTCCGCTCTGGGGGTCGATAATCCTCAAGCCGGCCAATCCCGACGCCCGCGCTCCGTCGCCCTTCGACAACCTCGACGCCGGCGCGAAATTCGCGGCCGCCTCCACGCCCATTTCTTCGGCGGATTCCCATTCGAACCCGCGCGGAAACTCCGCTTCGGATTCCGATTCAAACTCCGATTCAAGCCCGGACTCAAACTCGGACTCGACTCCGGATTCAAGCTCCCCTTCAGCCTCCGCGGCTCCCGCCTCGCCCGCGACGCTCGTCGGCGTCTGCATCACCGACCTCTCGCCCTCCGGGCAAATCAGGATAGGCGACAATACTTTCGACGCAGTGTCGCAATTCGGATATATACCGCGCGGAACAAAAGTGGAGGTTGTGGCAAAAAAAGATTTTAATTTGTCGGTAAAGAAAATATAGTGCGAAAAAAAATGGAAATTGCGGCGCAAAAATGTTCTTGGTAATCTCGCTAATTTTTGTCGGAACGGTTTTGGTGTTCTTGGAGACGTGCGTGGTCGGAGGCATACTGGGGCTGGCCGGCGCCGCCTGTTTCGGCTGGGCGACGTGGCGCGCCTACGAGCTCTGGGGAATGCTTGCCGCCGCGGGAACGGCATTGGCGTGCGCGGCGGCCGCAATAGGGGCGTTCCTGTTCTGGCTGTACGTCATACCGCGCACTTGCCTGGGATCGAAAATCTTTCTTACTTCAAGGCAGGCCGGCAAATCCCCCGCGCAGGACTTCGGCGGACTCGCAGGCGCGGAGGGCGTGGCCCTGACTGCGCTGCTGCCGTCGGGAAAAGTCGAAATAGCCGGAAAGCCTTACGACGCGCGCGCGTTCATATGCCGCGAAATTAAAAAGGGGGAAAAAATACGCGTGGTCAAGGCCGACGCCTTCCATGTGCTGGTCGAAAAAATCTGATTCGAGACGCTTTCAAAAAACAACAACTAAAAAACGGCAAAAAATGGAAATTCTAACGATAGCAATCGTCCTTGCGGGAATATTCGCGCTAATCGCGCTGTTCATAATACTGAACTTTGTAAACACATGGCTGAAGGCCCTCCTTGCGGGCGCGCCCGTCAGCATGCTGACGCTCATAGCAATGCGGCTGCGCGGCGTGCCGTACGGAATGATAGTCGATTCGCGCATAATGGCGGTCAAGGCCGGGCTGGATTTGACAATCAACCAGCTTGAAGAGCACTATCTGGCCGAGGGCAACCTGCTTCAGACAATCAAGGCGCTCATAGCCTCGGAAAAGGCCGGAATGGATTTGTCATGGAAGCAGGCCTGCGCAATCGACCTGGCCACAAAGGGCACGGGCAAAACGGTGGGCGAGGCGGTAAGAACGTCCATCAATCCGAAGGTGATCGACTGCCCGAACCCCGGCTCCGGCAAGGCGTCGATAGACGCGGTGGCAAAGGACGGCATTCAGGTGAAAGTCCGCGCGCGCGTGACGGTGCGCACAAATCTGGAGCGATTCGTCGGAGGGGCGCAGGAAGAGACGATTATCGCGCGCGTCGGCGAGGGAATAGTCACGACAATCGGCTCGGCCGACTCGTACAAATTCGTGCTCGAAAATCCCGACAGAATTTCAAAAGTCGTCCTTGAGCGCGGCTTGGATTCGGGCACGGCCTACGAAATTCTTTCAATCGACATAGCCGACGTCGACGTGGGCGAAAACATAGGCGCGCAGCTTCAGGAGGCGCAGGCGATCGCCAACAAGAACATGGCGCAGGCGCAGGCGGAAATGCGGCGCGCGGCGGCGGTGGCTTTGGAACAGGAGATGAAAGCCAAGGTCGAAGAAATGCGCGCGAAGGTGGTCGAGGCCGAGGCGCAGGTTCCCCTGGCGTTGTCCGAATCGCTGCGGAGCGGAAACATGGGATTCATGGACTACTATAAAATGCAGAATATCCAGGCCGACACCGCCATGCGCGACAGCATCTCCGGCGACAAGCACGACAAGAAGGACAAATAGCCGCACGCCTCCCCTTCCCGCGGCGCCCGATGCGCCTGCGCGTAAAAAGCTACGACGCACATGAACATTGAAAACCTCATATTGATTCTGTTTTTCGGCTTCATTGCGATAGCCTCATTTGCGCGCAATTCGTCCGAAAGCGGAGAGGGCAAAAACAAAAGGCAGACCCGGCAAAATCGCCCGCAAAGCCGCCCTTCCCCAAGCGGCGGGACTCCGCTTTCCGAAACCGGAAGCGAGCCGGCGGAAGACTTGGACAAGTATCAGCTTGAAGCCAGGCGGTTCGTGGAGGAATTGAAGCGCAAGGCCGCAGGCGCGCAAGACGAAAGGCGCGCGAATGCGGAGGAAGTATCGCCTATTCCCGATTCGCCCGATTCGCCCGTTCCGCGCGGCGGCCGCCAGAGCGCAAAACCGTCCGGGCGCATTCCGTCCGGGCGTATCGAGCGCAAATTCCGAAGCGACGCGCCCGTCAAGGCTGAAGCGTCGATGCGCGAAAGGCTCTCAAGCGCCGCGGCGGCGCTCAAAAATTCCGAAACGCTCTTGAGCGAAGCGTTGAAAAAATCACGAACGGCGGGAATCTCCGCGCGTTCGGACGCGCAGGCTGCTCCCTTCGGACACGCCGGAAACGCGGGTACTAACACGCAAACAGCCATCGCCGAAACCCTTTCCGCGCTGCGAACGCGCGCTTTGGACGCGGACGGCAGAAGAAAATTTTTAAGAAGCGCGTTTGTGATGTCGGAAATAATTTCAAAACCTGTCGCGCTCCGCGGCGGAACGGGGACACGAAAATGGTAATTTCGCAAGACGAATTGAAAACGATTACGGGCGCGCGCTGCGCCCTTCCGCACGATTTTCTGGGAATGCACAAGTGCCGCGGCGGAATGGTGGCCAGGGCGTATCTGGGCGACGCGAAAACATGCCAGCTCGTCGACCTGCGGGACGAAGTCAAAGCCCGCTTTCCCATGAAGCGTCTGGACGATTCCGGATTCTTTGAAATTTTTTTCCCAAACAAGCGCAAGCCCTTCCCCTACCGCCTTCGCGTCAAACGCTACAACGGGGAGATACGGCAGTTCTACGACCCGTACTCGTTTCCGCCAACGCTGACGGACGACGACATTTACAGGATAGGAATCGGCGACGAGCGCAAGATATACGAAAAACTCGGCTCGCAAATCAGGGTTGTCGACGGAGTGCCGGGAACGTCGTTTGCGGTGTGGGCGCCGACGGCGCGCCGCGTGAGCGTAGTCGGCGACTTCAACAACTGGGACGGCAGATACCACCAAATGCGCGCGCTGGGAAAATCCGGAATCTGGGAGATATTCGTTCCGGGCGTCTCAAAGGGCGCAAAATACAAATACGAAATTCTCGCCGCCAATAACGACACTCCGTTTCTCAAGACCGATCCCTACGCAATGCACTTCGAGGCCCCGCCATACAACAGCGCAATCGTGTGGGACGTATCGGACTACAAATGGGGAGACTCCGAATGGCTCGAACGCAGGCGGAACACCGATTGGAACGCGTCGCCGGTGTCGGTTTACGAGGTGCATCTCGGCTCGTGGCGGCGCGTGCCGGAGGACGGCTTCAGGCCGCTGACATACTCCGAAATCGGAACGATGCTTGCGCAGTACTGCCGCAAGATGAATTTTACGCACGTCGAATTTATGCCGTTGTCGGAGTACCCGTTCGACGGCTCGTGGGGCTACCAGGTGACCGGATTCTACGCGCCGACGCGCCGCTACGGAACTCCCGAAGAGTTCATGTCGATGGTTGACACGCTCCACCAAAACGGAATAGGCGTCATCATGGACTGGGTTCCCGCGCACTTCCCGCGCGACGCCTTCGCGCTGGCCGGATTCGACGGCTCGTGCCTCTACGAGCATCAGGACCCGCGCCTCGGCGAAAATCCCGACTGGGGAACGCTCTGCTTCAACTACGGCCGCAAAGAGGTCTCAAACTTCCTGATGGGAAGCGCCCTGGCATGGTTCGACAGATTCCACATAGACGGACTGCGCGTCGACGCGGTCGCTTCAATGCTCTACTTGAACTTCTCGCGAAAGGAATGGATCGCAAACAAATTCGGAGGTTCGGAAAATCTCGACGCGATCGAATTTCTGAAACACGCCAACAGCGTAATCCACGACGAATTTAAAGGCGCCCTGACCATCGCCGAGGAAAGCACCACTTTCGACGGCGTCACGAGAGCCGTCCAATACGGCGGATTGGGATTCGATTTCAAGTGGAACCTCGGCTGGATGCACGACACCCTCGACTACATGAAAGAGGATCCCATCAACAGAAAATACCACCACAACAAGATGACCTTCCCGTCGATGTTTCAATTCACGGAAAAATTCATGCTGGTGTATTCGCACGACGAGGTCGTGCACGGGAAGAGCCCGATGGTCGGCAAAATGGGCGGGGCGTACTGGGGCGACAAAATAGCCAACCTGCGCGCCCTCTACGCATACATGTGGATGTGGCCGGGGAAAAAGACCCTGTTCATGGGCGGGGAAATCGCCCAGGGGCACGAATGGCGTTATGACGAGTCTCTCGAATGGTCGCTCCTGCAATACGGGGAGCACCGCGGAGTGCAAATGGCCGTGCGCGACGCCGCCGGAATATACAAAAACGACCCGTCGCTGGCCGCAAACGACTTCAATCCGGAAGGATTCCGCTGGATAAACGCCGATGACGGCAACAACAGCGTATTTTCGTTCCTGCGCTTCTGTTCGGACGCAGAGACGGCATACGCGGTGGTCTCAAACTTCACTCCGGTAAGGCGCGACAACTACTGTATCGGACTTCCCTGGGAGGGCGTCTGGGAGGAAATTCTCAATACCGACGCAGCCTGCTACGGCGGCGGCGGCGCGGGAAACGGAGGCTCGATAACCGCCGAACGCTCGCCGGCCGACAACCTTGAGTGCAAGGCCTGGCTGGTACTTCCCCCGATGAGCACGCTCATATTTAAAGGCCGCATTAAAAGCGGCAAAAAGGCGTCCAAGCCGGACGAACGGTTGCGCATATAAAATGCCTCAAGGCGGCGGGACATTCGGAACAAACGCATTTTTTTCAAAATATACTTGCAATCCAATTTCCCCTGCGTAGAAATGAAAACTTTATTAAACGCTCAGGTGGTGAAATTGGTAGACACGTACGTTTGAGGGGCGTATGCCGCAAGGCTTATGGGTTCGAGTCCCATCCTGAGCACCAACGTTCCGTTGCATCTAAGATGCCAATGTTCCGTTGGATCTAAGATGCTTCGCATCTTGTGTGAAGAACGCCGCCTTTTTTGGGCGGCTTTTCTGTTTTCTTACCGCATTGCCTGCGGCAATCGCTGGCTGTTTGACATCTGAATTTTTCAGAAGCTGCCACGATGGCGTTGATTTTTTCACGCCTTAAAAAAATGCCGTCGAGAATCCGGACTTACGCTTAATGCGCCTGGCGTTTTAATCCGCCGCGGCGTTTTACTTGCGCGAAATCGGCCTACTCCCGCGCAAATCCCACAGAATTGCAAATCATGGGAGTTTGGCTTGCGCTCAAATTCAGCCCCTTTCGAAGCGCATTCGCGTCCATTGTCGTGTGCGGATATGTCCCAAGCCCCGTTCCGGCGCAAAAAATTGAAATATTTTGCGAAACGATTCCGGCGTCCAATCCGCTCCAACGGTCGTTGAAATCGGAGACGAGAACGAGGCACACGGGAGCCTCCGACTGGCGCAAGTCCGTTCGCGACACAAGTTCGAGCGCGTGCTCTTTCGGCAAATACAAATACGCCGCCTCCGGCAGACATACGTATATCTTTATATCCTGGCGGTTGAGCGCAGACGGAGCCGTGCGCTTCCCGCTCTCCGGACGGTTGACTCCGTTTGCCGCAAAGAGCAGGTCGGATATGTCGGCCATAGTCGGCTTTTGCTTTGAAAACGACTTTACGGAAGCCCGCTTTGCAAAGGCCTTCATTACGCATTCGCCGCGCTCCAAGTTCGGCGGGGAAAGCTTTACTATTTCCCTCCCGTGCGAAACCGCGCACAGGGGCAACAATAATGCCAACAAGAATCTCATAATAAAAAACCGTTAGAATTGTTAACGACAATCGGCATACAACCGACGGATTGCCATTATTAGAGATTTTTAGAAAAACAGTAAAGCCGAAACTTCAAGTTGCCCCCCGTTGCGGTCCGACCGCAGACAAAACGCCACGGCATTCGCGGGCGCGCCGGCTATCCGGCGCGCAAAACGCGCGAGCGAATCCGCCGAATACGCGACACGCGCAATGCCAATGCAAATGCGAATGCAAATGTCAATGCAAACGCAAATGCCAAGCCCCGCCGTCAGCAGGCCGCAATTTCGCCCGCCCGCTATTGGGCCGACTTTGATGCGGACTTCTTCGGAGGCTTGCGCTGAATAAATGCGAGCCGCCCTTTATCGGCGTCGAGCGACACCCTTACGGAAGACTCGCCCTCCTCAATGTCTCCGCGCAGAATGGACTCGGCAAGCACGTCTTCCAGCTCGCGCTCTATCGCGCGCTTTAGCGGGCGCGCCCCATACTTTTCGTCCCAGCCCTTGGATATTAGGAAGTCTATCGCCTCGTCGTCCATGGCGAGCGACAATCCCTTTTCCGCAAGGCGCGCGCGAAGTTTGTCCAACTCCAGCTGCACAATCTTGCGCATGTCGTCTTTTGTCAGCGTGCGGAACAGCACAACGTCGTTTATGCGGTTCAGAAACTCCGGGCGAAACGACTTTTTCATTTCGTCCATCACGCGCTCCCTGGTTTTTTCATAGTCCTCCGACCCGCTCGAAAGCGCGTCAAACCCCATGAAGTTGTTGCGCTGGAGAATGTGCGCCCCGACATTGCTGGTCAGTATGATTATCGTATTGCGAAAGTCCACCGTGCGGCCGAGACTATCCGTCAGACGCCCGTCCTCAAGAACCTGCAACAGCAGCTGGAGCACGTCGGGGTGGGCTTTCTCAACCTCGTCGAAAAGAATCACGCTGTACGGGCGGCGGCGCACCTGCTCCGTGAGCTGCCCGCCGTCCTCGTGCCCGACGTATCCGGGCGGAGAGCCTATCAGGCGCGATACGGAATATTTTTCCATGTACTCCGACATGTCTATCTGTATCAAGGCGTCCTGCTTGCCGAACATCTGCTCGGCCAAAATTTTTGCCAGATACGTCTTTCCCACTCCGGTGGGTCCGAGAAACATGAAGGAGCCTATCGGCCTGTTCGGATCCTTGAGGGCCGCGCGGGAGCGGCGCAATGCGCGGGCTATCACGCCGGTGGCCTCGTCCTGCCCCACGACGTTCGCGCGCAGGCAGCCCTCAAGCTCCAGAAGTTTCCTGCTCTCCTCTGTCTCCATTCTGGAAAGCGGTATTCCCGTCCACGTCGAAACCACCGTGTAGATGTCGTCCTCCGACACCTCGACCCGCTTGTCCTCCAGCGACGCCTTCCACGCCTTGACTATGTCGTCGCGCTGGGAAGAGAGCGACTTCTCCCTGTCGCGCAGGGCCGCGGCCTCCTCAAAGCGCTGGTCGCGTATCGCTCCCTCCTTTTCCTCCTTCGCTGCGGCGATCAGGGAGTTGATTTTTACGACCTCCTCCGGACGCTCCATCATCTTTATGCGAGCGCGCGAACCGGCCTCGTCGATTACGTCAATCGCCTTGTCCGGCAAAAACCTGTCGGTTATGTAGCGTTCGGAAAGCTTCACTGCGGCCTCAAGCGCGGCGTCGGAATAGACGCAGTGGTGGTGCTTCTCATAGTTTGCCCGCAGGCCGCGCAGTATCTTTACCGTGTCGGCGGCCGAAGGCTCGTCCACTTTTACGCTTTGAAAGCGCCTGTCGAGCGCGCTGTCCTTCTCTATAAACTTCCTGTACTCGGCAAGGGTGGTCGCGCCTATGCATTGGAGCGTTCCCCTTGAGAGCGCGGGCTTGAATATGTTTGAGGCGTCCATTGCGCCCTCCGCTCCGCCCGCGCCGACGATTGTGTGAAGCTCGTCTATGAACAGTATCACGTTTCCGTCCCTGGCTATTTCGTCCATGACGGCCTTTATGCGCTCCTCAAACTGGCCGCGGTACTTGGTTCCGGCAACCATGAGGGCCATGTCGAGAGAAATTACGGTCTTGTTGGCCAGTATTTCCGGAACCTCCCCGTTGGCGATTTCCTGGGCCAGACCCTCCACAATGGCGGTCTTGCCCACCCCGGCCTCGCCCACCAGAACGGGATTGTTCTTCGTGCGGCGGCAGAGTATCTGAACCACGCGCAGTATTTCGCGCGAACGCCCCACTACCGGGTCCAGCTTTCCGTCGCGCGCCATTTGGGTCAGGTCGCGGCCGAAAGCGCGCAGCGCGCTTTGCGGCTTTCCCTGCGGAATCGGTCCGGGCTGATCGAACGGATTTTGCTGATGAATCTCTTCCGGCTCCGGGGGCACGGCGTCGCCGGCGAAGTTCGGATCGAGTTCGGCGAGAATCTGCATTCTGCAGTCGTCGATATTGACGCCCAACTGGCGAAGTATCTGCGCGGCCACGCCCTCGCCTTCGCGGAGCAGTCCGAGCAGAATGTGCTCGGTGCCCACGCAATTATGCTTGAGGTTCATGGCCTCGTAGGAAGCCAGCGACAAAACCTTCTTGACGCGCGCCGAATAGGATATTTCGGACACGCCGCCCATGGGATAGTCGTTCGCCGGAACCTGGCGCTCCACCTCCGCGCTGACCTTGTCAAGGCTAACGCCGAGCTTGCGCAAGACGTTCACCGCCACGCCCTGGCCGAGCCTTATTATGCCGAGCAAAATGTGCTCCGTGCCTATGTAGTTATGGCGAAACCTGATTGCCTCCTTGCGGGCCAGCGCCAAAACCTGCTGAGCTCTTGGTGTATGCTGCATATTTGTGTTTTCCTAAATTTCCTAAATTGTCAAATTGTCTCCGGCCGGCCCGGACAACCCCGAACCGCCAGCGTTTTGATTGTTAATTCGGCATAAAACGCGCGCAAATAAGCGCGCATGCCCAAATGCGGCCGTTTTTTTAGCTTTTTCGGGAATCCGGAAACGCCGGGGGCGGAACCGAACGCATCGCGCGGCGCAGGAAATCCGCCCGCGCGCAATCCCGCGCAATCGGGTCGAAAGAATCGCCCTCCAAACCCGAAAGTTTTGCCAGATGCGCCGGCTGTATGGACACCATCAAGGCGTCCACGGTTTCGACCGGAATTTTCGCCATTCCCATGTCCGCCGCAAGCCGAAGCGACGACAGGTGCCCCAGCGCCTCGGCCGTGTCTATCAGCCTGCAAACCGACAGCGCGGAGTGCGCGCGCAGAATTTTATCCGCAAGCAAAAGGGGTGAATCCTCCCTGAGGCGCGCGCGCGCGTCCAATTCAAACTCCCTGATCTTCTTTGCGTACTTGGAAATCTTTGCGACAATTTCGCCCTCCGATATCCCCAGCGTCTGCTGGTTTGAAAGCTGGTAGAACGCCCCCGGCGACCCGCTGCCCTCGCCGTATCCGCCGCGAAAAGTCATGCCCAGCTGGTTTACGCCGCGCACGATTTTCTCCATGTCCGAGACCATTTCCAACGCCGGCAAATGCATCATCACCGACACCCTTATCCCCGTGCCGACATTCGTCGGACAGGCGGTGAGATAGCCGTACTTGGGGGAATAGGCGTACTCGACGCTGCGTTCGATATCGTCGTCCAGCGCGTTGGCCGCGCGCCACAGCGACGCGGGGCACAGCCGGCGGCCGACGACAAAAATCCGCAGGTGGTCCTCCTCGTTTATCATCGCCCCGCTCATGCCGTCGGCGGAAAGGTACAGCCCGCGCGGCGAAATGTCCGCGCTCAAGAGATCGGAGCTTATCTTGCGCTCCTCGAAAAGCTCCATGCGCTCGCTTTGGGAGAGCTCGTCTATGCGGCGGAGCGTGCCCGATTTGAGTCTTCTGGCGGAGCCCAAAGCCCGCGCGCAGACTTCGTACACGCGCCGGAGAGTCTGCGAGTCGGCCGAGTTTACAAACCTCTCGCCCGCCAGGTTTCTGGCCAAGCGTACGCGGGAACTTATGACGACCGAATCCCCATTCGGCTTTGCCGCCCCACTGTCTGCGCCGGTTTTCATTAAAAAACGTAGGAGTTGGCCTCACGGCTTTGCGGACATCTCCTTGAGCATGTCGCGGATTTTTGCGGCGTCCTCATAACGCTCGTCCGATATTGCGAGGTTGAGCTTTCGCATGAGCGCCTCGCGCGAATCGCCCTCCGACGGAAGCTTGTCTTTCCCGCCGGAAGCCGCTGCCTGCGAACTCGCGCCGCCGGCGGCGGAAGAGACCGCGGCCGCCAATCCGCCCGTCAAACCGTCCGCCCCTCCCGGAGTTCCGGACTGCGCGGTTTCCGATTCAAACGTTTCGGACTCAAAACCGGAAGAACGCTCCGGATTTCCGCCGTCCGAATTTCCCTCGGAACGCGAGCCGCCGCCGAAAGCCGACGCGTCCGCGCCGGAATCCGAACCTTCTCTGCCGCCGTCGCGCCCGGAAGCGGCAGCGTGAAACTTGGGCGATTTCCCCCTGTGGCGCGTCGCGGAATGGAGCTGGGAAAAAAGCTCAAAGAGTTTCTCCTGCCCAAAATGCGCGTAGCAGTCGGGGCACGAGAACCTTTCGCCCTTCTCTATTCCCCCAAGGCTTGCCCCGCACGACCTGCAAATCCTGCCGTCCTCCGCCCGCGCCAGATTTTCTATTATGTTCTGTTCGAGCTTCTGCAGCTTTGGAAAGAGCTCCGCCGGCAGGTGGAGCGCCTCGAACGACGCCTTTTTTGCGCACGATTCGCACAAGTGGACCTTCAGCTTTTTGCCGTCCACAATCTTCGTGATGTGAACCGTCGCGTGCGCGCCGCATATGTCGCATTTGTACTCGTTTGCCATATCGCCAATTTCCGCATTCCGCAGCGGGGCCTACTTGACCAGCGCAAGCAGCTCCTCCGTCGCGGGCACATCTTTTATCATTTGCGACTGCATGGGCCCAACGCCTATATATCGCAAATTGGGAAGTTTTTTTAACGTTCCGCCGCGCGAGGCAATCTCGATTACGCTCTTCATGCAAAAAGCCACATACTCCCTGGCCGCCCGCGGCAAATCCGCGAAGCTCCTGACGCCGGAGATGTCCTCCGACCAGCCCTTAAGCTGCGCGTAAACGGGGGAGAGCGTCTTTCTCACGGCGTCCGAACGCGGAACGCCGCGGTATATTTTTCCGTCCGGAGATTTGTACGCCGTGCACACCAAAAGCTCCCCGCCCTGCCAGCCTCCGGAGTACGACAGCGCGTCGAGCTTGTTTATCACGATGTCGTCATATCCGCCATAGCGGAGCGCGTCCGCCTTTTCCAAGGCGTCGAACCAGCCGACCATGCGCTGGCGTCCGGTGCTCGTGCCGAACTCAAGCTTTCCGAGCTTTTGGGCGAGCGGGTGGGAGGCGTCCATGCGCGTGAGAAAGAGGTGGGTGCCGACTTTGGTGTCGTAGGCCTTGCAACAGCCGATCGCGTGAACGGGCTGAACCGGGATTCCCAAACTCTGGAAAAATTCCGGCGTCCCCGTGTGCGACGCGGTGACGTTCGGACGAAAGCCGTGGCGCTTGTCCAGCCAATAGGCCTGGCCGAACTCCCCGATTATGTAGTCGCCCCGCGCAAGGGCTTCAAGCGCGGCTTCCCGAACGTCCCCGATATTTTTGGCAAGCCTTGTTCCCGCCTCCCAATAGGCGTCCGCAACGGCCTCGACATTGAACGTAAACGGCTCGGAACCACAGAATTTTCCGAAGTCGAACTCGCCCTCTCCGAAGACTCCGGCCTTCACAGAATCGGCGTTTGCGCGGAGTTCGGAATTGGTGAGAAAGTCGAAGAATCCGCGCCACTTCTCCGGAGAGACTCTGCAAACGCATCTGATTGTGTCGGCGGCGCGTTCGAGCCTGGCGGCGAGCTTTGAGGCGAATTCGTCCCTGGAGCCCAAAAATTCGCAAAACCAAATCTGGAACTGCGAAACTTCGTCGGCATATGCGGGAGTTATTCCGCGCGCCGTGGAGCCGCGCGGCTCCTCATTCAAGTGGTTCGCGCGGTAATCCTCCCACGCCAAGTCGAGAAGGCGGTGAGAGATGTCGCTGACCATGGTGCGCTCGTCGATAAGGAGCCTGTCGAATATGTTAAATCCGCGCGCCTGAAGCGGCAGGCCCTCCCACAGAAACTTGCGCGGATCGGCCACGACGCCTGAACCTATCGCTAAAATCCGAACGTCGTTTTCTATGACGCCGGCCGGAAGCAGATTAAGCTTTATGCCGCCGGCAGTATGGCCTGAATTTGCGCCGCCGTTTATTTTGGCGACCATCGCCGCGGCGTCGCTGCGGCCGCTCCCGCTCTTCAGCTCCTCTATCACCTCGTAGACGAGTCTGCCCTTGCCCTCGTCGCCCATGCTTATGCCGACGTCCGCTATCAGTTGACCGTTGAATTTTGTAAGTGCCATTTTTTCGTTAAAAAAATGTGAAAGTCCGCTTTGTGCGCGCGCATATGTTTTCCGCATATATTGCGGCGCAAAATTTGAATCTTGCACCCGCGCACCCCCTTTTACAACACTAAAATTTTTCAGCCGAGATTTTATTTGACACCGGCCCGCGGACGGCGGATTATTCTTGAGGATTTTCCGGAGAGCGCCGCGGACTGCGGCCGGGGGAAAAATGCGGAAAAGAGGACGGGGAGGCCGGGCGTTGCGGAATGCGCGCCGGTCTCAAGCCGGGAGGAAGGCGTCCCCCCTTCTGCGGAAGGCGGAGCCCTAAACGGCGCGCCGCATTTTCCGATTGAAATAAAAAATCACAGGAGATTAATATGTTCGAAATTAAAAAAATCGCCGTACTTGCAATAAGCGCGCTTTCCGCCAGTTTCTGCGCCGCTCAAATGCCATACAAGCCCACCGTGTACGGCGACATTCCCGACTACAAGGAAAGGTATCTTAGCCCGGACTTTGTCGTTTCGCTCCCGCCAGACAACATATACGTCACAGCCAGAACGGGCGACGAACTTTTAATAATAAAGGGGGATAAAGTCTCCGCTAAAATTCCCCTCGGCGGCCACCCGTCCGGACTTGCCGTATCCAAAGACGGCAAAACCGCATACGTTACAATAGCGCACCCAAAGGGAAAACTGCTCAAAATCGACCTCGAAAAAAACGCGATCACCCAAACCGCTTCCGCCGGGCACATGCCCCGCGCCGCCGCGCTCTCGAATGACGGCAAAACGGTCTATGTCGCAAACCAGTTTATAAATAAAATAACCGCCTTCGACGCCCGAACGCTCGAACAAAAGGGACAGGGAAACGCCGTGCGCGACCCGTTCTCAGTAGCCGAAACCAAAGACGGCAAAAAGCTCGTCGTCGCAAACCAGATTCCCGAATCCAAGGGCGGGCTCTACGAGGAAAACATAGCCTCCGCCATCACGATTCTCGACGCAAAAACCCTCAAAACCATAGCGAATCTCCCCCTTCCAAACGGCTCAATCAACTGCCAGGAGGTCGCGATGTCGCCCGACGGAAAATACGCGTTCATCACGCACGCCGTCGGCCGCTTCAACGTCCCGACGACGCAGGTCGAGCGCGGCTGGATAAGCACAAACGCCGTCACCATCGTCGACACCCAGACCGATAAGATATTCGCAACCTTCCTGTTGGACGACATCGAACTGGGCGCGGCAAACCTGTACGGACTGGCAATAGACGAAGCCGGCAAGAATCTCGTCGTCGTCCATTCCGGCTCGCACGAGGTCAGCATCATAGACCTGCCCGCCCTCATATCCCGCATATCCGAGCGTTATGCCAAATCCGAGGACGCCGCCAAAACCTACGAGGACATCTGCAACGACCTCTCCTTCCTCTCCAACATACGCAAGCGCGTTTTGATGAACGGATACGGCCCCAGACACATAGCGATTCTCGGCGACAACGCCTACGTCGGAATGTACTATTCCGACACCCTCAACAAGCTGAATCTCAAAAATCCCACAGCCCCCGAAAAAATATCCATCGGGGGAAACGAAGTCATGAACGAGGTCAGGCGCGGGGATCTCTTTTACCACGACGCGTCGCTGTGCTTCCAACACTGGCTGTCCTGCGTGACATGCCACACGGAAGTCCGTTCCGACGCTCTCAACTGGGACCTCTTAAACGACGGAATCGGCAATCCCAAACAGTCCAAGTCCATGCTGTACTCTCACCACACTCCGCCCGCAATGATCAGCGCCGTGCGAAAAAGCGCCGAAATCGCCGTGCGAAAGGGCATACAGTTTATACAATTTACCCGCAGGCCGGAAAAGGACTCAAAGGCGATAGACGCCTATTTGAAGAGTCTTGAGGCTGTTGAAAGCCCGTATTTGGTGGACGGGGAATTGAGCGAATCCGCAAAGCGCGGAATGGAAATTTTCAACAAGGCCGGCTGCGTGCACTGCCACACCGGAACCTACTATACCGACATGAAGAGGCACGACGTGGGATCTGGGCTGAACGAATACATAGGCTTCAAGTTCGACACCCCCACCCTCTGCGAAGTTTGGCGCACCGCTCCCTATCTCTACGACGGGCGCGCGCGCACCATTTTTGAAATGCTGCGCAAATTCAACCACGACGACAAACACGGAAAAACCTCAAAACTCACCGATGAACAGCTGCGCGATTTGGAAGAATACGTCCTCTCATTATAACGGTTGCCGACGGCCGCCAAGACTGCGCAAAGCAAAGCCGCATTGGAAGCCGGAGGGACAAACTCCAGCAGCCTCCGCCGTTTTCCGGGCCGCAATTCCAAAGGGATTGCGGCCTTTCTTTTGGCTCTATAAAAGAAGTTGCGGAACTTTTATTGTTTTCTTATCGCGTCGTTTTGTCTGCATTGCGCATTTTTTTACGCTTGAAAAAACGTTCTACAAACGCTCCGCATCGGGCATTATTTCCCTCCCCAATCCTTTTAACCTTCAACCCTTTTAAATAAACGGATATATCAAGGGGACGACTCTCCGCTTTCCGAAGGCGGAAAGAATTTTTTGCTCACGCAAGATAAAAGCAGCCGCAATTCTTTCGCCTTTTGAGCCCACTCAACAAACGGGAAGTTCCGCTTTTTGCGTTTATCCGACGCGCGAAAATTTTGCCACGCCGAAAACGGCGCGCGGATAGCCACGCCTTTGGCAACCGTCCGGAGGTTATACTCGGAATACCTCCCGCGCCAAGAGCCTTTAGAGAGGCAAAAAGCCCTGCCCGGCGATTTTAGTTTCCCATGCGCAAAAAACGGCAAAACGCAATCCCGCCCGCGCACGCGGACGAAAAAAGCGCCAAAAATTCCAATTCCGCGGGCTGTACAACTGTAAAACCGCGTTTTCCATATTGCCCCACGCGCGCGAACGCAACTTGCCGCAAACGCGAATTGCCATAAGCGCGAACTGCCGCAAACACAGACTGGCGCAAAAAATCCTGCGAACGTCTTTTCTTAAAAAAACCTCCACCCCGCGCGAAATCAAATCAGGCGAAAGCCGGCAATATCCGCCCAGCCTACTCCTCGATGCGCGAGCGCAACAGCGGCGCCAAAAATATCAGGCAGAGCCCTATGCACGCCATGATTATGAACGACACCCTCAGACTTGAGGCGTGCGCCACATATCCTATTATGGGCGGTCCGAATATGAATCCGAAAAAGCCTATCGTACACACGCACGAAAGCGCCACGCCTATCTTCATTCTGCGCGACTTCCCGACCAAACTGTAAGCCGTCGGAACCACGCTTGAAACGCCCAGCCCCACGAGCATAAATCCCGCCGACGCCGCAACGACTGTAGGGAAAAGCACCGATACAAGCATTCCGGAAAATATTATCAGCCCGCTTGCCTGTATGACCCTTACCGGTCCGAAGCGCATTACAAACTTGTCCGCCGCAAAGCGCCCCGCGGCCATCGTGCACATGAAACATACGAATCCGAGCGGCACAAGCTCTGGGCGCGCGCGCACCACCGTTTTGAAATAGACTCCGCTCCAGTCGAACATGGTTCCCTCGCAAGACATGCTGCCGAAAGCGATGAGGCCGAGCGTGACTATATACGGAGTGGGCCGCAAATAGCCGCGCGTCTTGCCGCGCTGCGACGGGTCGTCGTCGCCGGTATTGGAAAAGTCGGACGGCAGAAGAAACGGACGCGCCGCCAGATACACCGCGTAAATCAGTATCGAAACGCACACAAAATGCGCCCTCACCGAAACGGAATTTGCAACCGCCGCCGTACCGATGAGCCCCCCGAAAAATCCCGCCAGACTCCATACGCCGTGCAGCGAACCCATTATCGAACGCCCGTACAAATGCTCCAGCGACACCGCCTGCGTGTTTATCGCTATGTTGTTTATGTTGGCCGAAACCCCGAACAGAAACAACGCCCCGATGAGCGTCAGCTGCGAATCCGCATAGGATATGAGAATCAGCACCGTCGGATACAGGAACGAGCCTATCGCCGTGCAAAACTTGCTTCCGAACTTTGAAACCATCATGCCCGAAAAAAACATCGTGGACAGCTGGCCTAGCGGAAGCGCAAAAAGCGACGTTCCAAGCTGGGCGTCGTTTAGCTCCAGCGCGGATTTTATCGCGGGAATCCGGCTGGCCCAGGAGGAAAACACCAATCCCTGCAACAAAAACAGCGCGCTGACGGCGCATCTATTGGACAAATTTTTTGAAAACGCCATGTCAAAACGGTCTCCTAACAAGTCTTCTAATATAGGCGTATAGCGTACTTCTTTAATTCTTTGCGCTGGTCGCGCGAATAGGAATATATCTTTGCAAGCAACAGCAGGGCCCACGCCAAAAACGCCGCCCCCAGAAGCACGACTATCGCGTTTACGTTCACGTCGCGCGGACTCTCGGCGACGGAATTTGTTATGACAAAATTCATACAGCCTATCGTAATCGTATATATCAATGCCGCAAGTATCCCCAAATCGAAAAAGCTAACCGAATTTACAAACCTTCCCGGCCGCGGCTTTATATGCTCGCTGAAATATCCAAGATACGCAAACGGCCCCACGACGATTATATCCACCACGAATAACACGAACGTCATTCCCATTCGGTACGTGTGAATAAACGTCGATTTGAACGCGCCGGAAACCTCCGGGAACTGGTTTACCAAAAGTTTGAGTTCGGCGTTGGTCGTGGAATTTAACAGAAATATCACCGCCAGCGACGCCGCGACAAATATGCCAAACAGCCATCGCGTAATTCCCACGACGTAAATTTCCTCAACCGGCCTCTGTTTGGTCCCCGACATACCAGATAAAAACTTATGCGTCGTATCAGAACGCATTTTTGGCGGCGTTCAATTAAAAAAACCGCAAAAAAACCTTCGCCTTTACAAACGCGAATGCTCCGAATGCTAAACTTTCAAACCTATCTGCGAAGCAATCTTTCCCGTAAGCAGCGCTGCAACATTACCGGCAAACTGCGCCGAAAAGACTAAGACTCATTCCGCATAATCCCGACAATATCCGGAAATAATACGAAACAACGCAAAAAAAGAAAACCCCTCTCGACGCCTTCTTTCGACGCGACTATATTCGCCGCGTCTATATCCATAAACGCCATTGCCCTCGCGGGATTCCCGTTGTTCGGGCGCGTCGGCGCGTGCGCATACTCGGTGTTCAAGCCGGAATCGGACGCGCGCGCAAGCATGAGGCGGTGAGAATCGGCAAATTGTGCCATTCACGGGCGCGCACGCTTAAAAAAATCTATCCGCATCACGCATGCGCGCGAAAAATTTGCCAGACCTACCCCAACGCCTTCTCCGCCGCGTCTATGTCCTTAAAAGCCATTACCATCACGGGATTCTCGTTGTTCGGGCGAGTCAGCGCGTACATGTACTCGACATTCAAACCGGAATCTGACGCGCGCTCAAGCACGGACAAAAGCGCGCCGGGGCGGTCCTCAACCTCCACGGCCAGCACGTCCACCACCTTTGCGAAAAATCCCGCCGCTTTCAGAGCGGCGGCGGCCTCCTCCGTCTTGTCCACGACTGCGCGCACTATGCCGTACTCCTTCGTCTCGGCTATGGTTATCGTGAGTATGTTCACCCCGGCCGATTTCAAAGTCTGGCAGACCTTGCACAGATGGCCGGGAGTATTTTCCAAAAAGACCGAAAGTTGTTTTATTCTCATGGCAAATCCTATATTTTGCGGTAGTCAAAAACGCGCTTCGCCTTCCCTTCGGAGCGCGGAATCTTATTCGGCTCGACTATCCTAATCTCGACGCGAATCCCGATAATGCCCATAATAGAGGCTTGGATTTTCTTCCTGATTGCGTCGAGCTGCGGCAGGCTGTCGGCGAAATATTTTTCGAGCAGCTCCACTTCCACGGTGATTCTGTCGAGATCGCGCTCGCGCTCCAATATTATGCGGTAGTTTGTCGAGCACTCCTCGACGCGCGCAAGCCCCGCCTCGATTTGCGACGGAAAGACGTTTACGCCGCGGCTGATGAACATGTCGTCGCAGCGGCGGTCGATGCGGCGAATGCGGCGCACGGTGCGCCCGCACGGACAGGGCTCGGCAATTATGGAGGTGATGTCGTGCGTGCGGTAGCGGAGTATCGGCATGGCGCGCTTGGCAAGCGTGGTTATGACAAGTTCCCCCTCCTCTCCGTCAGGCAGGGGTTTGCCGGTATCAGGATCTATTATTTCCGGATAGAAATTGTCCTCCAAAATGTGTATTCCGTCGTGCGCGCAGCACTCGCCGCCTACGCCCGGCCCCGCGATTTCCGACAATCCGTAAATGTCGAAAACCTCAATGCCGGCATTCTCGCGCATGAACGCGCGCATTTTCTCCGACCACGGCTCCGCCCCGAAAACGCCGATTCTAAGCGGAAGTTTTTTCATGTCCACGCCGTACTTTTTGGACTCCTCAATCAGATGTACGAAGTAGCTCGGCGTGCAGCAGACGACCGTCGCGCCGAAGTCGCGCATGATCATGAGCTGGCGCTCCGTGTTTCCGCCGGAGGCCGGAATCACCGTGCAGCCGAGAGCCTCCGCCCCCCCGTGAAGCCCCAAGCCGCCCGTAAAGAGGCCGTACCCGAAAGACACTTGGACAAAATCGGAGCGCCTGACCCCGTTCATCAGCAGACAGCGCATTACCGAAGTCTCCCACAGGCGCATGTCCTCGCGCGTGTAGCCGACAACTATGGGTTTGCCCGTCGTCCCGCTGGAGGCGTGCAACCGGACGATTTCGGACATGTCCACGGCGAAAAGGCCGTAAGGATACGTGTCGCGCAGGTCGGTCTTTTCGGTGAACGGGAGTTTTGAGATGTCGTCCACGGTTTTTATGTCGCCGGGCTTGACGCCGAGAGCGTCCATGCGGCTGCGGTGCAGCCGCACGTTATCGTACGCCAGCCTGACCGTAGCCGAAAGGCGCTGCGACTGTATCTGGCGCAAATGTTCGCGCGGCAGAAAGTCCATTCCGCTTGCGGGGTGAAAATCCCCGTTAATATCGTTCCACTTCTGTGTCATTGCAAATGCCGTCTTAGTTTATGCCGAAATTCGCCCCGCGGGAGTCCGGGAGTTTCCCCAATCACGCCGCCGACGCCGTCCCCCTGCCGAGCGCGAACGCGGCTTCATTGGCCTCCCGCAACTTTTCGGGAAAGAACTTTCCGATCGTCTCACGCCATTTGGATTCGGGAATCTCCGGAAAATGCCTGCTGAGCGCGCCGAGTATCGCCACGTTGACGGACTTCCGGCTCGGAAGCTTGGAGGCGTCGAAGTCCTCCGGCGAAATCACGATTCCGCCCGGAGCCAAAAACGCCCTGTGCGCGTCCGACCACTCCGGCTGGAGAGAGAGCAGATAGTCGATCTTCCCGTCGGGAATCATCGGGCTGAGCACCCTCTTCCCGACACGCAAATCGCTCGACACCGATCCCCCGCGCTGCGCCATTCCGTGCACCTCCGCCTTCTTTACGTCGAAGCCGAGCTCGAAAAACAGCTCGCCCAAAATCAGCGTGGCTTTCAGAACGCCCATTCCGCCGAGTCCGGCAACCCTTATATTTATACTATCCTTCATTCACACGCCCTTCTTCAGCTTTGCCAAATTGGCCGCCGCAAGCAGGCACGGCTGGCGCAAGACTATCACGGTCGAATCGTTCGTATCGAGCTTTTCGCGCAGGTACTGCTTGAATTTCTCGCCCTCCCGGACGGGATTGAACACGGCGACGTTCTTTACGCCTACGGCCTCCGCCACCTTCTCAATCGAAACCTTGTGCGCGGGGGTGACGTGGTCGAGCTTTCTCCCCGTGCCGGGGTGCTCCTGCTGGCCGGTCATGGCGGTGGTCGAATTGTCGACGACCACAACGACATGCCCGGTGTCCGGAAGATTGTAAACCATCTGAAGCAGCCCCGTCAGGCCGCTGTGCATAAACGTGCTGTCGCCGATTACGCTGACGACTTTGCGCGCCTTTTCGGGCGGCAAAACCTTTCTAAGACCCAGCCCGATATTTATGGACGCCCCCATGCAAATCTGAATGTCCATGCCGCTTATGGGCTTCATCGCCGCGAGGGTGTAGCAGCCTATGTCGCCGGCGACTATGCAGCCCAGCTCCGCCATTGGCGCAAAACTGAACCTGTGCGGGCAGCCGTCGCAAAGCTGCGGCGGCTTGGCCTTTATCGGAGCGGGTTCGTAATCCAAGTCGCCCTCTATTTGCGCGCGCGCCTTGTCTACGCTCATCTCGCCAAAGCGCCACTTTTCGTCGCGCTCCTCAACGTTAAGGCCGGCGGCGCGAAGCTGCGTCGCAATAAACGGATCCCCCTCCTCGACAACGACGCACCTCTTGTACTTCGATGCCATCAAAGCGATGCGCCCGATCGGGAGCGGATTGACCATGCCCACCTTGAAAAATCCCGCATCTGGAAATGCCTCGCGCGCGTGGTAATAGCAAACCCCGTCCGCCACAATCAAAAGCGAATTGTCCGCGCCGTCGATTTCGAGGTTCGGACCTTCGGAATCGTTCCAGCGGCGCATTTCGGCGAGCTTTTTTCGCAGCACCCTGTGGGCGGGTCTGGCGAACGCGGGAACCATGACCCGCGTCGATATGTCGCGGTTGTAGTCGGCCTGCGGCTTCGGGGCGCGCGAATCCTCAAAGGAGACGACCGTGCTGGAATGGGCTATGCGCGTGGTCGTCCTGAGTATGAACGGAATCTTCCAGCGGCGCGAAAGGGCGAACGCCAGCTTCGCGAAGTCGTATGCCTCCTGCGAGTCCGACGGCTCAAGCACGGGAAGTCCGCCGGCGAAGGCCAGCGGGCGCGTATCCTGCTCGTTTTGGCTGGAGGCCATTCCGGGATCGTCGGCTACCACCGCGACGTACGAGCCGTCAATTCCGCTATACGCTGCCGTAAAAAACAGATCCTGGGCGACGTTGAAGCCCACGTGTTTCATCGTCACGAGCGCGGAGCTTCCCGCAAAGGCCACCCCAAGCGCGGTCTCCGCGGCGACCTTTTCGTTCGGAGCCCACTCCGCCTCTCCGCCCAGTTCGGAAAATCTTTCGAGTATCTCGGTCG
>QALA01000008.1 GCA_003343565.1 Verrucomicrobiota bacterium | reverse complement strand
GAACGGTCAGCCGCATTCTGAAGCCAGACTTCAAATTCCGCTTCCGTAAAATCAATTTCCCACGCATCGTCCCGTGGCGCGGCAACATACCCCGCGAAGAACTCTACTTTATAGTTTTTGTCCGGTGTTATCAGCAGCGCGACCGGATGCTCGTCAAAGAAATCCTGCTTTTTATATTTATCAAGGTCTGTAAACATTGTGCCGTTCTTCATATGATGTCCGTAAATAATGGAGTGCCGGTCGGCAAAGTTTGCGTCGTTTCGGAAATCCAGACCTTTTCAGATACCCTATTACACGGATGAGAGAGATGAATTATAGCAAACAGTCTTTGTATTCTTCGATGATGGAGGGCAAGAGGATTTGAAAGCTGGTTGATGAAGTGCTGCAAACAGATTACTGCCTATCGGAATTCCCAGCCCCCTGCCTGCTATCGATTTATAGCACAGCGGAATGAGTTGTCTATATATGAATAAAAAGGCATTCTGAGCCGCAAGGGGCCAGCGTGCCTTTTTGCTTTAAAAAAATATCCTACTCGTATAAGATTATGTATTCTTTAAGTATGGCATCAGTTTTCTTCTTTTCGTATTGTCTGGCTAAACATCATTATCCTGATATAGAAAACCATGTAAACCAAGAAGTTGTTGACTGTGGCTTTCTCAGTGCAAAGCACCGCACAAAGATAGACTTCATACCGCTTGTTGATGATGAATACTATGTTATCCTTTCTCCAGATCATCCGCTTTGCCGCTTTGAACGTATCCCCATAGAAGCACTGAATGGCGAACGAATGGTTCTCATGGATGACGGCGGTGAGGGTTACGATACCATGAGTATCCTCAAGAATCTTTCCTATACTGTTGTTCACTGGGTGAATGAAGATTTTCTTGCCTTACCGTTGGTAGAATGTGGTCTGGGCATTAGTATATTGCCAAAGTTGATAATTGATGTCTTTTGTAATACAACAAATGTAGTTACCAAGAGGTTTGCTGTACCCCGCTATCGCACTATAGGAATTGTGGTTAAAAATATAAATGATATATCCCCTCTGACAAAACTGTTTATTTCCACTGTGCAGGATTTTGTAAAAACCCATGTCCAAAAGTGAATATAAAGTGAAGTGATTTTCGCAAATGGGTACAGCATGCGGCGCTCCTCCTATTATTCACCCATGATCTCGATCAACTCAATTCACTTATAAAAGAGACTATGCGCCCAATTGTTGTCGCATAGTCTCTTTCATAAAGTTGCTTGAATTGCTGAATACAAGCCTCCGGCGGAGAGACTTAGATAACACTCGCTCTGGGGTGGATTGCAAACAGTTTATGAACGGATCCGGCGATACACAAAAGTGCAATATTTTCAATGATCATTGCACAGTTTTTCGCCGCCTCGCTTGTCGCCCTGCGGCGTCCTGCACTGTATGAGGCAGGCAGTGAAAAAGCGCAACCGATTTTTGTCGATTGCGCTTTGGGGGTGAACAGGTATTGAACTATTGTGCTGTTCTATGACATATTAAATAATTTGGCCGGTTTGTTTTTCAGAATATTGACGGAAGCGATAAGCGTTGCCGCCCAGACAACAAGCAGGAGCATAAACTGCGATTTCAAATATGCTGTCCACTCCAACGGTTGATTTAAGGCAGCGGTCATGTAATTGTCGATTTCTAACCCGGAAAGATTTCCGGTGGCAACGAAGATATGCTCAATCATGCGGTTTCCATAACCATTGATTATCAGACTGCACACCGGCAGAGACAGGAGCAATGCGAAAACTGATATAGCAGAGGTCACAAGGAAATAATCAAACACTATCTCGTGGCGTTTTGCGCCTAACGTAATCAGTATGGCAGTATCCTTATAACAGGCTCGCATCCAGAGAACTACAACCAAAAGCAGCACAAAAGCCGAAACGAAAATCGTTACCGATGATAGCACGGCAGAAGCTGAACTTATTGCACGAGAGGCAGACGTTCCCCTGCCAATTTGGTTTTCTGTGCGATTAAGCAACTGATAATCCTGGGGAGAAAGACCCATCTGTTCAATGGCGTCGCTGATGTTGTCAAGCGATTTCCTATCTTTGCCATACACAATAACGGCAGATGACGGCAGATCTTTTTCCAGCAGGGCTTCAAGGGTTGGAATCGTGCAGAACAAATAGCTATAAGGGCTTTGCCCATATTCAATATTGCCGCTTGTTCCCCACCATGATTCTTGCGGTGGCGAAACGGCTTTATAAATGCCGATTATCGGAATAGATAGCTCGCTGCCCGTTTCGGGATTCTTTATAACGATCTCATTGCCAATCCCCAGATTGTTCTTTGCAGCAAGAACCGTGTCAATGATCACGCCAGCATCATTATCTGCCGGAAGCATACCTTCAACCAACTCCATGTGATTTGCAAATGATAAGTTCAAGGCTGTGTTTGAATCTGCATACAGTCTTACCATATCAGATTCAGGTATATCGAAAAGGTTATCCTCACTGTCTGGAATCGCATTTGCAAAATTTACCGGCTGCACCAGCATATTCGCTTCCTGATTGCAACCGATTACGCCTTTAATGTGCGAGATTTGTTGTATCACGTTCGGCGGTATGGCATTGCCATCGGTTCTGTACAGCTTCAGAGAATACCCAATATCAGATACCACGAAGCGCTGATAACACGCAACGATATTCCCAAAATAGCTGCTTATGATCCCCAGCAAAGAGAGGCAGAAAACCAGCAGAAACAGCGATACCGAGTGTCGCGTTCTTCGGGCTATCATCAGCCATAAGCGGTGCGCGTATGTCATTATTCTCCCCCCACAAACAGCTTGCCGTCCTCCATTTTCATTGTTACATCAGCATGAGCGCAAACCAAGTCTGAATGGGTGGCTATGATGATGCACTTGTTTTGCTTATGTGCAAGATTGACCAGTATCCCCATAATTACCTGAGCGTTTTCTTTGTCCAGATTTCCTGTCGGCTCATCCGCCAGAATATAGGTCGGGTTCTTTATCAGTGCCCGCGCAATGGCGGTGCGCTGCTGCTGACCGCCGGAGATTTGGCTGATCGGTCGGCGTATGGTATCGCTGTCCAATCCCAAGGAGGATAATAATGCGGTTGCCTGCTCTTTTGCTTCATGCCCTTTGCTTTTATTTGCGATGGAAGCTGCAACGACAACATTCTCGATTGCTGTCATATACGGAAACAGATGATAGTCCTGAAAAACAAAGGACACAAATTGCTTTCTCAACTGGCTGTATCCGATGGTCTTAATATCGGTTCCGTCGATTTCTATGCTTCCCTTCGTTGGCGTGTCAAGCCCACCTAATACGCTGAGGCAAGTAGTCTTGCCAACGCCGGAGGGGCCGTAAATCGCATAGACCTTGCCGGGGGCAAACTGCATGGACAGGTCAACCAATATGTCACGATTTCTTCTTTTTTGACGATACGAAAAGCAAACGTTGTTCATACTAATCATTTTACGTTCCCTCCCTTATTTCTTCGACAGTATTTCTCTTGGCTTTAATTTTAAGACGGCATACGACGGCAATATGCAGGCAAGCAATATTGACCCCGCAACGACGGCATAGAAGAAGATGTTCATGGACGCATTAAGGGTTGCCACCACAATGCTTGTGTCCATTTCTACCCCTGTAACAAACTGTCTGACACTGGAAGCCCTGTTTCCAGCCGCACTTGCCTGATACCTTAAAATAAGAGAGGCAAGCCCACTGGAGGATAAAACGGACACGACAACAGCGGGAATCGCAATGATTATCGTCGAAACCAGAAGCATCAGAATGGCTCGCCATTTTGACGCGCCCATGGATAGCCATATCCCGCTTTCATATCGAAAGGCTTCTGCCCAGATGCTCATAACAATAACGATCACGACAGATATAATCAAAGTAAAGAGCACAACGAATGTTTTCGTCAGGCTTGAGACGGATTCAATGCTGTTTGCCACCATGCTGTATTCCGTTGCGGTCGTGTTTACCAAACGGAAAATATTCCAATCAAAATCCATGGATTTTATTTTTTCGCCAGTTTCCTGCACCTTGACAGGGGAACTGATATATATTCTTATCGGCAAGGTCGCCGAGTCTGTTCCATATAGCTGGGAGAAAGAATCCACATCCACATATATTCTATTATAGGGACTATACGCAAAAACAGCCGCGCCAATAATATTCTCTGACGTAACTTGGAACTGCGCTGCCGTATCATATATGCCAACGACTTGAAGTTCAAGTTCTTTCCCATAAGCGTGGAGCACGATCTCGTCATCAGGACTTAAATCATTCTGTTCCGCAAGGATGCGCGAAATAAGCGCCCCAGGCTGAGATACTGTCGGATAGGCTCCCGAAACAACAGCCGCCGCGCCGTTCCTGAAAGCATCCGAATACTCTGCTCGGATATTCCCCTCAAGGATTACATTGTTTTCAAATCCCGGCTCATTCTCAATCTGCACTTCTTGTGAATGCGGGTCTTTTCCGCTATGCGCCTTGCTGTTTTGGAAATTGATCGGGGTAGCAAAATCTGCATAGCTTTGATTCACTCCAACTACATTTTCAACCGAAGAAAGCCTGTCAATAATATCTATCGTAAAAAGTCGCTTGCCGACATCCTCTATGTCCGCATAATCAAGAGTTACGGAAGCTCCAATTCTCTTCAAGGCACTGGACTTTGCTTCTTCAGCAGACTGCAATAACGTGAGAACTGTATGCAGTCCGGTAAACAGTACGAGAAACACCGCGAAAAGAATCAGTGTCTTAACAATTCTTCCTTTCATCTCAAGAAACGCCATTTTGAAATATAACATACACTTCCTCCATCGAAAACTATAATACAAGGCAGGGTAGTCCCCCTGCCTTGTGGCAGTAAATACAAACGGTTAGAAGGTCAACTTAAAGGTAGACGCCGTCATGGTATTAGCACTACCGTTGTAGATGAACATCTTGTATTGTCCAGCTGTGCTGATGGTGTAACTACCTTTCATGTATCTGCTATTACTCCCAGATCGGTAAAGGTTATGTCATGAGTTACCGAAGTGTTGGCAGAAATATCAAAAAGCTCGTAATTATAGCTGGTGAAGTGCTGATATTCACCGTTTCCTATACTTACGTTGCTGTAGCTGACGGTCGATGCGAACACTGTGGTCGCAGTCATCAGCAGAATCAGTACCACCAATATTGCCGTGGCAAGCCGAAATAATCCTGTTGCCAACATATCATAGATACACATCATTGGCGCATAACCTACTCCTTCTCTCGCAAGCTATGCGCCGATCTTTCCGATTTTAGGTCGCAGCCTCCATGGTGGACGGAAAGAATAAGTTGTTCTACGCACAAACCCATATGGAGCATTAAACGTAGTCATTACTTAATTTACCTCCAGTTTATGTATTCGCTTATATAACGAACGAGAACAAAAAAAGGGGACAACTTTTTCTAAAAAAACTATACGGTGCGCTCTGTTGAAACGAGGTCAATATCGTCTGCGCCTGTCGTGGCAACCACCCTTGTATGATAAGTAACGCCTTTCGTTCCACGATAGTTTTTTGTAATACTGACAGTTCCTGTTCCGTCAATCGGCCACGACGCGACCTCCGTCCATGCATTTCCAACCTTCTTCTCAAGGTAAAGTGTTCCTGTAGTTGTTGTGGTTGGTTTTTTAGGTGATATCAACACGGACACAGAGAGTTGCGTACCCGAGACAGATATAGATGGGATGACCATATCCGTGCTCTCCCACTTAGGTAAAACGATTTTTCCCGAGATAGATTTGCTTGACGTCATTGGATCGACAGTCACCGCAGATGCGGGTATTGCATATGCAGTTGTCAAAAAAATCATTGAAAACAATGCCAGCACAGCCATTCTTTTTTTCACAGAAAAACCTCCTCGCTTGTTATGGATGTTGTTGGGCTTTATCCATATAACGAGCAAGGAGGAAAAAAGGGACAGCTAATTATCTGATTTCTTGATTCCAGAAGCAACCATGAGAATTCCATCTGCGTCAAGAGAGCCAAAGACCGCAAAGTAGCAGCCTTCCTTCTCAAAACAAACGTATTTACGAGAGTCTCTTTCAAAGAGGTATCCCCTTGCCCCATCTATGCTCACCGGTTCGATCTTACTGTTTTCAGTGTCCATATATATTCGTGTATCTGTCTTGCAGATGAGAATGCTGAAATCATCTGCGTTTCCAACCGCATATTCGTACTTGATAACATCTGGCTGTTTGATAGTATTAAGTAAAAGCGCCCCATCAGGGATATATGTAGCTTTATATGCCATCAAATCAAGCTGCGCATTTTCTCCGTCGCTTTTCAGCTCAAATATACTGTATTTCTCAAAGGTTTCGATTACCCAAGCAATTACCTTTTCTCTAAACTGCGCGTTAGCTACCATACATGTTGAAAATAGCAAGGTTAGAGTAATTACAGCAACCGCAACGGCCTTTCCAATCTTTCGGAGCGGGACGCTCAGTTTTGACCTTTTGTACGTTTTATCAAATATACCTTCTTTCAGTTCGGCGCGCAAATAGTTCTTCAAAGCCGCTTTGCAGGCTTTGCTAAATAAAGCGTCTGAAATCATTTGATTCTCTGCAAACCCCATGCAAGAGGACAGCAGTGCACAATAAAACCGAAAGTGTCCCTTTGCGTTTTTCAGTTGGAAGAACATTTCCGTTTCTTCCGGAGACAGACGGAAGCAATATCTGCTAAACAGCAAAACTATTCCATGATGCGGCAATAGCAAAATCTTATCACTCAATTCTCTGATTCTCGCTTGGGGTAAGTCTACACAAGAATAGGAGATGCTATCAACAGCAAAAGATTTTATATCTTTTTCAAAACTGGCTGCTGCCGCTTCATGCAGCATAGATTTCCAAGTCATATCCATGTCGTTACCCTTCTTCATATAGCTTTCGGACTTTCTTGACGAGTCTCTGCCCACGCTTCTTAGCAGCATCCATGGAAATATTCAGTAGTTCTCCGATCTCTTTGTATCCCATTTCCTCGACGTATCGAAGATAGATAAAGCGTCGATCATCGGGATTGAGCCGGTCTATTAACTCGGAAAGCTTACACACATCGGCATTGTGAATACACTCGTCCAAGACAGTATCCACGTTTGCATCTGAGATATTGTCCCAGTAGTCAATGTGAATGCTCTGCGGTAATTGCCGTAGCACATCGATAGAGGTGTTCTTCACTATTGTAACGCAGAAAGCAGTCATTTGGGGACATGGTAAATCAGAGATTTTTTCGATGTTTTCCATAATTTTAACGAAAGCAGCAGACACGGCATCCTTTGCAGTTTCCTCTGATTTTACAATATTAAACGAAATGCGCTGGAAGTGGATATTGTGTTTGTGAAATATCCGCTCTACCAGCGCACGTTGTTCATCATTTAAAATGCTTAAAAGTAGTATTATCATAGGGGTTCTCCATGGGTAATTCAGCGGGTGTCCATTCTTAATCAAGCAAACAATGCGATGCCGACAATAGCAAATACAGAAGCATTATTTAATGTAATTATACCATCTACAGGGAGCACAATTCAATTGTTTTCCTCGCGCAAATAAATGATTTTCTAAGAGTGTATTTTTAATTCTGTACATTGTGTCGCCCTCTATCTTGCGTAATGAGAGCATCGCAGACCCTGGCAAGCAAAACCTTTGGAAGTCAAAAGCTAATCAGCGGAAAGCCCCGTGAGCCCCCACTGACTGCTCGTGGTATGTATATGCTTATTCGATGCCCTGCACCGATGCTTGCTGTTCATCTGGGGCTTTTTCCCTCTGCTTTTGATATTCTTCCAGATACCGATCCAGATAGACCTTGTTGACGGTGGCCACGATCGTGTTGCGGAGAAGATCCTTTGCGTCGGATTGTGTCTCGCCAAGACCCTCTCTTGCGGGAGCTATACCGAACGCTGCGCCGAGCATATTCTCAAACTCATCACAAAAATAGTCATACGCGGTCGGAAGGGAATAGTTGTCCCCCTGTATGCTGAACATCATTCGAAGCCCTTCCAACGGGACAA
>QALA01000025.1 GCA_003343565.1 Verrucomicrobiota bacterium | reverse complement strand
TGTCCGCCTTGTCGGTGGCAAATTCCTGCAATACGATAAACAACAAGCCGTATTCGCGCATTTTCGGCAGCTCGTTTTTTGCAAACTCAAATTTTTCAATGATTTCGCATACGTTTGGTGAAAAGGCGTTAATGTAAGATACAAAGTTGTCGTCTATATGGTCGGGGTCGTCAAGAAGTGTACGTAGAGTATATTTGCTCGTATTATAAAAGGGATGTCCGGACGCCTTTTTTAAGAGCTGATCCCGCATTATGTCGTTATCCATTTCGCGGCATTCTTCAAATGCGGCCAAAACGGCGGGCTTCGACTCCTCCAATATGGAATCAAAACGCTTTATTACCGTAAGCGGCAAAATAACCTTACCGTACTCGTGAGGTTTATACACACCCGTAAGTTTATCCGCAATAGCCCATATGAGTCCGGCTTTGTTTGTGATCTTTGAATTTAAGTCCATATTATAATACAAATCTATCAAAATTATTATGAATTGTACACTTTCATTCAATTCAATTTATGATGAAAACCACTATAAGTAGAAAAAATAAATGCGATTTTCCGCCTTTTACTAAAAAAATGTCTTTAGAATATACAAAGAAATAAAATTTTTTAATCAAAAAAGAACACGCAATTTTCTTACTTTATACTTTCTTTAGCGATGGAAAACGGGATATTTCAGAAAATCCATTCATAAAAAGAAAAAGGTACAGAGATATACCTTGAGTTGAGATAACTTAATAAATTTTCTTACACTAGAATATCGTCGCCAAGATGTGGTGCTAAGTGGCGGTTGCAGTTTAGTTGCACGTCTGGTGTGCTTGGGCTTTTGTTGGACCCTAATAATCAAATACTTGCAAACAGGGGTGTTGTCTTATAAATAAGCCCAGATTCAGAACTTGCTGAAAATGGGCTTTTTTCATGAAATTTTAAACGGAGAGAGAGGGATTTGAACCCCCGGTACGGTTACCCGCACACCTGATTTCGAGTCAGGCACAATCGACCACTCTGTCATCTCTCCTTATTTTTAAGGGATTGAAGTTAGTCGCTTTATTTCGCAGGTCAATCTTTTTCGTCTTATTTCTTTCCTTTTAGTGTACTACTCCATTTGAAGGCGGCTTTCCAATAACTGGCGCCAGCCATGCCGAAACTTTCCGTTCGTATCCGATTCCCAATTTACCTTACTTGCGAACACCATTGGATAAAATTGTGCCTAACTTGCTTTACAGCATACTGCATAAACGGGTTAGCGGCTTTTATCTTTTTCAATTCCATCGCAATATTTCTTCCTCAATCTTTTTCAATCCTCATATAGATGTCGGAAAGTGCGTTTATCCGCTCGTCTTTTGGGAGAAGCGGCAAACTGTATCCATCTTCTTTCTCATCGCAAAGCGGATAACTGATACCCCTATTTCCTATACAGCCTGTCTTTCCGAAATTGCAAGCGCCGCGGTCAAACGCTTTGCAATTATCAGACTATTATCCACGCAAACTCTACGGCTAACGCAAGCATGACGAGTGCAATGAATAATCCGCGCACAAGCGCATTGCGTCCCGAAAAAGACAAAAACTTTCCAAATAAGCAAAGATACTCCCCAACATCATATCCCTGAGACCATTTTGACGGCGGAGGAGCCCCCTTTGAAAAAAGTTTGAAGGCAAAAGCGACAATCAGAATAAAACACGCCAGATTCACGCATAAGCCGCCGACAAACGGCGCCCACTCGAAATACTCCCGCAATTCCGGACGAATCCACAAGTCAAATCCAACCAAAGCAAATCTGAAAAAGAAATATACAAACAGGGAAAAAACGCTTATTTTTAGAAAGTCCGAGGGGGAAAACTCAGAATCCCGTACGAATCTGGCGCACGCATAGACCGCGAGCCATACGGCCCCGACGACGACCAAAACGGAGAGGAAATCGGCAAACAAAAACGCAATCCGACGCGCGGCAAAATTAAACCTGTCATAGGCTCCGCCGGAGAACGCATACCCTTCGGAAATCCGCATTGCCAAATCGACTACATTGCAGGCGAGCCTATATGTCGCGGCAATCGCCGTCTCGACAAATCCGAGAAACATTAAAAGCAATAGCGCCCGCCCGTACAAAGAACGCGGGACAGGAAATCTCGGACGGAACACCTCAACAAAATTCATGTACAATATATTTTTATCATCGGGACATTTTTCAAACAAATAGTTGCAGTCCCGGAGTTCCCGATGAGAATCCGCCTCCAATTTTCTTGTCAAAAAATATCGACTTCCAAAAATAACCTGTAAAAATAGGAGACATCATGAACATAGCCTTGGACATTATCGTATTCGTAATATTCATAGCGGCCGTAATTCTTGTCGGTCTCATAAAAAGCAAGGGCGAAAACGGCAGCGAAGATTACTTTCTGGCTGGTCGCGGCCTATCCTGGTGGCTGATAGGCATATCTTTGATAGCGGCAAACATATCCACGGAACAGTTTGTCGGCATGAGCGGAAGCGCCGCAGGCTTGAGCGGACTGGCAATTGCAAGTTACGAATGGATGGCGGCGATAGCGCTCGTGTTTGTTGGGTTGTTCTTCCTGCCGAAGTTTCTCAAGAGCGGAATATATACGGTGCCGCAGTTTTTGGAATTCAGGTTTGACGCGCTTTCGCGCGCAGTAATGTCGCTGCTGATGGTCGTAATACTCGTGTGCGTCAATATCACTGCGGTAATCTACTCCGGGGCGACGGTTGCCGACACCGTGTTCGGAAACAGCATGGATATTCCGTATGAAATAGACGTCGCCGTAGCCTGTTTTGTGATAGGGGCCATAGCCGCCGTCTACGTCTGCGCGGGCGGGTTGAAGGCGTGCGCATGGGCCGACCTCCTGCAAGGTTCGGCTTTGATTATCGGAGGCGCAATAATCGCCTATTTTACATTCGACGCTTTCGGGGCGAAGGCCATTGCCGACATATCGACCACCGCGCCTGTCACTCCCGAAACCGCGGCCAGTCTGGCGGACGCCGGCACTTTCAAGAAATTCTTTGCCCTCAACCACGACAAGCTCACAATGTTCCTGCCAAAAGACCATCCGGAAGTTCCGTGGACTGCGCTGATTATAGGCCTGTGGATTCCGAATTTCTACTATTGGGGCCTGAATCAATACATAATCCAGCGCACATTGGGCGCGCGCAGTCTCGCCGAAGGGCAAAAGGGAATTATGTTCGCCGCGGGACTAAAATTGATTATACCGTTTATAATCGTATTTCCCGGAATAATGGCATTCAATCTTTTCGCCGACGAACAGCGCCAACAGGCCAACCGCGACGAAAAAATAATCGCCTCAAACGCGAAGACCTACTCCACGCTTTATTTCGCCTCTTTGGACGCAAAGAAAATTCCCTTTGATGCCGAAACCGCAGTCAAGGAATTCTCCATTCCCGCAGGGCCAAACGGCGCAAAGAAGAGCATATTTACCGCGGACGACGTAAAGGCGCTCCACAAGGAATACGCTGCGGCGCGGGACAGCGGAAACATCAAAAAAATATCCTTTGCCTACGACGCGGGCTGGGCGAAATCTAATCCGCAGCTCAAAGCGCTGGTCGACCAGTGGAACAAGGCGTCGCTTGCCGATCCCGCATTCAAAAAGACGTTTTACGGATACAAGTTCGATTCGGCTTTCGGGCTGCTGATAAGCAAAGTCCTTCCCGAAGGCTTCGGGTTGCGCGGATTTATCTTTGCCGCGCTTCTCGGCGCGGTGGTAAGCTCGCTTGCGGCCATGCTCAATGCGGCTTCCACGATATTTACAATCGACATCTATAAAAAATACATCGCGCCCAACACTTCCGACAGGGGACAGGTTTTTGTAGGCAGGCTGTCGGTAATAATATTCGCCCTCATAGGCTGTACGGTTGCCCCGCTTTTGGCCAATCCAAAACTCGGCGGCGTATTCACGTTCATTCAAGAATTTCAGGGATTCCTGTCTCCGGGAATTTTGGCGGTGTTCCTGTTTGGATTGTTCTCCAAGAAGGCTCCGCGTTTTGCCGGCGCGCTGGGAATTTTGACTTCGCCGATAGTCTACGGACTTCTGCTGCTATTTGCTGGCGACATAGCCTTTTTGAACAGAATGGCGATAACCTTCGGGGCCTCGCTATTGGTAATGTTCGCTCTGACTTTCATAAAGCCCCTGCGCCAAGAGGTGCAGATGCCGGTGAACGAGAAGATGGATATGAGTTCGTCGTTCTCGGCAAAGGCGGCGGGAGTTGCGGTGCTGGTTATTTCGGGGACGCTGTACTTCATCTTCTCCGGACTGTTCATATAAGTTTTGCATTGGCGTAAATGAAAGAAAAAATAAGCGCGAAATTCGCCGAGGCCTACGCGCGACCGCCTGAGAGCGTCGCGCAGGCGCCGGGAAGAATCGAATTCATAGGCAATCATACGGATTACAATGGCGGCTGCGTGATGGGAGCCGCCATTGACAGATTCGTCTGTTGCGCATTGGCAAAGAGGAGCGACAGGAAACTGTGTTTTGCCAATCCGCACGACGGAACAAAGGTGTGCGTGGATATGGACGACATCTCGCCGCGTCCGCGCGAATTGAATTGGGTCAACTATCCTCTTGGGATGTTCAAACTCCTTTTGGAAGCCGGAATGAAGGCCGACTGCGGTTTTGACATGCTGGACATGAGCACCCTGCCCTCCGGATCGGGCCTGAGCAGTTCCGCGGCAATCGAGCTTTCCAGCGCCTTCGCAATGAAGGCCCTCTACGGCTTTGAACTCGGGCTGAAGGAAACCGTGCGCTTGGCAAGGAGGTGCGAAAACGAGTTTGTCGGAATGCCGTGCGGAATCCTCGACCAGGGGGTGTCCGGATTCGGGAAAAAAGACGCGCTGGTGTTTATAGACTGCCTTACGGAGGAATTTTCGACCTGTCCCCTGCCCTCCGGAACGGCCTTTCGAATTTTTAATTCTACGAAGAAACACGCGCTCGTGGACGGCTTGTACGCCGAACGCCACCGCGAGTGCATGGAAGCCGCACGAATACTTTCAGGAGACGGAGAATTTAGGCTGTTGCGCCACTTCACAACGGCGAATCTCGAAGCGGCGAAAGACAAGATGACGGACGCCCAGTTCCGCCGCGCAAAGCACGTAATCGAGGAGAACTCCCGCGTACTGGAGGCGAAAGCCGCGCTTGAAAACGGCGACATCGCGCGCGTGGGACGCCTTATGACGGCCTCGCACAACAGTTCGCGCACCCTGTTTGAAAATTCCTGCGAAGAGCTGGACTTCCTTGTGGACGCGCTTTCAAAATCGGACGGCGTTTACGGCGCGCGGCTGATGGGGGGCGGCTTCGGCGGAGCGGCGATCGCGCTTGTGAATGCCGGCTTTTCGGACGCGCATGCGGAGGCGGTCGCGCGGGCCTACGAAGGGCGCTTCGGCAAAAGGCCGTCGGCGTTTTCGTGCAAGACCGCAGACGGCGCAAAAGTTCTTTAATTAATATTCATCGCAAAAACCACTATGAACGTACTTGTGATAGGCGGGGCCGGCTATATAGGCAGCCACTGCGTCAGACAGCTGATTCAGGCGGGCCACAAGCCCGTGGTGTTGGATAATCTCGTTTACGGACACAGGAAAGCGTTGCTGCCGTCCGTAAAATTCTACCAGGGGAACTTGGAGGACAAAAAACTCGTCGGGGAGATTCTCGACGCGGAAAAAATCGACATCGTAATGCATTTTGCGGCATTCATAAACGTCGGTGAATCCGTCTCGAATCCCATAAAATACTACCGCAACAACTTCTGCGGCGTCGTCAATCTGGTGGAGACAATGATTGAGCACAAGGTGAACAAATTTGTGTTTTCCTCCACCTGCGCGACATTCGGCGTCCCCCAAAAATTGCCGCTTACGGAGGACCACCCGCAGCTTCCCATAAATCCCTACGGACAGACGAAGCTTGACGTCGAAAACTTTTTGAAGGCCTGCGCGCGCGCATACGGATTGAGTTTTGTCGCCCTGCGCTATTTCAACGCTTCCGGAGCAGCCGAGGACGGTTCCATAGGGGAGGACCACACGCCGGAGACGCACCTGATTCCGCTTGCGATTTTTGCGGCTGTCGGAAAGCGCGGCTCCATCAACGTATTCGGGCGCGACTACGACACCCCCGACGGCACCTGCCTGCGCGACTACGTGCATGTCGACGACCTGTGCCGCGCCCATATCGCCGCGTTCGACAAGCTTGAAACGCCCTCTTCCGGTCATTTCTACAATCTCGGCACCGGAACGCCGAACTCGGTGATGGAGATAATACGCGCGGTGGAGGAAGTGACCGGATTAAAAGTTCCGGTCGAATTCGGCGAGCGCCGCGCGGGAGATCCGGCGGCCCTTTATGCGAACTCCCAAAAGGCGAAGGAGGAACTCGGCTGGAAAATCAAATTCAACGACGTGCGTTCCATAATAGAGACCGCATGGAGATGGCACAAAAACAATCCCGACGGATTCGGCGACAAAAAGTAATATGGAAGATTTAAACTTGAGGCAAAAATTCGAACGCGCCGGACAGGGCCACGTATTCAAATATTTCGACGAACTCGACGAATCGGGAAAAAAGGCTCTGCTTGAACAGCTCGCCCAAGTGGACCTCGACGAGCTGGGCGAACTCTGCGGCTCGCTCCTAAAATCCGGCGGGGAGACACGCGCGGATTTTTCCAGGCTCACTCCCGCCCCATACATTCCCCTGCCTGAATCCAAGAGTTCAAATCCGAAGTGGGAAGAGGCCAAGGAAGTCGGGGAGCGCGCGCTGCGCGCCGGGAAAGTCGCCGCATTTGTCGTGGCGGGGGGACAGGGAACCAGGCTCGGCTTCGACGCCCCCAAAGGCATGTACAAAGTGACGCCCGTGAAGGGCAAGAGCCTGTTTCAGGTGTTCGCCGAAAAGATTTTGTCGGCGTCGCGCAAGTACGCCGTTTCGATTCCGTGGCTCGTTATGACAAGCCAAATAAACGACGCGGCTACGCGCCGTTTCTTCGAGGAAAACGCCTACTTCGGACTGGATAAAAACGACGTGATATTTTTCAAACAGGGCCTCATGCCGGCCGTCGACAAAGACGGCAAAATCATACTTGAGGACAGGGGAAAAATAGCCATGACGCCCGACGGGCACGGCGGGTGCATGCGCGCGATGTGCAGAAGCAAAGTTGCGGAGGAGTTAAAAAAGCGCGGCGTCGAATGTATAAGCTACTTCCAGGTGGACAATCCGCTCGTCAACGTCATAGATCCGTATTTTATAGGATTCCACATTTTGGGCGGGTCCGAGATGTCGTCAAAGATGATTCCCAAGGCGTATCCGCTTGAGAAAGTCGGCCACTTTTGCGAACTTGACGGAAAGCTGACGGTGATAGAGTATTCCGACCTTCCCGCCGAATTTCAGCAGAAGTTGGACGCAGACGGACAACTGCTCTTCCGCGCCGGAAGCGTCGCGATTCACATACTCGACAGGGCGTTTGTCGAAAAGCTCGGCGGAAACGCATCAGGCGTCAAGCTTCCATTCCACCGCGCCGACAAAAAAATACCGTGCATCGACGCGAACGGAAAACGCTTGAAGCCGGAAAAGCCGAACGGCATAAAATTTGAAATGTTCGTGTTCGACGCCCTGCCCATGGCCAAATCCCCGGTGATAATAGAGGGCGCAAGGTGGGACGAATTTTCTCCGGTAAAAAACGCCGAAGGAGTAGACTCGCCTCTGACTTGCAAGAACGACCAGAAAAAGCAGTTTGCCCGATGGCTTAAGGAAGCCGGATCCCCCGTGGATTGCGACGACGGCGGCATACCGAAGATTGACATTGAAATATCTCCGCTCTTTGCCTCAAACGCCGAAGACTTTGCGATGCGCTGGAACGCCCTCGCAAACAAACCTCCCGTCAAGTCCGGATTCTACTTGGAATAAATTAAAAAAAAACGCCGGCGCCCGCATCGAACGGGCGCCTTTTTTTTGCGCTGCCCGAAACAGCCCCAAACCGATAAAATTGCCTTTGGCGTATTTGTCGGATTTTGTTTCGCCTTTTTTTTGATAAATAACTTTATAAAACATACCACAGTCAAAGGCGGTAGCACCTTTTTGGACTACTTAGAAAAAGACAATTAAAATAATCACTCGTCACCCTTGAGCCTCCCCCAATTCGCGGTTAAAGCGGTTGGGGGATTTTTTGCTCATGAGGACTGCCGAAACGCTCGAACGCCATGCCGCGGCGGCGATTGAGCTGAAAACCGTTTGAACGCCGCAAAATGCGCCGAAAACGCCGCCAAAAAAACGCCTTCAAACGTGCCGCCCCAAATATTCGCCCGTAGAGTCGTCATGCGGCGGACAAAAAAACTCGGCGAACGCAGGCGCATAAATCCCGATTAAAATGCGCATATCCCTTCTCCAATCGCCTTAAATAAAGCGATTGCGCATTTTTTTAACTTTTTTTTCAAAAGCAAACCGCCTGTTTAAGCCGTTTGCGGAAGTTCGGCGAATTTCCATTGCTAAAATCACACTATGAAACCGCGGTTTTATTACATTTTTGTATCAAAAGTTTCCAAAACTCCACAATTAACAAAAGTTCCCAAAGTTAATTTGCAATTATTATAAAATAATATTATTATGGTGCGTATGAACGCATCAGTCATAACACCGATAAGAACGGGCTCGGCATCGAGAGCGCGTTTCAACCCGATAAGAAACCTTCGTCCCGAAACGCTCTCGCAGGCGCTGGAGGCCTTTGAGAGCGGCCGCCTGTCGGCCGCGGCCAGAATGTTCGAGGCCATGCTAAAGCGCGACGACATGCTCTGCGGGCTAAACCTGAAACGCAAGAAGTCCGTCTCCAGACTGGAAAGCGAAATCGTGCTGTTGGAGGACTCTCCGCGGGCGGTCGAACACAGGGACGCCCTGAAAAACTTTTACGGCAGCGTGCAAGCCGGCAGCTTTTGCGACGGCAATTTGCGCGGAGGCCTGAGGACGCTCATATCGCAGATGATGGACTGCGTGGCCTTCAAATACGCGATTCACAAAATCAATTTTTATCAGCGCGACGGCGGGGTCGGCGCGGAGTTTATCCAATATCCGCTGTGGCTTTTCGAGAACGCCTCCGGCCGCCTAAGAATACTCGAAAACGAATTTCAGACCTCCCCCGGACGCGAATTGGACGCGAACCAATGGCTCTTTACCTGCGGCGACGGCCTGATGTTCGCTTCGTCCATAGCCTACATGTTCAAACAACTTCCGCTCAAAGACTGGCTGATATACTGCGAGAGAAACGGAATGCCCGGAATAAAGGCCAAAACCGACGCCTTTCCCGGAACTCCCGAATGGGAGTCCGCCTGCGACGCGGTAAGAGATTTCGGGGCGGAATTTCACGCCGTGCTCAGCGAGGGAACCGACATAGACGCAATCGACGTTTCCACGAGCGGCGAACTGCCCTACCCCGCCCTCATCGAACGCGTCGACAGAATGCTAACCGCCCTCTGGCGCGGAAGCGACCTCTCCACGCTCAGCGGCTCTAACAGGGTCGGAGCCAGCGTGCAGTGGTACGAGGAAACGCTGATCGAGGAGGACGACGCCGCAAACATAAGCGACACCCTCAACAGACAGGTTGACGCCCAAGTGATAAAAATGGCGCTTGGCGACGAAATTCCCCTGGCGAAATTCCGCCTGAAACTCCCGGACTACGAGCCGCACAAGTTTGAATTGGAAATCATAGAACGCCTTACCGCGCTCGGCCTCAAGCCGGATCCGATAGAGTTGGCGCGCAAGTTCGCCTATCCGATGTTGAACGGGGAAAACGGCAATGAGATCAGATAAGCCGCGAATATTGCAGATATTGAGTCCGTACGGCAAATGGAAACACCCGCGCGGGCTGCAAATTGTCGACGGCCTGTCGGCCAGAAAAATGAGGGCGGCTTTTAACGGGGCCGTATCGAAAATTTCCGGCAGAAAAATTCCCATATTCATAGGCCACCCGGACGACAAACTTTCCGGACGCGCCCTTCCCAAACCCGTGGGATACATCAGGGAAATTCTGGAAACCGACGGGGGAATCGCCGTGGAGAGCGAATACGACGACAACGCCTACCGAGACGTGCTTTCCGGCAAATACACGGGGCTGTCTCCGCGCTGGGAAATGAAGCGCATTGAAGGCGAAAATTTCAGGCCCGTGCGCCTGATTTCCGCAGGGCTGACAAACAACCCGAACATTCCCGAAAGCGGCCGCATACTGAAAATAGGCGCGGCGGAAAACACCCCGGAAATGGCGGAATTTGCGGCCATGGCCGCCGATTCCGAAAGGCGCTGCGAACGCATCTTGGGCATGGCGCAAAAGTGCCTTGAGCGGGCGAAGGAAAATTCGGCCAGAATAAAGTCGGAGGCTGTGGGCGCGCGAATAGAGAAGCTCTCCGGAGCGGGAGCGCCGGAAGGGGGCAAAAAAGTTTCTGCGGCAAGACTTAGCGAGATGGCGTTGGAGCGAAGCAAGTCGCTCGGCGAGCCGTACAGCAGAAGTTTCGCCATTTTGCGCCGCGAGTACGGGTGCGCCTGAGACGCTCCCGGAAAACGCGCAGACAACAAAAAAACAAAAGGAAAAAATGAAAAGAACTATACAGGCGCTCGCGGGATTCTTTGCGATTCCCGCGGCAACGAAAAAATCCGCGCGTTTCTGCAACATCGCCGAAGGCACGCACGCGGGCAACATAACCATGACGGCCGGCGAGGACATTGAGACGCAAAACCTGCTTGTCAAGGCGGGAACCAGCGAAAACGAAGTCAAAATCGCGGGCGTCGGAGACCGCCCCATCGGGGTGTGCAACGACCAGGGCGCGAAGGGAGACGTTCTCAACGTCGTGCTTCCCGGTTCCGCCGAGAGCACAATCATGTGCGTATGCTCCAGCGGAGCCTCCTACGGCGACGCCCTCTACACGGCCGCCAACGGAAAGGTGAGCACTATTGCCGCCGACGGCGCGTACAAAGTGGGCATCGCCCTTTGCGGATGCGCCTCCAACGGCGTGGTCGAGATAGATCCGCAGGGATTCGGCGCAAAGGCGTGGCAGATAGCCGACTGCGGAATATTCGAATGGACCGGCTCGTCGGATTCCGCGACCCTCACCAACTCCGCAATCAAGGCCGGCGACATCGTCTTTGCGACCCTCGCGGCCGCGGCCGGCAGCGAAAAATTCGTCTCCGCGGTTTCGGCCGAGGGTTCCGTGACGTTCAAACTCGACGCAAACGGAACGCAGTCCTCAACGAAAATAGCGTGGCTGACAGCCCGCAAAAACTAAGGAGCAATCGCATGGAAAACCAAATCAACGCAGCCAACGAAAACAAATTCACCGCGGCGACCTTCTCTTCGGCGCTCACCGCATACAGCACGGCTTGGAAGGATTACGCCCCGCTGATGGCGCAGCTGGATTTCATAGCTCCGGCGATTCCCGTGGGCAGGAGGTTCGAATTCAAGCGCAGCGACAACGCGCAATCGTTCTACTCCGAAAGCGACGACGTTCGCGCGATAGGCTCCGAATTCAAGCGGGTCCGTTATGACGGGGAATCCGTCAACGAGAAGACCCTGAACAAGGGGCTGACCATTCGCGTCGACCACGACGAAGTCGCCGGAGTGGACTGGCAGGAGCGCTACGTGGAAATGCTGGTGACCCGCCTGTTGCGAAACGAGCTCAGGCGCGCAATCGCCGCTCTCGACACGATAGCATCGTCCGCGGCCTCCAGCAAGACTTGGAGCGCGTCTTCGAATCCCGACGCCGACATACGCGCAATGCTGTCGGCCGCCGCAAACGAAAGCGGCGTGCGCCCCAACAGGCTCCTCTTTGGAGAGGCGGCATGGGACCTGAGAATGACCGTCTATGAAAGCCAAAACAACGCCGTCGCATTCAAGGCCGGCTCCATGACGCAGGCTGAACTCGCGGCGAAGTTCCTTTTGGAATCTTGCGCGGTCATATCCTCCCGCTACCAGAGCTCGCCGTCGGCCAAGACCCAAATCGCGGGTTCCTCGATATACGCCTTCTACGGGCAGAACACCATATCGAAGGACGAACCCTCCAACCTCAAGCGCTTCTACACTCCCACGGAGGAGGGCGTATTCAGGGTGTACTGCGACGAACACGCAAAGTATACGGACTTAACAGTGGAACACTATTCGAGCATAATCGCCACCAGCGAGCTCGGAGTCAGAAAAATAACAGTACAGGAAGGAGATTCGGAATAGCACAAAGTCCGGGTCGCGCCCCGCGCGGCCCGGTCGCCTTGCCGACAATTTTATGAATTGGATAAGAGTATCAGCCGAAGATCTTGAAAGCGTCCTGAACAACAACCAGCTCGCCCTCCTGAAGTCCGAATACGCAAAGAAAACGGACAGGGACTTTGTGAAGGACATCTTGGATTCTACGGTCGCCCTCGTGCGGGCCCACATAGCCGCAAGCGGCGTCAACATGCTGGACATCGACCATTCGAGAATACCTCCGGAACTTCGCGAATGCGCCCTGCGCCTTGCGCTGGAAAAGCTCCAATCGAGAATCCCGGCCTTTGAGCTCACAAAAATTCAGGAGCGCCAAAGTGACTACGCGCGCGGAATCCTCGAAAAGGTCGGCAGCGGAGCAATGCCCGTTTGCCGGCCGTTCGTCGCTGTACGCACGGCCAATCCGAAAAAGGGAATCTCCGCCTCGCGCGGCTCCTCCAATCCCGTAAACAGAAAATCCATGGAGGGAATATGAGCAAACTGGAAGTACTCCAAAAGTACATTGAAGCCAGGCTGAAATCCAACTCCGCGCTTTCCCGCGCGCAAATAGCGCGCTCCTCGCACGGCCTCGACGGAGAGGTACCAAGTCCGGACGGAGTGTCGATAGTGGTGGGAATGCCGCTTCCGGAGCGCGTCTCAAAATACACGGCCGGCGCGATGTTCTCCGAAATATCATTCCAAATAGAAATAGCAAAAAAGAACATTTCCGCCTCTTCGCCCTCCGCCCTATTTTTTTGCGAAAAAGTCAGCGCGATTCTCAACAACTGGTGCGCGCCGGTGGAGAGCGGATACGGGAGAATATTTCTCTGCGAGACTTCGCCGTGGAAAATCGAGAAGTGCGACGCCCACGAAACCCGCATGTCAATAGCCTTCAAGGCGCAATCCCTCCTTCAGTAAATGAAAATTAGAATAGGAAATACGCTCCTCAACGAATCCGGACAGCAGCCGAAAAATTTTTCCTTCTCCGAGCGCCGCCAACTTCAGACGGAATTCGCAATCGGGGCCCAAAAAGCCCGCGTGCTCGACAGGGGAAACGGCAAAAGTTATGTGGAATTTTCCCTGGAGCGCGCCCACGAATCTGAAGCGGAAGCGGAGGCCTTCGCGCTTAGCCACTGCGCCGGGCTGTCGGCCCTATTGCCGGCGGACATGTATTTCACATTTGAAGACGCACTAGGCAAACGCTCGGCCGAATTCAAACTAACCGGCGCCATTCCGGAAAATATCAAAATCCAGTCCGACGGACTTCTCACATCGACATCATACGCATTCTCCGCCCAAAACATAGAAAGGACAATCCCATGAGCCAAGAAATAGAAGAACTTGAAAAGAGCCTCAAAGACGCCCTCGACGAAATAGAGTCCAAGCTGGACGAGCTTGAGAGAACCGTCGAGGAAATCGAAAGAAAAATCGAAGAGAGTTCCGGCCAATTAAAGGGACTCAGAACGGACATATAGCCATGATTTACCTGAAATTCGCCGACGAAAAAAAATCCGCCGAGGAATGGGGAATCGTATCGCTGAAGGTGGAGAGGCTAAACGGCGCGGCCGACAGCGCAAAGATAACGTTCGCCGACGAAGAAACGGCCGCCTCAATCCCCGCGGACTGCAATCTGGAAATATTCGACGCAGACTTGAGAAAATTTTGCGGGCAGGTCGTGGAGACTCCCAAAGTTCTGTCCGGAGCAAGGCGGCGCGCCCAGATAACGGCAAAGAACGCGTGGGCGCACCTTGAGGGCATAGTTTACCAGCAGCTCTGGGAAAGCTCCGAGACGGAATCGGGGGAGGTGTTCTTTCAGCCCGTCCAAAGAAGCAAGGTCGTACTTGGGCAAAATTCGTCCGGCGAAAAGATAGACACGGCAGCGCAGGCGCAAAACATACTCCAATACGCCATAAGCTGCGGAGCCCCGCTGGCGATAGGAACAATAGACGCAAGCAGCCAAATGCTGCTGGACCAGCGTTCCGATATATCCTGCGCGGAAGCGTTAAAGCGCACACTCCGCTGGCTTCCCAATTCGCAGATATATTTCGACTACGCGGCGGAGGGCCTCCCGAAGATAAACGTCGTCCAGCGCAAAAATCTTCCGCAGGCCGAACTCTTGGAAAACGGCGCGGGCACTTTGTCGCTCTCGGTGAAATCGCGCCCCGACTTGCGCCTAAACGGGGTGGTCATAAAATACGAACGCGAAAATTCCAGCGGCGAAAACGTGTGGCGAACCATAGAGGAGGAGTCGTATCCGGAAGATTTGGGAACGCCGACAAAAAACACGCTCGTAATGACGGTGGAACTGGCGGGCAGCCGGGAGCGCGTGAAGGTTTACGAGCTCGTGTGCGAGACCATTCAGCCGGAGAGCAAGCAGTGGTGGCGCAGCCACATTCCATCGCTGCCCGAAGACTTCGAAATTTTGGAAACGTCGAGAAGCCACCCAGAACTGACGCGGGAACTCGTGAAGGGGCAGCTGGCGTCCCACATAAACGCCAGAAGCCAAAGCGACGTAATATCGGCGAAAATATCACTCGCCGACGAATCCGGAAAGTCCGCCCAGCAGACTCTCAACCTCACCTTACGCGCGACAAACGCCGTGAGCGGATCGTATCCCGAATTTACTCCCACCCTCCTGCGAGAGCCGAAACCGGAGGGCATGGCAAAGAGCATTTACGAGGCCGCATGCGACTTGCAATACCAGGGCGAGGCCGCCGTTCTGGGATTGTGCGCCGAAAAATTCGCAGGCAAAAAACTCGCCCTTACCCTCGCCGACGGCACGTCGGTATCCGCCCCCGCCGTCGGCATAGTAGAAGATTTCGCAAAAGAGACTACGAGTGTCAAATTTGGCCCGCCGACCCACCTGTACGCGGACGACATCGTGGAGCTTTTCCGCATAAACCGCGACAGGCTAATTCCCGAAACGTTTTCGACCTCCAACATCGAAAAGGAGGAAGTCCCCCTCGACCTCCCGATTTTAGACACAACCCAAAACCTTCCGGATTACGAGAGACTGACAATAAGCGACCACGACGAAACCGCACCGCGCATCATAGACATAAACGCCGAAGATTTGGACGAGGGAAGCGGCGCAAAAATGCGCAGGGTCGCAGTCGTAAAAAACGGACAGCTGGCCTACGCCAAAATCCTGATGACCGATCCGGAAATCGAGGAGGAAGACGCCGGAGGAGCATAGGTTATGGAAAACGAGGAAAGCCTGCAATTCGTCGCGCTCGAAGTCCTGCCCCAAAAATGCCTCGCCCCGCACGCCCCCGCGAACCGCTATACGACCGCATTCGGCGGGTTTTCCGCAAGCCAGGCCGTGAAGATTTACTGGACTCTCAGCGAACTGGATTTGGAAATCTCGCTGAACGTCTCCTCCAAATTCAAAATGAATCCGGAGAATGACGCTTACGATTCGGAGGTGTCGTTTCAATTTTCGGACGAATTGTCCTACCCGATACAGGGAGCAATTGCGAACGAGCCGCCGAAGCGCCTGAAATACGGCTGGCCGGGAGGACCGGACATTTTGTTCGGACGCTATTTTTACGGCGATATAAATATCGGAACATACCTCGGCGCGCCGCGATACGCCGCGCAGTACTCCCCGGAAATCCCGTTCGAGGAACGCAGTTTCGTATTCCCCATAAGCGTCGAAGTCTACGCCAGCGCGGACGGAACGTGGATTTGCTCGGACATATCTTCCGAAAACAAAGGCCCCTGGGATAACACCCTGTGCTGCCCCATGGAACTGGAATTTATGGGCAAAAGCGCGCAACTTTACATACACGCGCAAAGTACCTATCTGGACGGAGTATTCTACAATTCGGGCGCGGGAAGCATAAAGCTCTCGAATCCCAAATTTTTTCAAATATGAAAAAAAGGCCGCAGCAAAAAACCGCTGCGGCCTTTTTACAACGCAATTCGCGCACTAATCTACGGCGAGTTTGGAACGCGCGAGCTTGTAAACGGGATCGTCTTTCGAGACGTTTTTGGCGATCGCCGAGGAAAAGGCGCTCTTTACAAATTCGTTCGCCTTTCCCTTCCCCTTGGCCGCGGCGATGACCTTTATGACAATCTTGCCAATGGCCATTTTCAGATCGGGGTCCCCTGCCGTGCGAAGATTCTGCGCAAACCTCTCCACATTGCCGAAGTTGACCGTGCGCTCGACGGCGGAGGCCACATCGCGCTTCTTCCAGCCGTCCGAAAGATAGCGCGACCAAAGCTCGCGCTCGGCGTCGGGATCGGCGCGCAGACAAAGCATTTCCAACGCCCAGGCCTCCCTGCTGTTGTCGCGCAGAATCTTGTCGACCACATAGCTCGGATTCTCAAGAATCGCCCGGCGCGCAAGCGCCGCCATAGTCCTGTCGGAGCCGCGGGAAATTTCCAGTATTTTCTTCAAGTCCAACTTGTCCTCGCAGAGAAAGCGCGACGCATATACGGCCTCGGCTCTCAAATCCGCGTCGGAGGAATTCAGCTCCGGAGACACCGTCTTCCAAAAGCGCGAATCGCCCGTCGGAATCATGCTGCCGATTGCGACAATCTTCGCCCGAACCGGCAAGTTTGAGAAATTCTCAAGCGTTTCCTGCGAGCCTTCAAACGAGCGCCTTCCGCTCAGGGCGCGTCCCGCCATGCGCGCAAGTTTGCCGTCGGCGGCCACCAAAGCGTCGTAAAACGCCTGCGGATTTTCCGACAACCCGCCGCGCGAAACCACCGCCATCGCAAAGTCCGGCGGCACCGCCGCGAGCGCGCGCCGGGCCAGAGACTTGTTAGAGTTCCTCGCAGCCTTGTCGGCCAGCGTGCACAGCGCCAAATACGCAAATTCCACGCGTCCGTCGCCTCCCTTGGCTATTTCCTCAAGCGCGTCGACGGATTTTGAAACGGGATATTTTCCCAACGCGAGAGTCGCAAGCTTCTGCACCTGCAAATCGTCGTGCCGGGCAGCCTCGATAACGGCGTCCAGAGCGTCGCCGCGCGAAGCCAACGCGTTGAGTATCGAGCGCGCGCACGGGCCCTCCGACTTTTTCAGCGCGCCGGCAAGGGCGGCGGTCGCGGAGCGAGAATTGAGCGTCTGCAAAACGTCGCAAGCGGGCACAACGCGCTTTTCGTCGTTCAAAAACTTCGAGAGCGGCTCGACGGACTCGTCCGTCGCTATCGGTTTGAGTATCACGCAGGCAAGGCGGAACGCCTCGTCCGATATTTTTTTGCCGGATATGACCTCCAGAATTTTCTCCTCTATCCGGCCGGATTCGGACTTGTCGACGGAAGCCATGCGCAAGCAGTGAAACCATTTCTGGCTGTCGCCCGCGTCGTATGCGGCAAAGTCGGAGTAGTAGTCGGCCGAGAGCGCGCCGCAAAGCGGCAGCGACGCGGCGGCGAAAAGCATCTTAATATATTTCATCAAAAAATCCTTTCCTTCCCTTTTTATCCCACTAATTGCCAGGGCGCCGTATACGCCCTGTCACACAGGCGGGCGGCGGCCTCGTCGCCCACTATGGCCTCGCGTTCGGGATCCCAGCGTATGGGCCGGTTCAGGCGGTACGCGATTTCACCCAGCAGGCAGCCGGTGTTTGTGCGGTGCGCGACGTCTATGTCGGTCACGGCCTTGCGGCGGTCGATGACGCTGTCTATGAACGCGCCGAAATGGAAGTTGCGTATCGGGTACACGCGCTCCTCGCGCGGGGCTATGCGGCGCACAAGCTCCATCGGCTCGCCGTAAATGTTGCCGCGGGTGACAAACATCTTGCCCTTCGAGCCGAAAAATTCCACGCCGTTTCTGAATCTGTCGGACATTTCCACAACCAATCCTCCGCGGTAGTGGAATTCCAAAGTAAACTCAAGCGGCTGATCCGAAAATCCCTCAACCGGCATCACGATTTTGCGGGGCACGATTTCAACCGGACCGGTGTTGTCCAATCCCAATGCCCAATGCGTAATGTCGAGATGGTGCGCCCCCCAGTCGGCGATTTTTCCGGCGCTGTAATCGGAGATTCCGCGCCAGCGCGTAAAGGTCTTACGCGGATTGTAATTCGGCGTGTGCGGAGCCGGCCCCTGCCACATTTCCCAATCCATGCCCTCCGGCACGGGTTCGGGACGCAGAATCTCGGCCTTGAAGTTGCCGGGCAGCCCGATTTTCACATTGGAGACTTTTCCGAGCGCGCCGTTTTTGACCAGCTCGACCGCCTGTACAAAATTCGGAAGCGAACGCTGCCACGACCCCGTCTGCCAGACGCAACCCGAATTCAGCACCATGTCGCGCAGCGCAATGCCCTCGCGTATCGTTCGCGTAAGGGGCTTTTCGCCGAAAACGTCCTTGCCGGCCGCAACGCACGCCTGGGCTATCACCGCATGCCAGTGGTCCGGAGTTGCGGTCGTCACCGCGTCGATATCGCCCCTTGCCACGACCTCCCGAAAATCGGTGTACGCCTCCGCGCCTTTGAAACGCTTGAGGGCGCTTTGAAGCCCCCGCGTGACGTTGTTCTGATAACCGTAGTAGCACGAATTTTCTTCCGAGGCGTTATTGACATCGCACAACGCCACAATCTGCACGCGCGGATCGGAGGCGAAATTGGACGTGTTGCTCGTGCCCTGGTTGCCGAGCCCTATGGACGCCATGGCGATTCTGCTGTTTGCGGCGACATGCCCGTCTCTGCCCAATGCCGACGCCGGTATGAGCGTCGGAAAGCCCAATAATGCGCTCCCCTTCGCAAGTTTGGACACAAATTCCCGTCTTTTCATAATACCTTTACCTCATCATTGTTCACAATTTTGCCTTTCCCGCTCAAACGATTGAACAGTCGGCGTAAAAACGGAAAGAATATTAACGCCCGCGCCGCGCCGGTCAAGAATTTTGCGCTGTAAAAAAACGCCCGAATTCAACCCCTCCCCGAAAAGTTAAATCGTCAAAAATGCGCGATACGTAAAGCGTTTCCCCGCGCCGCGCGCTATGGCGAACGAAAGCGGGAAGTTGCGCGTTTGCCGGACTCCAAAGCCGATACCTTTTTCCCCCCTGTGCCGCACGCACCCCTAAGCCGCGCGGACACCGCAAAGCGATGCGAGCAAACATCAGTAGACATCGGCAAACATTTCAAAGAATGCCCGCGTAAAAAAAGGCGCCATACATTCGAAAGGAATGCGGGGCTTTTCGACCTTCCGAAAGGGACACGCGTAGAAAAAGTTGCGCAGTGCGCTAAAGGCGGCTCGCGCGCTTCGCGGCGCCGCGCCCGTCGTATCCGACGCGCTTATCGCTCCCGCCACCCGACCGTATCCGCAACACCCGCCAAGATGCCGGCAGTCCGATGAGGAACCTCGCGCAAATCCGTCTGCGTCTGCGGCGGCGGCGGTGCGCAAATTCAAAATGCGGACGATTGAAAGCGGCGCAAACTCCCAAAGGGAATCGGCGTTTCGCGCGAAGCTGCAACTCCGGCTACGCCTCGACGCGAATTTCGTTTACGTACGCTTTCGGCGCGCCGTTCGTCTCGAAAATCGAAAGGCGCACGGACTTGGCATTGACAGGCGCAAAAGCGTGCTCGACCAGCTTTTGATAATTGCCCCTTACGTCCGCAAGCGTCACTTCGGAATTATCGAAGAGCACGGCGGTCAATTTGTAGTCCTTGACGAGCTTCGGCTGGGGACCTTTTACCATTCCGGCGACAATGCCCTCGCTTCCGGTCATTGTCAAAGTCTCGAAGCCGGACTCGAACTTTATGCGGACGCGCGAAATTTTGCGCGGAGACGGCCAATCGAGCTGAATCCACGGTTTTGACTTCGCGTCCGCCACCCACCTGTTTTTATTTTCCCCGCGCGCGTCTATGCACACGCCGCTCAAGATGTTCTG
>QALA01000069.1 GCA_003343565.1 Verrucomicrobiota bacterium | reverse complement strand
AATGATACGCGCAATGCTGTCGAAATGCGGCGGCGAAAAACGCGCGCGGGAATTGGATTGCATGCTTGATTTCCGCGTGTTTTCCTATATAAAGTCGAATCAGTTATACGGGATTGCCGAGGGCGCGATTCCGCATAGTAAGGCACAAAACGACAAACCATGAAAGAAACCGCTCCGAAAAAGAAAACGGCAAAAAAGACAGTCCGCGCAAAGTCCGCGGCAAAAAGCGCGGGAAAACCCGCTCCAAAAGTCGAAAAGAGCGCCCCGCGCAAAACGGCGGCAAAGAAAACTGGCGAAAAGGCGCCCCGCGCAAAATCAGCAAAGGTGGAAAAAGCGTCCCGCAAAATGCCCAAGGCAAAGCCGCAGACCTCCGACGCCGGCTTTCCCGAATTGAAAAAAGATCCTACCTTCGCGTCGGTAAAAAAATGCTGGAGGGCCCTCGACGACAAAAAGGCGGAGGATTTGAGGATTCTCGACGTGCGGGGAAAATCTCCGATAACAAACTACTTCATAATAGCGACGGCCACGTCGGAGCCCCACATGAAGGCCCTCGCCGGAGAGCTTGAAAAGACGCTGAAGGAAAACGGAATAAAGGCCGTCGGGCGCGACTACAAAACGGAGAGCGGCTGGGCGGTCATAGACGCGTTCGACTTCATGGCGCACATATTCCTGCCCGAACAGCGCGGGCTTTACGGAATAGAGTCGCTATGGAAGGACGCCGAAGAAATAAAAATTTCGAGTTAGCGTCCCTCCAAAGCGTTCGGCGCGAAAAAAGCGCGAAATCTCACCGCCCCAATTCCAGCTCGCTCACGCCGAGCTTGTCGTAGACTTTTTTCATGCCCTCCGGGTCGTCCGAAATCAGCAGAAGGCTGTCGCCTATCTGAAATTCGGTGGAGCCGCGCGGAATAAAATACTGACCCGAACGCTTTACCATGACGACGAGAGTGTGTTCGGGAAGATTCAAATCCCGCAGCGTCCTGCCCCCGGCCAGCATATTCGAGTCGACCTTTATCTCCGACGTGACGGACTTTATTTCATCGGGCAGTTCGATGCCGAAATCCGGCGGGCGCTCCTCAACCCTCTTGCCAAGCCCCAGCAGCCGCGCGCTCGCCACGACGCTTCCGCCCTGTATGACGAGCGACATTATCGTTATAAAAAACACCACGTTGAACATCATGTTTGCATGTTCCACCTGCGCGATGACGGGATATGTGGCAAATATAATCGGAACCGCCCCCCTGAGCCCCACCCACGAGACGTAAACGCGCGCGGCCGCGGAGAATTTTCTGAACGGGGCAAGGCACAAAAACACCGACAGCGGACGCCCCGCCAGCATCATGAACACGCCGACTGAAAGGCCTATGGCCGCCACGGGCAGCAGTTCGTTGGGGTTGACGAGCAAGCCGAGAGTCATGAACATGAGTATCTGCCAAAGCCACGTAAACGTCGTGAAGAATCCGCGCACGCCCCTCTTGTTGGGGATGGGCGAATTTCCCACGGTCAGCCCGGCAATATACACCGCGAGATAGCCGTTGCCGCCAAGTTTGTCGGTAAAGGAATATATGAAGAGCACGCAGCTGAAAAAGTACACCGAGTACAGCGAAACGGAATCCAGCCTGATTTTGGCCGCCGCAAAAACGGCAATCTTTCCCAATATTACGCCCCCCGCAAATCCCAAAGCCATCTGAAGTGCGAACGTCCCCAAAAACGCCGTGCCGACAACTCCTTCCTTGATGTATGCAATCAGCATCACCACAAGCAGGTACGCCATGGGATCGTTGCTTCCGCTTTCGAGCTCCAACAGCGGGCGGAGGTTCTGCGTCAAATTAAGCCCCTTCGAACGCAGTATGGAAAATACCGACGCCGAGTCCGTCGAGGCCATCACCGACGCGAGCAAAAGCGACTCGGCAAACGTAAATCCGCTTCCGAACAGGGACGAAAACGCGTAAATAAACGCCCCCGTAAACAGCGCGGTAAGCACCACGCCTACGGTTGCCAGAACCACGCCCTCCCGCCAGACCGGCTTGATGTCGGAAAGCCTCGTGTCCATGCCTCCCGAAAACAGAATCACGCTGAGCGCGGCGATCCCTATGAACTGCGCCTGTCTGTAATTGTCGTAAACGTATCCCACGCCGCCGGAACCCATCAGCATTCCGACGCCTATCAAAATCAGCAGCGACGGCACCCCCAACCTATATCCGACAAGCCCCGCCGCTATGCTTATAAAAATCATAACGCTGAGGACCAAAAGCGCGTTTTCAAAAGTAAGGCTCATGGCGCAATAATCGCAAATTTACAATTTATAGGCAAGCAACTTCAAAACCGTTTGAAAAAATTTGACAACCGTTAAAACGGGCGGTTTTGCAAAAAATTTCCTTGAGGGCGGGGGCGGCGCGCATATTTTGTAAAGGACAATCCGGCCGAGCGCAAAACCGACAAACGCGCCGCGCGGGTAAAAACGCAAACGACTGTAAAAACATGAAAAAGCTATCCGCAATTCTCGCGCTATTTTTGGCGATATTTGCGCCGCTGCTTGCGGCGCCCCAGCAAACCCGCGCTCCCTCCGAGCGCGCGGCGGTCAAAGCCGACCACCCGAATACGGTGGCGGTAAAGTCGAATTGCGTCGAAAACGGATCGGCGAAAATAGTGGCGATACTCCCGGCAAATTACGAAAAAGACGCGGACTTGCGCTATCCCGCGGTGTATCTGCTCCACGGATACGGAGACAACGAACAAAAATGGATAACGCAGAAACCGCAGCTCCAGGATTTGGCCGACAAATACGCAATTATAATAATCTGCCCCGACGGAAGAAGAAGCTGGTACTGGGACAGCGTAAAAAAGCCGGAGCTCAAGTACGAAACGTTCATATCGAAAGAATTGGTCGATTACGTGGACTCGCACTACCGCACGCTAAAGTCCCCGAAGTTTCGCGCGATAACGGGATTGAGCATGGGCGGGCACGGCGCGCTGTGGAACGGTCTGCGCCACCCGGACGTATTCGGGGCGTGCGGTTCGATGAGCGGAGGGGTCGACATACGCCCGTTTCCAAAGCAATGGAGCATGGAGCAAAACCTCGGCCCCTACGCGGAAAACAAGGGCGTGTGGGACGCCCACACGGTCGTCAATTTGGTCGATTCGCTCAAGCCCGGCCGGTCGAAGATTATAATAGACTGCGGAGTCGCGGACTTCTTCTACAAGGTCAACCAAGATTTGCACGAGAGGCTGCTTGCGAAGAAAATTCCCCACGACTACATCACGCGACCCGGCGGCCACAGCTGGGCATACTGGAAAAACGCGATAGAATACCAGCTGCTGTTCTTCCACAACTTTTTCAAGGACAACGCAAAGACTCTGAAAAAATAACGGCATGAAAAAATTCGGATTTATCGGGGCCGGCAAAATGGCCGGAGCAATAGTCGGGGGGCTGATAAGCTCCGGCGCGGCAAAGCCCGGCGAAATCGCCTGCGTGTGCGGGGACGACGACACCGGAAAAAATCTCGCCAAAAGCGCGGGAATCTCGCTTGCCGATTCGGCCGCGCAGCTCTTCGAGGCCGCCGAAACGGTCGTATTGGCCTGCAAGCCCCAACAGATGGCGGCGGCTGCGAAATCCGTCGGGGGGGCGAAGTGCAAGACGCTCATTTCAATACTCGCCGGAACACCGATAAGGCGGCTGAGGGAATGCTTTCCGGGCGCAGAGAAGATAGTGCGGGTCATGCCCAATATGCCGGCCCAAATTTCGCAGGGTATATCGTGCTTTGCGGCGGAATCGCCGCTGTCGCCGCAAGAGCGCGAGACTGTCGAAAGCGTCCTCGGCGCGATGGGGGAATTTATGGAGATTCCGGAATCGGGGCTTGACGCGGTGACCGCGCTCTCCGGAAGCGGTCCGGGATACGTATTCGAATTTGCCGCGGCCATGATTGAGGGGGCGCAAAAGCTGGGGTTCTCAAAGGGCGAGGCCGAAAGGCTGGTGAAAAAAACCGTGCTGGGTTCCGCCATGCTGCTGGCCCAGTCTCCGCTGAGCGTGGACGAGCTGAGGATTGCCGTGTCCAGTCCCGGCGGAACCACTCTTGCAGCGCTCGGCGTATTTGAAAAAAACGGGTTGAGAAAAACCGTTTCCGACGCCCTGGAGGCGGCGCGCAAACGCTCGCAGGAACTCTCGCAACTCTGACGTTCGCCGACGCTCCAAAATCAAAAAACGCTCCGGCGAAACAGGCAAACGCGGACTTTTCCCAAAATATAGCCATATTTTTGGCAATTTCCGCAAAAAAATGGAAAAATGATTTGACCTTTTCCAAAATCGTCTCCAATATGGCTTCTATAAGAACTTCTAACCTTTCTTCACTAATACCTAATATGAAAAAACTCCTGTTTTTACCCCTCATCGCATTGTCGCTTTCAGCATGTTCGTCAATGTTTGACGAAACGGTAGCAGTAAACTCGATGCCTGAAGGAGCCGACGTTTACGTGAACAACGAACTTGTCGGGCAAACTCCCATGGAGCTCTCCCTTCCCAGCGACGGAACTTACGAAGTAAAACTCGTCAAGGAGGGGTATAAGGAAGAGGTGGTCAACCTCGCCTCCCAGCGGCAGGACGCGTTCATAAAATTCGGACCGCTGGTCGACATGGGATACTACAAAGAACTCACCCCCGCGCCGATTGCAAGCGACATGACTCCATCGTTTCTCCCCGCATATCCCGGCGTAAATGCGGATAAGGATTATGTCTCGAACGTCCTTCAGGCCGACGCGCTCCGCAAAGACGGCAAGATTTCCGCGAAGGAGCACTCCTATCTGATGAAAAAAATCACGGATTTCTACACGAAGAAATAAAGTTGCAATAGACATATATCTTTTATTTGAACGCAGCCTCAAAGAGGCTGCGTTTTTTTGTCGCAAGAAACCGGACGCCCGACGCATAAATATTGCCGGCGGTTGCGTGCGGAACAAAAAACGGAATATCCCGGAATCTCTAAAGCGGCTGCGCCGAATTTGGAGGAAATTTGGAGGAAATCCGCAGTTAAACTCGGAAGTATTTTTTAAGCCGGCGTTTTTTCTCCGACGCATTTTTTTAACTTTCGCAAACTCCGTTTTCCCCGCCCCGAAAGGAAGCGGGATTTGAAACGCTTTTGCGGGACGAAAAAACCGTCGAACTGGCGGGCGGACTGCGCGCGGAATTTTTTGAGGAATTTTTCCGAATAGATCCCGTGCGCGAAGGCGGAAAAAGGAGCCAAAAGAACTGTCGCAATAAATGGCAAAACCGCCGCGGCGCCGAAATAAAACCCAAAGCCCGAAACAAACCGCTCTCAATGCGGACGAAATCGCCGGAAGCCGGAAGGTATTTTTTGCGCTTCATTTCCGAAAATTCGCTTCATTTTCAAAAAAAGCCAGGCTTGGCCAACTTCGCAATACGCCGCCAAAGCACGCGCGCAAAACTTGAGTTTTTTTTGTAGAAAAAAACGGAAAAATCGTTTGAATTACGCCAATTATGATAGCAAACGTCTTAGCCGAAAGATACGCGTCGGCCGAAATAAAAAAGATCTGGAGCACCGAGGGAAAAATACTGCAGGAACGCAACCTGTGGATAGCGGTAATGAAGGCCCAAAAAGAGCTGGGGCTGGACATTCCCGACTCCGCGGTGGAATCCTACGAAAGGGTCAAGGACACCATACGCCTTGACGAAATCAAGAAGCGTGAGCAAATCACGAGGCACGACGTAAAGGCGCGCATAGAGGAATTTTGCGAGCTGGCCGGCTGCGAGCACATACACAAGGGAATGACCAGCCGCGACCTCACGGAGTGCGTGGAGCAACTGCAAATTTTCGAGTCGCTGAAAATCGAGCGCGCGAAGGCGGCGGCCGCGCTGCTAAGGCTCGCCGAAATCGCCGAGGAGCATTCCGACACGATACTTGCGGCGCGCACGCACAACGTCATAGCGCAGCTGACAACGTTCGGCAAGAGGGTGGCGGAGTTCGGGGAGGACTTTCTGCGCGGAGCGGAGCGGCTGGACGCCCTGATAAAAACCTATCCCGTACGCGGAATAAAGGGCGCAGTCGGCACGCAGCTCGACCAGCTTACGCTCTTTGACGGCGACGAATCCAAGGCGGAGGCTTTGGACGAAAAAATCCGCCTCCACCTCGGCATAGGCGCGTCTGTGGGCGCGGTCGGGCAGGTCTATCCGCGCACGCTGGACTACGAGTGCGCGGCGGCTCTCTACCAGTTGGCGTCGGGCCCGTCGAGCTTCGCAAAGACGCTCCGCATAATGGCCGGCGCGGAATTGGCCAGCGAGGGATTCGCAAAGGGGCAGACGGGGTCGTCGGCCATGCCCCACAAGATGAATTCGCGCAGTTGCGAGCGCATAAACGGATTCCACGTAATACTGCGCGGCCACTTGGAAATGGCGGCGGGACTTGCCGGCGACCAATGGAACGAAGGCGACGTCTCGTGCTCCGTGGTGCGCCGCGTGTTCCTTCCGGACTCGTTCTTTGCAACGGACGGACTGCTCGACACATTCATAACCGTCCTAAACCAGATGACGGTCAACACGGCGGTCATCGCGGCCGAATGCGAAAAATACATGCCGTTTCTGCTTACGACGACGATTATGATGAACGCCGTCAAAAAGGGAATGGGGCGCGAGGACGCGCACGAAGTCATAAAGGCGCACGCTGTGGCAGCCGCGGAGGACATGCGCGCCGGAAGAATGCCGAATAACGACCTGCTAAAGAGGCTGGCCGAAGATTCCCGCATGCCGCTCGACGCCGCCGAGCTTGAGGAGATTCGCAAGGCCGGTTCCGCCGCCACGGGCTCGGCCCGCCGACAGGCGCTCGACTTTGCAAAGAGGGCGCGCGCCTTTGCCGGGCGCTTTCCGGAATCGAAGGGCTACGTTCCCGCCCCGATACTCTGACGCAGGTTTTGCCGCGCTTCCTGCGCCGGCTCAGGCTTGGGAGAGCGCGGCTTTTGCAAAACGAAACGCGGGCGAAAGAAAAGATTCGCAAAGAGCCGCGCAAAAGTCCCGCGCCACAAGTTTCAAACGACGCCGCTTGCAAACGCCATGCCCGAATGTCTCCTAGAATGTCCCCTTCAAATAACGGACAAAACTCCGAAAGGCTCCGCCGCCGGACGCCATGGGGACATTGGCTTGGCGCAATCGCTCAATCGCCCGCCCCCCCCGTCCCGCGCTTGCGCGCGGCAAACGCCGGGCGAAATCGAAAAGGGCGTCCGCAGGAATAAACGGAGCCATTTGCGGCGTTCCGCAGGCGCGCGAAAAATCTTTGAAATGCGCGCCAAAAAGGCTTCTGCCCCCCCGCAATTTGCGCGGACGGGGCGCAAAATAAGGAAATTAGAGAATGTTTAGGCTGTTAAAGACGAGCTCAAAATCTTCCGCGCGCCGCGGAACGCTTTGTTGCGCGCACGGCGAAGTGCAGACGCCGGCATTCATGCCGGTCGGGACGCAGGCGACGGTGAAGTCGCTCACTCCGGAGCAAATTCGCCAGACCGGCGCGCAAATCATACTCGCAAACACCTACCACCTGAACATACGCCCCACCTCCGAACTCATAGCCGAATTCGGCGGCCTGCATAAATTCATGAACTGGGACGGCCCGATACTCACCGACAGCGGCGGCTTTCAGGCCTTCAGCCTCTCGAAGCTCAGAAAGATAGACGAGGACGGAATACGGTTCAACTCCCATCTGGACGGGGCAAAGCTGTTTCTCTCTCCGGAGGGTTGCATGCGGATACAAAAGAATCTCGGCTCCGACGTCTGCATGGTTTTGGACGAGTGTATTCCCTACCCGTGCGGACATGGCGACTGCCTCAAAAGCGTCGAGCGAACGTTGCGCTGGGCCGGCAGGTGCCTTGACGAATTTCTCCGCCTCGGAATGCGCGAATCCGGGCAGATGCTGTTCGGCATAGTTCAGGGAGGCTGCTTTGCCGACATCAGGCAAATGTGCGCCGAAAGGCTCGCGCAGCTCGACTTCGACGGATTCGCCATAGGCGGGGTGAGCGTCGGGGAGCCGGAGGAGGAGATGATTTCCCAAGTCGACATGTCTGCGCCCCGCCTTCCGGCCGACAAGCCGCGCTACGTAATGGGGGTGGGCACGCCCCCCCAGCTTTTGAAGATGATAGCAAGCGGCGCCGACATGTTCGACTGCGTGATTCCCACCCGCCTTGCGCGCCACGGCTGCGCCTTTACCCTCGACGGCGAAATAAACATCAAGAACGCGAAATTCAGAAAGGATTGCGCCCCGTTGGACTCCGAAACTCCGTCGTATGCGGCGGCGTTTTCGCGCGCCTATCTGCGCCATTTGTTTGTTGCAAACGAGATTTTAGCGTGCACTCTCTTGTCCATGCACAACATAGCGTTTTTCCAGACGCTCATGAGAGACGCGCGCGCGCGCATCGAAGCCGGAGATTTCGAGGATTGGAGCCGCGCGTGGATACAAAGATACCAAAAACGGCAAAGCCAAACCGCATGAAGATTTCGCTGATAAAAAGTTCCGACACCGTCGCAATGGTCGACGTGGAAAAGAGCGTCACATATCGCCGGATACTGCGCGCGGCGGCAGCTGCAGCCGAATTTTTTTCGGAAAACATGGGCCCGATATCGGCTTCCGGCGATGCCGCCGACGTTCCGAAAATCGCAATTTTTGCCGAAAACCGCATGGAATGGGCGTACGCGCTGTACGGCATATGGGCGGCGGGGGCGGCGGCCGTTCCGATAGACGCAAACTCCGACGACGACGAGCTTGAATTTATACTTCGCGACGCCGACTGCCGGATAATCTGCTGCACCCGCGACAATCTGCAAAAAACCGAGCGCGCGACCGCAAAGCTCGAACTCGCCCCGAAGGCGATCGCGCTGGAGGATTTGTTCCCCTGCGGCGGGCCCGGCGAAGGCGGCGTAAAAAATGCGGCCAATCCTCCGGGGGAAATTTGCCGCGAATCGGAGGACCTCGGCCTGCTGGTTTACACGTCCGGGACTACGGGAAATCCCAAAGGCGTAATGCTGACATTCGCAAACATGTACGCAAACATGTGCGCCGTGGCGCAGGCCAAGTACTACGAGGAGGGCGTGCGCGTTTTGACAATGCTTCCCTTCCACCATATACTGCCGATAATGGGCACGCTCGTCATGCCGCTTTCAATCAACGGCAAACTGGTCTTTCCAAAATCCATATCCCCCGCGGACATTGCGGCCGTTCTGGAGAAGCACAGCGTCGACATGATAATAAGCGTGCCGCGCTTCTACGAGCTTTTGCACGCGAACATAATGGCGAAAATCGGGGCGTCCAAAATCGTTTCGCTCCTGTTTTGGATTGCGAAGCTGGCCGACAGCCGCGCGCTCTCAAGGCGACTGTTCGGCGCGGTGCACAAAAAGTTCGGCGGCGAGGTGAAATTCTGGATTTCCGGCGGGGCCGCGCTGGACAAAAAAGTCTGGCGCGACCTCGACATATTGGGCTTCGGAATCCGCGAGGGCTACGGCATGACGGAGTGCGCGCCGATAATCGCCTTTCCGCGCATCGGGCGCGTGAGGATAGGCTCGCCGGGAGAGGCTCTGCCGGGCATAGAGATAAGGATTGCGGACGGCGAAATAGCCGTTCGCGGCGGAAACGTCACTGCGGGATATTACAAGCGCCCCGAAGAGACGGCCGAGGCGATCCGCGACGGCTGGCTCTTCACCGGAGACATGGGATACGTCGATGACGACGGCTTCCTGTTCATCACGGGAAGGCGCAAGGAAATAATAGTTTTGGCCAACGGAAAAAATCTGAATCCCGCCGACATGGAGGCGCAGATAAAGGCCCAGTCTCCCGATGTGGTAGAATGCGGCGTGCTGATGCACGAGAACATGCTCAAGGCCATAGTGCGCGTGCCCGCAGAGCTTCTTTCGAGCGGGGCGGAGGCCGCAGAAGAGCGCATACGCAACACGGTTATTCTGCCGTACAACAGGGGCACGGCCATGTACAAGCGCATAATCAAGTTTGCGCTCACGGACGGGGAGCTTCCGCGCACGCGCGTCGGCAAGCTAAAGCGTTTTCACCTGGCGGAATACTTTGAGGACATGTCGTCGGCAAAGCCCAAGCGGGAATCTTTGCCGGAGCCGGATTCGGAGACATACCGCCGCCTGAAAGACGTTCTGAAGGCGCAAATCTCCGCGGCCCCCGATGCGGACGCGCACATGGAAATGGACTTGGGGCTGGACTCGCTTGGGAAAATTTCGATGCAGTGTTTCATTCGGGAAAATTACGGGGTAGAAATTTCCGAACGCGATTTTGAAAAGTATCCGTCGCTTAGAAAAATGTCCGCGCTGGTCGAGGAGTCGCGCAACGGGAACTTCGAGCCGACCAACAGGAAGTTTTCGTGGCCGGACATAATAAACGGCCTGCCGCGCCCCGTTCTTCCGCGCCCGCACATGCTGCACTTCGCGTCAATATTTGTCCTGCGCGCGCTGTCCAAATTGCTGTATAGGGTGCACGCAAGCGGAACGCAAAATTTGGCGGGCGCGGCCGCGCTGATAATTGCGCCAAACCACCAGTGCTATTTGGACGGCCTTTTCGTATCGCAGAGCCTGACGAACGCGCGGGCGCTCAAGACGCGCTTTTTCGCAAAGACGCGCAGGATAATCAGGCGGGGATTCCTAAAGGCCTTCGCCCGGCGCAGCAACGTCCTGATCATGGACATAAACGACAACGTTAGCGGATCCATAAGGGAGTTGGCGCAGGCTCTCCGGCAGGGGGAAAGCGTGATGATATTTCCGGAGGGCACGCGCACCAAAGACGGCTGCGTGGGGGAATTTAAACAGACTTTCGCAATAATGGCAAAGGAGATGGGAGTGCCCGTAGTGCCCGTCGCAATACGCGGCGCCTACAACGCGCTCAAAGCGGGAGCGACGTTTCCAAAACTGCTGTCCGACATTTACGTCGACTACCTTCCGCAGATGAAGGCCCGCGCTGACGAATCCTACGAAAACTTCGCCAAGCGCGTGCAGGAGGCGGTGGAAAAGAAATGTTCCGAACCGCTCCCCGCAAGAGGATAGCGCAACTAAATTTTCGGAGAAAAATTCGGCCTGAAACCGCGCAGTAAGACTGAAACCGCGCGATAAGCGTCCGTCTGCGCGGCGTTTTATCCGATTTGCACCCCGCCAAAAGGTTCTATATAGTTGCGCCAAACGCTTGGACATTTTTATCGCCCCCCCTGTTTGGCGCTTTCCCCGCAAAAAATAAAAAGGCTTTATAAGCGTTTGCAAAACTTTTGCGGTTTTACCGCGGCCTATCGTGAAATTTGATTTTGGAAAAATAAAATAGGGTTTGGAAAAAAGGTTTTCAGGAGGAGTGTTGCAAAGGCGGTTTTGGAAAGTTGCAAGGAGGTTGCCGCCCATATTAAGTTAAATTTGGAAGCGACTTGCGGCCGGGTTATTTGCGGGGGGCTTAACGCGCACTTTGCAGACGCCTTTGCCGGCGTTGAAGGAGACTTCGGCCCTGCGCAGGCAAGCCATTCGCCCGCCGCAAATTCGGCATTTGGGGAATCGCCTGCCGCAGGTAATCAGTGCGGGAAATTTTTCGTTTCGCCTGCCGCCGCTTTGGTATTCCGCTTGCGCGGGCGCGATTGTCGTCCCGCGCGATATGCCGTTATGTTCCGCGCCCGTCTGCCGTCGCGGCGCGGGCATTTCGCAATCCCCATTCTGACGCTACGCGGAACGCAATTATTTATCCTCCGCCCCTCCCGTCCGGCGGAGGCCGCGGCGCAGCAGCATTGGCGGGCCTAAAGCGGCTTTAAAAGTTTCATGCGCTCCGCAAATACCTACCGCAAGAGGCGAAGCGCGTAAGCCGCAACAAAAAGCCCGCGCGCCGCACAAGGCGGGACAATCAAAGTTCAAACGCGCTCGAACAACGTCCGCGCGGAGGGATTATCTCTATTTTCGGAAGTATCGGCGCAAGTTCCGGAGCCGAGGAAAGCAAATGCTCTATGTGTTCGCATCTGTTGCACTCGGCCGAAATATGCGCCAGAAACACCTTGCGTATCCGCGCCGGATCCAGCGTCTTTAAAACGCTTATGGCGTCCTCGTTGGAAAGGTGGCCGTTGCGGCTCGATATGCGCATCTTCAGTCGGTAGGGGCGCGACGAATTTTCAAGCATCACCGGGCAGTAGTTGCTCTCCAAAACCAATACGGACGCCCTGCGCGCGGCCTCGACAACCTCCCGCGTGGGAAAGCCGAAGTCCGTTGCCCACACGAGCTCCTCGCCGCCGAATCTGAACGAATAGCCGACGCAGTCGTTCGTATCGTGCGGGACTCCGAAGGCGGAAACGGTCATGTCTCCGAACGAAAACGGCTCTGCGTTGCGAAATTCGAACCACGCCAGCGACCTCGTTTCGGGATAGGAATAAACCACGCTCTCGCGCGTGTCCCTATTGGCAAAGACTTTCAGCCCGGAAATTCCGCGAAACGACTTCAGCGCCTTGCAATGGTCGGAGTGCTCGTGCGTTATGAAAATCGCGTCTATGTCTCCGATTTCCATGCCGAATCCGCGCAGGTATGCCCCCACCGCCCTTATTCCGACGCCGGCGTCGATGAGAACGTTTTTGCCTCCGCACCTCAACAGCGCGCAATTGCCCGCGCTCGACGTCTCTATCACCTGGAAGAACATCAGTTCAGCCCGCGCAAAATAAACTCGTAGACATTGAGGCTGGCCGGCGTGTAGAACCGCATGGGCTGCCTCAAGACGCGATAATACATCATGTTGTCGACATAAATTCGGCCTATGGAAAGAAGGCGGATTTCGTAGTCTGGCTCAAAGAGGTTGTCGCTTACCACAATGACGTCCCTGCCCGCCTTGCTTATGAACTCCAATCCGCACGAATCCATGAGGAGCTCAAAGCCGAAGTACGCGGGCTCCGAATTCGCCTGCGGGGTAAATTCGTACAAGTCCTCCCTGTTTTTCTGCATCTTGAACTTGTTGTCCTCTCTGGTATAGCCTATCGAGTGGCGCCACACCTCAAGCGCGGTATGCCTGCATTCGGCGAGATTGAACTCTCCGGTGAATGCGCGCCTGTTTCCGCACGCGTCGGGAAGCATGAAGCTGTTGTTGGCAAAGTTGATGACCGCCCCGCCCATTCCTATCGCGTCGGTGGGGAGGACCTTCGACATGCGGAACTCCTCGCAGGGCATGGCGCGCAGCTGGAAGGCTCCGCCGTGGACCTGAACGAGGCTCAATTCGTAGGGAACCGTGTATGCGCCGGAAAATTTTATGACTTCCGAAACGTCGCGCGGAATGTGCATGGGAGCCTGCTGAAACATTCCGGAGACTATTTTTCTGCCCTTCGGATCGTTCTGCCAAAGCGTCAGCCTCTTAAACTCGCCGTGAAAAAGCCTCAACGGCTCGGCGGAATCCGGCTTGAATGTCTTTCCGTCAAAGGAGCCGACATAGTAGCGGCCGTCGCCGGAAAGGACAACCCAGCGGGGCTCGGAGGGAACTCCGGTGACATTCATCTTGAAAAGCTGCGCCGACGGGAAATCCGCGTCCAACGTTCCGACGCGCTTCAGGGAGCGCAGCGAGTCCCCGGCGTATATCGCGACTTCCGTATCGCCTGCGGCCTTCCGCGAGCCCCCGTCTTCGGAGGCAACCGGAACTATATCCGTGCTGTTGGCAACGTCGTCCGCTATGCCGTCAAAGACCGCCTCGACGGGCTTTTCGTCCGTTTCGCCCGACTTTGAAACCTTTGCGCCCCCCGCCGAATCCGCGTGCGCGCCGACCGACGGAGATTTTTCAGCCGCGCGTTCAACAGACGCGTTGTCCGCAGCTTTGGAAGCTTGTGCGGCTCCGTCGGCGCGCCCGGCCTTCCCCGCAGTTTTCCCGCCGCCCGCGGCCGAAACGGCCGGGCGGGCGGACTTCCTCTCGATGCGCAGCAAAATCCACTTTTGGCTGTCGTCGTCAAAGAACAGATACGGATACTCTCCGGAGCGTCCCAGTATGGGATTTATGGCCGAAAAATAATGGTTCTGCATGTCGGGCGTATATGACACGCAGTCGCCCACGCCCGGAATATTTCTCACAAATATCACCCCGCCCTCCGGCGTGCTGAACAATCCGCTGCGGTTCTTGGAATCGACGAACGACGACGAAGCCGACCCGTCCGCCCGGCCGGTGGAGTCCAATTTAGTGTTCAGCGGAGGCATGTACGCCCACCGCATCATGTCCGGGGAAAACGCGCGCCCCGTCAGAGGCCTGTTCTGCCCCTTCAAGGAGTAGCCGTCGAACATGTAATAGCTATGCCACATTCCCTTGAAATGCGTCAGCGCGCCGACGTCCGTCAGCTTGCCTGCGCGCGGGGAAAAGTGGAACGACGGACGCGAATAGTCTCCCGTCCATTTCCTGTTCGGATAGGTGTCGGTAAACAAAAGCTTGGCCGCGCGTCCGGTCTTTCTGACATACGAAAACTCCAATTCGCGCCCCTTGTAGTCGGAAATGTCGACCTCCATGTACCAGTCGGGAGTGTCGCCCGCGGGAGCGAGCACCCCGCGCCCCTGCGCTATAACCTTTCCCGTGGCGACTTCCTTCAGCGTGAAATCCGAATCGTGCCCATAGGCGTTTATCGGAATGAAGGCGTATCTCGACTGGGCCGCAAACCTCTGCTTGTGCGGAGCGTTCGGGTCCCTCTCCGAAACGGGCTTCCCGACCGAAGGAGCTTCTGCCATATTCGGCCTCGGAGGCGGCGCCACTATTATTTTGTTGTCGCCGCTTCCCACAACTGTAACCCCGCCCGGCAGCCTCTTGACGGGGGTGTCCGCCGGAAATACGCCGACTGCGGGACGCCCCCCGCCCGCCGCATGAAGCCGGCACGCCGAAACCGCCGCAAATGCGAGAAAAGCCGCCGCAATTCCCCGCGCAATATTTCCGAATCCGGACATAAAACCCTTAGCCATTAAAAAACCTTCGCCCCGAACTTTTGCGGCACCCAGCCGCCCGCCGAAGCTCCCAAAGAAATATCGTAAGATTTTAACGGATTCTTAAAGCGCGCGCGCGGCTTGTCAAGGAGTAAGCGAATCCCGCCCGCGACAGCCCTTCGCTGTACCCCTCGCACCGGAATCTCTCTCAGGAGCTTTTTCCTTTAGGTCTTCGGATTTCCTCTACTCCCCCCACTCGCGCCGGAATCTACCCCCCCGCGTCGGGAGAGAGCCTGCGGTTGCGCTTTCCGTACGCAGACCTACAACCTGTGAAAAAAACGTTTCGCCTGCGGCGCAAACGGCGCGCCTCTTCCTGTGAGCGAAAAGATTTTATCTGCTTGATAAAATGCGCCGCACTGTTTGAATCGGCGGGAATAAATATTTTGGAAAGGACGATGCATGCTTAAATATTTTGAATGGTCCTTCGGCATTTTCATAGTGGGAATGTCGCTCGCGTTTTGGCGCGGCGAGGCGGCGCACGACGGCGCGGGATTTTTGTTCCTGTTCTACGCGGTAGTAATCTGCACTCTCGAAATCAGCCTGTCGTTCGACAACGCGGTCATAAACGCGACGAAATTGGAGAAGATGTCGCCGGTCTGGCGCAGGCGCTTTCTGACATGGGGCATAGCGATAGCGGTGTTCGGCATGAGATTCGTATTCCCGATTCTGATAGTTTCGGCGTTTTCGGGAATATCGATGCTGGAGGTGCTCAAACTCGCCCTCGAAAAGCCCGACTCCTACGCGGAGCACCTCGAAAGGGCAAACGTGGGAATATCCTCTTTCGGCGGAACATTCCTGATGATGCTGTTTCTCGAATTCATGTTCGACCGCAAGAAGAAGCTCCACTGGATTGCGCCGCTGGAAAAAGCCCTCTTTAGCGCGGGAAAAATTCCGTTTGCGCCGACCATATTCGCGTTCCTGTCGCTGCTGCTGCTCCAGATATTCCTCGATACCGACGACAGAATCGTGTCCATTATCGCCGGAACGATCGGGATATTTCTCCACCTCGGAATACACGGCCTGAGCGCAAAGCTCGAACGCATGGCCGAACACGACAATGCGTTTGCGCTAAAACACGCCGGATTGGCGGCCTTCATATATCTCGAACTCATAGACGCGTCGTTCTCGCTCGACGGAGTGTTGGGCGCCTTCGCGCTGACGAAGGACGTGGTCGTAATAGCCATCGGGCTCGCCGTCGGCGCGTTTTTCGTAAGGTCTCTCACGATAGTTTTGGTCGAGAGAAAGACGCTGGACAAATTCGTCTATCTGACGCACGGGGCCTACTGGGCGATCGGCGCGCTCGCCGCGATAATGCTGATAGCCACCGTCAGGGAGGTTCCGGAAATACTGACGGGCTCGTTGGGAATGGCGTTCATTTTAGGTTCGGCGTGGTCGTCGCGCAGGCGGAGCGCAAGAGCGGCCGGCTGACAAACTTCGAATCCGCACACGCAGACCGGGCGAAACGAAATCCCGGCGAATTTCCCCGCGGGCATGTTTGCCAAATTCCGCGGGTATATTCGCCAAATAAATCGCCAAACAAATCTTTGTTCGACTTCCCTCCAAAAAAGAAATTCCGCTTTTCAGGCCTTTTTTAGGAAAGCGTCTTTTAGGAAAGTGCCTTTAAAGAAAGGCCCTTCTTTTTGCCGCCCTCTTTTTAAAATCCCCTTTTTTAGGGGGCTGTAAAATTGCCGCATTGCGCGCGAAAAAACGCCGCAGAACAGCGAAAGGCGGAAGTTATGAAAATATGTCCCAAGACAGGTAGCACTCGCGCAGAAACCAAAACAGAAACAGGGCGGCCGCAACGTACAAAAGCTTTCGGACGGCCTTCCAAAGCTGGTCAGGAACCTCGTACCAGCCGAATTCCCTGCGCACGCGCCGCGCTGAGACCGGAGAATTTTTTTCGCGCCCGCCGGAAACATTCGCGCCTCCTTTGCCTTCGCGCCCGAATATCATGAATGAAAATCTGGACGCGCACCCGTTTTTTGGCAACAATAAAAAATTCGTAGCGCGACGGAAATTGGCAATGCGAATCTTCCAAAAAGAAAGTTGTTGAAAAAAAGACGGAAGGTGGCATTTAGAAAATATGAGTAAAGAAATAGAAGAGGGACTGAAGCTCGACATAGACTTTGCAAAACTCAAGAAAATAGCCGCATGCGCCGAGGACGTAATTCCGGCGATCGCCCAGTGTTCGCAAACGGGGGAAGTCCTAATTGTCGGATACGCCAACAGGCTCGCGCTGGAGACGGCCGCAAAAGAGGGCATGGCCACCTTCTGGAGCACGTCGCGCAACGAACTTTGGATAAAGGGCAAAACCAGCGGCGACTTTTTAAAACTCGACGAGATACTCGTCAACTGCGAGCAAAATTCCGTCGTTTACAAGGTGACGATGGTCGGAAAGGGCTCCTGCCACACGAAAGATAGCTCCGGCAATCCGCGGCGCGGCTGCTACTACCGCAGGATAAAACTGGACGGCGGAAAACTCGGCGATTTGGAATTTCTGCCCGGCCAGCGTTGAGAATGCGCCCGTCCGCCAATTCGGCCCGCCGGCCGGCCAATCCGCCGCAAAGCAAGCCCGCGGGAGAACGGGGACGCGCCGTGCGGCGGCGGATTTTCCCGCCGGTTCAGACGCCCGAATTTTTCCCTCAAGCGCGGTTGCCGCGCAAAAAAAGCTGGATTTTGGAACGGTTTTAAGATAAAAGCCGGCACTATAAGCAAAACAATTTTATCGCATTTGAAACATCGACGCGTTTCGGAGCGGTAGTTTTTAACGGAACAAATTAAAACGCCATGAAGTTTAAAATAAACAAGGAGCACTTTTCAACGGGGCTGCGCCAAGTGACAAACATAGTGAGCGCCAAACCGCAAATGGCGGTTCTGGGCAATGTTCTTATCAAGGCCGAAAACGGCCGGGTAATGCTGACGTCCACAAATCTGGATCTCGGCATACGCTGCGCGATAAAGGCCGATGTCGAATCCGAGGGGGACATCACGCTGCCGGCAAAGAAACTGGCCTCGCTCATAGCGGCCATGCCGCAGCAGGAAGTGACCGTGGAAAGCTCCGACGGCCAGACCGCGCGCATACGCTCCGGCCGCACGGACATCAAGCGTTTCAACGGGCTCAAGGCCGAAGATTTCCCCGCCCTGCCCAGCTTTGTGGACCAGCACAGTTATGAGTTGGGCCCGCAGGAGCTGATGAATATGCTGCGGTCGGTATCGTACGCGCAGAGCACGGACGAAAACAGGTACATACTCAACAGCGTTTTCTTCAACTTCGCCGAGGGCAAGCTCACGCTGGTTGCCACCGACGGCCGCCGCCTTGCGCTGATCTGGCGTGAAATGTCCATAAGCCAGGAGGACGAAGGCAGCATAATACTTCCGGCAAAGACGGTGGCGGAACTCTCAAAACTGCTCGCGCAGGGGCAGAAAGTCAAAATCAGCTTTAGCGAGCGGCAGGTCGCCTTCGACATAGAAGTCAATGAGGACTCCGCCGAAAACGGCCTGGCCGGCTCCATATATCTGGTTTCAAAAATCGTCGAGGGGAACTACCCGAACTACAAGCAGGTAATTCCCAAAGAGGCCGAACAGCGCATTAAGGTGGAGCGCGAACTCATGCTCGAAACCGTGCAGCGCGTGGCTTTGATGACGAACGACAAAAACAACTCCGTCCGCCTGAAGATAGCCGACAACTGCCTGGAAATATCCGGACAGAGCGCGGAATACGGCGAAGCGCGCGAGCCTATCGAAGTTGAATACTCCGGCCCGGAGGTTCAAATCGGATTCAACCCCGAATTTCTGCTGAGCCCGTTGCGCAACGTTTCAAAGGACGAAGTTTACTTTGAATTTAAGGACGAAATGAGTCCGGGCGTATTCAAGACGCTGGACAATTTCCTCTGCGTGGTGATGCCGCTGCGCTCGTAAGGGAAAATATCCCGCCAAAACGAAAACGCCGCAAGACGCCAACCCGCCTTGCGGCGTTTTTTTTGCGCTGCGCAATTCCGCGCTAAAAAGCGCGCGCCTTTTGGACGCCCCGGCGTTTGCGACGAAATGCGAATTTAAATCGGAATGCCGCGGCAATTACGGGCGTTGCGAAATCTTACAAAAAGACGGCGGCGGGTTCGGGAGCGGAAGAGCGGCTTTGAACTCGGAGAGATTTTTTCTCCGCACCCAAAACCAATTAAGGTTTGGAAGGCTTTTTCGAAAAACAAAAAAATTTACCAATAGCTACACACACAGCTGGCAGGACATTTTACGCAAAATTTCCCGACCGCGCGCGGGTGCGCAAAGCGAAGGAGCGTATGCAAATTAAAAAACGCAGAACGGCGGCAATGCCTCAATGCCACCATGCCGCAAGATGCGAATCCGCCGCAAAATGCGCGCGCAGCTAAAAACTTCGAAATGCGCATGCGCTTTCCAAAGTCCGCTTTCATTTTTCAAAACCGAAATTTTCGATTGCGGCGGAGACGCCGCATAAAGCAAACGCAAAACGCGCGCGCAAAAAAAATTCAAAAGGCGCAATCGTACAGAGAGGAATCGACGCTTTCGAGAAACCTGCTCGGCGGGCGCATTTCAAAATTCCCCCCGCTTGCGCCGACGCGCGGATACGAGATAACCAGATAATCCATAGCCCGCGTGGCGGCAACGTAGAACAGGCGCCGCTCCTCCTCCACGTCGCCCTCCTCAATGCTGCGCTTGGTCGGGAAAAGGCCGTCGGCCGCGCCGACTATAAACACTATCGGGAACTCCAGCCCCTTTGCCTGATGGACGGTCATCAGGCGGACTTTGGAAACTTTCGCGTCGGCCTCCGATTCGGGGCGCGCGTCTGTCTCCAGAGCGATGTTGTCCAAAAAATCCCCTATATCGGCATAGCGTCCCGCATATTCGTACAGCGCGTCAAAGTCGTCAACGCGCTCCTGCCAATCGGCGTATTGCGTTTTCATCACGGAGGAATACCAGCCGGAACATGCGGCCTTCACAAAATCCTTCGGAAGCGGATTATCGGAAACAACCGAATCCGCGCCGGAGGCGGATTCGGAATCCCGAACCGGAGAATCTCCGTCGGATTCCGAACCGGGGCCTTCCCCCTTTTCGTCTCCGCCCGCAGAAATCCGGCTTGCCGCCGTCGAATCGGCATTCGGCGAAGCGGCGCGGCCCGCATAGAACAAGTCCGCCTGAAAAACTCCCGCGGAATTTTCTCCGCCCTCGCCGTTTCCGGAGTTTTCTCCGCTTTCGGAGTCCGCGCCAGAGCCGCCGCCGGAGGCAGTCGAACGCTCAAACATCTCCCGCAATGCCGACACGTCGGAAACAAGCTCTCCGAAAGACTCCCGCGCGCCGACCGGCACCTTCGCAACCACGGGCTTGTCCGAGAGGGCCTCGAATACGGAAATCCGCCTCTTTTGCGAGCGTTCGAGAGCCGCCGAGAATATCTTGTTCGCCGTCTTTTCGCCGACCTTCGGAAGATATTTCAAAAGCCTCCAAAACGACATGAAGTCGCGCGGATTAGCCGCGAACCTAATCATGGCCGCCACGTCTTTTATATGCGCCTGCTCAAAGAATTTCATTCCGCTTGTCATGACAAACGGAATGTTTTTATACTGCATTTGCAGCTGCAAATCCATCGCCTGAAAATGCGAGCGGTACAAAATCGCTATGTCGGAATAGCGGTACTTGCCCGACGATACAGCGTCAAGCACGCAGTCGGCCACCTGCCTGCCCTGCGATGACGCGTCCATCGCGCGTATGACAAGCGGCTTTGAGGTCCCGCCGCGCGCGGCCACAAGCGACTTTTTGTACTCGTCGTCAGTGGACATTCCCGACAGTACCGCGTTTGCAAAATCGAGTATCTGCGGAGTGCTGCGATAGTTGCGCTCTATTTTGAATACGGCGGCTGCGGGATAGCGGTCTTTGAAATGCAGTATGTTGTCTATCTGCGCCCCGCGCCACGAATAAATGCACTGCGCGTCGTCCCCGACCGCGGTGAGATCACCCCTGTCGGCAAGCAAGTCCAGAATGCGGCATTGCAGGCTGTTCGTATCCTGATATTCGTCGACCAAAATGTTTCCGAAGCGCCCGGCGTATCTGGCGCGCACGGCGTCGTCCTCCTCAAGAAGGCGCTTCCAAAGCTCCAGCAGGTCGTCGAAGTCGCAATAGTTTTTGCGGCGCTTGTCGAAGTCGTAAAATTTGGCGATGTCCGCAATCTGTTCTGCGGGAGTCTCAAGCCAGCTGAAACACTCCGCCATCGTCTGCGGCACGCTCTTGCAGGTGTTGCGCGCATAACTGATTATATCGCGCAACAGCTTCACGCGGGGATTGTCCTTGACGGAAAAAAAGTTCGGGTATTCCTCCTCGACGCAACGCTTCAAAAACGCCTCGGAATCGTCGGAGTCCAGAATCGTGAAATCCGGCTCGACCCCTATCGCCCTGCCTTCGCGGCGCAAGAATCTGTTGCCCACGCTGTGAAACGTCCCGCCCCAAAAGGCCTCCGGGGAAAATCCGGTGAGGGAAAAAATCCTGTCGAGCATTTCCCTGGCCGCCTTGTTGGTGAAGGTCAGCAGGAGAATCTCGCGCGGGGCAAACGAACACTCCGCCAAAAACCAGGCCACCCTGTACGTCAGCGTGCGGGTCTTGCCCGATCCCGCCCCGGCGAGCACAAGGGCGGGCCGATTGTACGGAGCCGTCACCGCCGAAAACTGGGCCGGATTCAGCTCGCCCTCAAAGTCTATCCCAAAATCGTTCACAAGGCAAACGCGCGACGAACAGCCGATGCGAAAACGTTTATCGCCATACCCCGCGGGCTAAAGCGCCAAAAATCTGAGCGCGGCCAAATATCCCTCGACCCCCATGCCGCATATCTGCGCCGCGCAAACCGGCGCCGTCAGAGAGCGAGAGCGAAACTCCTCCCGCGCGTGAACGTTGGAAATATGCACCTCCACGAACTTCATTCCGCTCCCGGCAATGCAATCGCGCAACGCCACGCTCGTGTGGGTGAACGCGCCGGGATTGAACACCGCGCCAGAGTATCCGTCGTCCGCCAAGCGCGCAATCTCGTCGACGAGCGCGCCCTCGTGGTTGGATTGAAAATCCGAGACCTCCACGCCGAGTTTGTCGGCCTCCCGCCGAAAGGCGCCCACTATGTCCGCCAATGTGGTTTTCCCGTAAATTTCCGGCTCGCGCAATCCGAGCCTGTCCATATTGACGCCGTTTATCAACGCTATCTTTTTCATCTTGGCAAAAAAGGCATGTTCTCCGATATTTTTACTATCCCATATCCTATAAGGCCGCGGATTTAATTTTAAAGAAAATTGTGCCCGTTTTTTAAGCCCAATCGGCAAATTTCTCCGCAGCGGCGTTCGAAATGCGGATTTTAAAGCGGAATGCCGCGGCAATGGCGAAAGATTGCCAAATCTTGCAAAGGGCGGCGGCGGATACCGTCGGCAGCGGCGCAAGAAAAGCGGCGCAAGAAAAAATCAAACCGCGATACAACGTATGCCGCGCAAACTTTTATAAGCCCGCCGTTTGATTGCGCAAACTGCCGCAAGCAGGCGCGCTCCGCCGCAATATGGCGCATCTTCAGCCTCCGTGCCGCCCGGCTTTCCGCATGCGCTGCGCTTTCTGCGTCAGGCCGCATTGGCCATTTTAGCATTGCGACAAAAAAAGAGGCGCCCTTTCGGACGCCCCCGCCGTTTTTATTCACTAATCAATCAGTCCTCCTCAGACCCATGAAAAGCCTATTCGTTGATGAAGATTTGGAATCCGTTGTATGCCTCCATCGCGTGTTCGGAGATGTCGAGGCCTCTGAGTTCCTCGCTCTTGCCGACGCGCAGGCCGACAGTCTTCTTTATGGCGTAGAATATGACAGAACTCGTCACAACGCATGCGACAGCCACGGCCGCTATGCCTATTATTTGCGGCAGAAGTTCGTGGTCGGGCGAGAATATTCCGACCGCAAGCGTGCCCCATATTCCGCACACCAAGTGGACCGAAAGCGCGCCGACCGGATCGTCAATCCTTATCCTGTCAAAGAAGTACACCGAGAACACGACCACTATGCCGGAAACGACGCCTATTATGCACGCGCTGGCAATCGATACGCAGTCCGCGCTTGCGGTTATGCCCACCAAACCCGCCAGACAGCCGTTGAGCATCATGGAGAGGTCGGGCTTGCCTTGCGTAGCCCACGATGTAATCATCGCCGCGACAATGCCGGCCGAGGCCGAGAGCGCCGTCGTGGTAAACACATAGGCCACCATCACGGGATCCGCCGAGAAAACGGAAGCTCCGTTAAAGCCGAACCAGCCGAACCACAAGAGAAACACTCCGAGCGTCGCAAAGCCGAGATTGCTGCCTGGCATTGCGCGGGTTTTCCCGTTGACATACTTGCCTATGCGCGGCCCGATCATGAAAGCACCCACCAACGCGGCCCAGCCGCCTACCGAATGGACGAACGTGGAACCGGCCAGGTCGTAGAATCCCAAATCCTTGAGCCAGCCTCCGCCCCAACCCCACGAACCGATGACGGTGTATCCGAACGTCGCGTAAAATACCGCGAATATCAGATAGGCGGAAAACTTTACGCGCTCCGCAACCGCGCCGGAAACTATCGTGACGGCGGTCGCGGCGAACATGCCCTGAAAGATGAAGTCAGTCCAATAGGAATAGTTGCCGCCGTTGTACTCGATCGCGCCGGCCAGCCCCTCCGGGCATGAAACCCCAAATCCTCCAAAGCCGAGAAACTTTCCGAGCAGCCACGAAGACTCTCCGGGATACATCAGGTTGAAGCCAATAATCACATAGCTAAGCAGGCCTATGGCAACGGTGACCAAATTCTTGGCCAGAATGTTGACGCTGTTTTTTGCGCGCGACAATCCCGTTTCCACAAGGGCGAATCCCGGATGCATTGCGAACACCAATATGGCGCCCAAAAGAATCCAGAGATTGTTTATCGTAAACATTTCCGGCGAAGCCTTTGCGGCCTCGGCGGCGGCGGCCACCTCTTGGGCGTTGGCCGTGGCGCATGCGGCGAGGGCCGCAAGAGGCAATATGTTTTTCAAATTCATTTTCGTATTCTCCTTGAATTAAAAATTTCCGGGAAACTCAACCTATGGCGGCGGGCCCCGTCTCGCGCGTGCGGACTCGAATGCACTCCCGTATGTCCAATACGAAGATTTTTCCGTCGCCAATCCTGTCGGTCTGCGCGCCCTTGATTATGGACTCTATGGTGACGTCGAGAAACTCGTCGTTCACCGCGATTTCAAGACGCACCTTTTTGAGCAGATTGACCTCCGTCTCGCTTCCGCGATAACTCTCGGTATAGCCCTTTTGCCGTCCGCAACCGAGCGCGTTCGTGACCGATATCCTGTAAATCTGGTTCTTGAAAAGCTCCTTCTTGACTTCTCCCAGTTGTTCAGGCTTGATGTATGCTATTATCAGTTTCATGGTTTGCTTGAGTTAGATATTTTTTGTTTAGCATATCTTGTGCCAGTTTCTTAAAACGTATATTTTATTTTCATAATCAATAACTTATGAATTAACCGCTAAAACTGAAGCCGCAAAAAAACGGCTACATTTTTGTAGCCGCAACATATGCGCACAACATTTTTGTATAGCGGCGAATTTCAATGGGCGATTATTTTTATCCGCAATCAATTTTATGCGGACCAAGCCTCAAGACTCAACGGCTATTCCCGCAAGAGGCGGCATTTGAAAAATTCCAAACGGAAATAAAAACAAAAGCTCAAAGGCGCGCGGCAATGTTTGCGAAAAAAATTTTGCGGGCGCGAAACTTTTGCGCCGGCGCGCAAGGCGGCAAAAGGCAAAACCTATCTAAGCGCGATAAAAACTCTCCGACATGCCGCCGCCACAAATTCGGGCGTTTTCCGCCGTCTTAAAACCGGCGCGCGCAAACCTCAAAACCGCAAGTTATATCGCCGACGCTCGAAAATCGCCGGCGCCCGAAATATAGGTTTGGAAACAAAGCGCATGCCGCGCATAAGCCCGCCAAACTCCGCCTTGCGGACGCCCCCCGGCCGACCGGCCCGGACCGACCCGCCCCGCAAGACTCGATTCGCGCCGCGTCAGGAACCGCGAATCGCGCCGTAAAGGGCAAGCGCGCTCTGCGCCCGATTGAGAATGTACAAATGTATGCCGGGAACGCCGGCGGACAGAAGCTCGTCTATCTGCGCGCGCGCCCAGCGTATGCCGATTTGCGCCGCCAGTTCCGCGTCGTCGCCGGCGGACAAAAGCTCCTCCGCAAGTTTTTCAGGAATTTCCGAAGAGCACATGGATTTGAAATTCATGACCTGCCTGTATGAGAGCGCGGGCAATACCGCCGCCACAATCGGCTTTTCTATTCCGGCCTCGCGGCACTTGCGGACAAAGTTAAAGTAGTGGGAATTGTCAAAAAACATCTGCGTCACCACGAAGTCCGCCCCCGCGTCAACCTTGCGCTTGAGATTGGCGATATCGGCCTCAAGGCTCTCGGCCTCCGGGTGCTTTTCGGGATAGCCCGCGCAGCCTATCGCGGCGTCCGGAAATTTTTCGCGCACAAATTCCACAAGCTCGTTTGCGTGCAGGAATCCGCCTGGAGCCGGAGAGAATCCGACCGCGTTTTTCGGAGGATCGCCGCGAAGCGCCATGACGCTCCTGAATCCGCTTCGCTTGAAGCGTTCAAGTATCTCCTCTATGTCGGCGCGCGAATTTCCCAAACAGGCCAAATGGGGCATGACCTCAAAGCCGAATATGTCGCCCAGAAGTTCGCCGTAATCGACCGTGAGTTCGCGCGTCGCCCCCCCCGCCCCGTAGGTAATGGAAACGTAATCCGGGGAGGCCGTGTCCTTGAGCTTCTTTGCCGTGCGCAGTATCTGGCGCGCGCCCTCCTCGGTTTTCGGCGGATAAAACTCTACCGAAAACACGGTTTTACCGCTCGAAAACTTGTCTGCAATGTTTCCCTCAATCATCGCGCACATTCCATTTCAAAAACCGGGAAAAATCAAGCTTTGAAACTTCGGCAAATTAAATTGACGCCGCGCTCCGGAAGGTGTGAAAATCGCGCGCAATGAACGGATTGCCCCACAGATCATGGGTGGAAATTGATTTTTGCAGGCTGGAAAACAACGTGCGAAACATAAAGGCCTCCCTCCCCGACGGCGTTAAATACGTATGCGTGGTAAAGGCGGACGCCTACGGGCACAGCATGCCGCAGGCGCTTCTGCGCTTCGTGCGGGGCGGCGCGGACGTGTTCGCCGTCGCCAATCTGTACGAAGCTTCAAGAGTGCGCGAAATAATCCCCGACAAGCCCATTCTCGTCCTCAGCCCGATGCTCAAGCAGGAGCGTCCGCTCGCCTTCGACTACGCCGCAACCCCCGCGGTTTCCTCCGCCGACGAGGCCCGCGCCTTCGCGCGGCTCGCCGATGAGCGCGGACGGCCGCTGAACGTGCAGATAAAAATCGACACCGGAATGGGGCGCGCCGGAATATGGCACGAAGAGGCCGACCGCGAAATACCCAAAATTCTGGAAATCGGCGGAATAAAGGTGTCCGGAATGTTCTCGCACTTTTCCTCCGCCGACTTCGACGCCGAATACACAAAGCGCCAGGCCGAAATCTTCCTGCGTCTGGCAAGGAAATACGGCTCGCCCGAAATGCTCATTCACATTCACAATTCCGCGGCGATGCGCTACCTTCCGATTGTCCCGCCGCTGAACGCCGTCCGCATGGGGCTGATTCAGTACGGAATAAACCCCTTCCCGGACAACGCGGGTTTCGACAAGCTGAATATAATGCCAGTTCTCTCGTTTAAGTCGCGGGTGTTGGCCGTCTCGCGCGGCGCGCGCTCGCCGATTGCGTCGGTATGCGCCGGATATGCCGACGGCGTGCCTTCGGGATACTCGAAAGACGCCCGCGTGCTGATACGCGGAAAACTCTGCCCGATAATCGGCCCTGTCGGCCTCGACGAATTTACCGTCGACATAAGCAGCGCGCCTGACGCGCGCGCGGGCGACGAAGTCACGCTCATCGGGGAGCAGGAGGGAAACTCCATTTCGCTGCCGGACTACAGCCGTTGGACGCGGAGAATCCCATGGGAAACCATGGTCGCAATTCCAAAGCGCGTCGCAAGAGTCTTGAAATACTGACGAACCGCCGCCGCTGTTTGCGGCCGTATTGGCTCCGCCCGCCTCCCGAAGCTGCTCCATTTCTGAAACCGCTCCGCCCTCCCGAACCCGCCGCAGATGTACCTAAGCGCAAACTGCCGCGAACGCGGCTGGACGTGGTCGAACGCGAGTTGCCGCGCTCTCCGCCTCCTTTGCGCGGCGCGCCGCAAGGCGCAATCAATTTTACAACTGCCGCAACTCCATTTTCAGACGCCGGCAACTTCCCTGCCGCGGCATCTGACAAATAAGCGTTCGCATGTTTTAACGCCGGCCTTTCCGCGGGTTTCCATGTTAAAAAAGTCTGCCGGCAGAAGAAAAATTTTACAGCAAGAAACCGCGCGCGAACAAAGAGACAGGCACTGCGGCTTCCGCGGGAGTATTCAAACGGAAAAAAATTCCCCCGTTTCACTTTCCGGACTCATCGGAAAGTTTAACCTTACAAAAAAGAGGCGAAACCTGAAATGCGCCTCCGCGGCCGAAAAAAAATTCCGCAATGACATTGCGGCGCACCTTCAACCTGCGCTTTTCTTTCGCGCCCGCGAGAAAAATTTTTTCGATATTGCGCCCCGCGGCCTAACTGCCGAAGTTTCCCGCACTCCAAAAAAAAGGCAGTTTCAAACATTGCCCCATTTATGGGGCGGCAAAAAATATTTCCGAACTCAAATTCAATGCGCAAAATCTGCCGCACCGCAAAACGCCGGAGAAATTTCCCGTTATTCCCCGCAACGCTCCGTTTCCAAATTCCCCTTTCGAGCGACGCGGGAAAAAGTTTCGCGCCCGCGAGAAAAAAAGCGGCGCTTCGGCGGCCGGCCGCCGAAGCTGCGCCGCGCTACTATGAATTGAATTTTCTCAGCGCGTACAAAATGTTTTCTCCGAGCGTCTGCAATGTGTCCATGCACTCAGCGTCGGAATCTATGTCGCCCTTGTCCAATCCGAAACCCATGTTTAGGTAGGTCGACCCCACTACATACATCTCCGACATCAGCATCATGCAGTTCATGGACGCAATCGCCATGTCCGCGCCCGCCCTGCGCTGGGCGGACACCGCCGCCCCGACTTTCCTGCGCAAAATTCCTCCGTTCGCCCGGCACACCACGCCGACCCTGTCTATAAACGCCTTCATCTCGGACGTCACGTTCATAAAATATGACGGCGAACCAAAAATCACCGCATCGGCCCCATCGATTTTTGCGATAGAATCGTTCACGATGTCCTGCGCATACACGCACTTTTTGTTTTTAAGCTTTTTGCAGACTCCGCACGCCCGACAGCCGCGAATGGGAATCCCGCCGACCTGCACAAGTTCCGTCTCCACGCCGCCCGCTTCGAGAACGGACAATACCTTCCTGAGCATCGCCTCCGTATTGCCGCCCGGACGCACGCTTCCGTTGAATGCCACCGCCTTCATATATTTTCCAATCCTCCCGATTTTCAAATTTCGGCGGAAATATCCGCGTCCGCCCCGTAATCTACCCCTTCGACGCCAAAGCCGAACAGCCTCAAAAATTCGCTCCTGTACGAGTCGAAATCCGTGAGTTCGCGCAGATTTTGCGACGTCACTTTCGGCCAGATCTCCATGACCTCCTTTTGAACCTGCTCCGAAAGCTCTCTGTCGTCCAAACGGACGCGGCCGGCTTCGTCAAAGTCGAGGCAGTTTCCGTTGTAAAGCTGCGACGAAAAGAGGCGGTAAATCTGGTCGAGCGCGTCCTCGTGCGTCCCGTTTCTCTTCATGACGCGATACAGCACGGACAAATACAGCGGAACCACCGGTATCGCGCTGCTGGCCTGCGTGACAATGGCCTTGTTGACGGACACGAACGCCTTTCCGCGGCGGACTTTCAACAGCGCGTCGATGCGCTCGGCCGCCCTCTCCAAGTCTTTTTTCGCCTGCCCGATGGTGCCCTCGCGATATATGGGATACGTCAGCTCCGGCCCGATGTACGAATACGCCAGCGATGTGCAGCCGTCGGCGATTACCCCGGCCTCGTCGAGAGCCTTTATCCAAAGTTCCCAATCGTCGCCGCCCATGGTTTTGACCGTCTCAAAAACCTCGCGCTCGTCCGCGCACGGGATTTTGGCATCGCATATTTCCCCCTTGTCGGTGTCGAGGCTCTTGCTCGAAAATTCCGAATCCAGCGTCTTGAGCACGCTCTTGTAAACCTGCCCCGTTTCGGGGTCCGTACGGCGCGGAGACGCGAGCGAGTACACAATCAAATTGACCTTCCCCTGCGGGGAATTTTTTATAGCTTCAATGGCGCGGGCTTTGGCCTCGTTCCCGAACGCGTCCCCGTTTATGTTGGCAACATACAGTCCGGCCTCCCGCGCGCGCTTGGAAAACTCCGCAGTGTTGTACCACCCCGCGCTCGCAGGCCTACCGCGCTCCGCGTCCGCCGGACGCTCAAAAAACACGCCGACAGTCGACGCCCCGCAACCGAACGCCGCGCATATGCGGCTGGCCAAACCGTACCCGGTTGACGCGCCTATCACCAGCGCGCACTTGCAGCCGCCCTTTATTTTCCCGGCGGACTCGACGCGCCCAATCTGCGAATCCACATTCGCCGCGCAACCCTGCGGGTGCGCCGTCACGCACAAAAATCCCTTTACCTTCGGCTCTATTATCATTCGCGTTCCTTTCACGTAATATTGAAACAATTAAAATCAACTGATCCTGTTGAGCATGTATTCTATCAGCGCCTTCATGAAGCCGCAGTCGGGGCTGAGGGAATCGCACATGCCGACGGCTTCCTCCGTCAGTTTCACCGCTATCCTGCGCGACTCCTCCACGCCGTAAAGCGACACGTACGTCATCTTCTCGTTCGCCGCGTCCAAACCCGTGGGCTTTCCCATTGCCGCGCCGTCGCCGACAACGTCCAATATGTCGTCAATCACCTGGAACGCCAGCCCTATGTTATGGCCGATCTTGCGCGCCAAATCGAGTTTCGGCCCGTCCGCAACGCCCCCCAATCTCATGCCCATCGTCACAGCCGCCGTTATGAGCGCGGCGGTCTTGTTGTCGTGGATAAATTCGAGCCTGTCGGGAGTCATCTTCGCCTCGCGCTCGCCGAGAACGTCCTCAACTTGCCCGCCCACCATTCCGCGGCTTCCCGCCGCAAAACCGAGATCGCGCACAAGCCCGTTTGAGATTTCCGGAACGCCTTTGTAATATTCGCCCAAGAGCCAAAATGCGAGAGTCAAGAGGGCGTCGCCGGCAAGCAGGGCGATTGTCTCGTCAAACTTCACGTGGCACGTCGGCTTGCCGCGGCGGAGTTCCGAGTTGTCCATGCACGGGAGGTCGTCGTGAATGAGCGAGTAGGTATGCAGGCATTCGATTGACACGCACGCAGGCAAGGGGTCGGACTTTGACGCAAACATGTCGCACGCCGCCAGAAGCAGCATCGGGCGCAGGCGTTTTCCGCCGGCCTGCATGCTGTATCTCATAGCCTGATGAATTACGGACGGACGCGTGTCCGCAGGCGGAAGGCACTTGTCTATCGCCGATTCAACAGCCGAAAGTTTTTTATTAAATTCTACCTTAAAATCTTCTTGCGTCATATGCATTTCAATCATTTCGCAATCCCGATTTTTGTAAACTAAAAAAAACGCAAAATCAAAACCTTGCTACCCGCCTTTCTCAGCCGTTTGAAAGCACAATTTTCACACCCCAAAAAAACGCATTTTCCCGACACCTTCCGATGCCTTGCCCAACGCCCGCGTAAAAAACCAATAAAATAAAAGAGGCGCCCCGCCTCACGGCGAAACGCCCCCATGCAAACGGGGTTGCGATTCAGGCCCAAATCTGGGGAATCGACTACACCAAAAAAATCGTTTCCCAATCCCGATTTTGTAAACTAAAAAAACGCAAAATCAAAACCTTGCTACCCGCCTTTCTCAGCCGTTTGCAAGCACAGCTTTCACACCCCAAAAAAACGCATTTTTCCGATGCCTTCCGACGCCCTGACTAACGCCCGCGTAAAAATACCAATAAAATAAAAGAGGCGCCCCGCCTCACGGCGAAACGCCCCATGCAAACGGGATTGCGATTCTGGCTCAAATCAGGAGAATCGCTCCCCCTCAAAAAGAAATCAAAAGCGCGGAAAATCAATCCGCCTTCGGAGCCGAAGCCGAACCGCCGTCGCGGCTGTGTTTGCGGAAGTTGCGGCTCTTATTGGAGAATTTTCCGCCGTTGGAGCGGCGGTTGCCGTCAAAGCGCTTTTTGTCTGCGCGGTTGAATTTCTTTCCGTCGCGGCCGCCCCTATATCCCTTTTTAGAATTGCTGAACTTGCGCTTCTTCGAGTCCTTTCTGCCGAAGAGCGACGCCACCGCATTCTTTATGCGCTCAAAGAGCGATATGGACGGGCAGGAACACTCCGTAGCGGAGTAGGATATAACGCCGTCGTCCGTCTTTGGAGCTCGGCTGCCGCCGCGCATGCGCCTGTCGTGAAGGCGGACTTCAAGGGGAGCGGAAGTTTCGCTCTGGGTTTCAAAAGCGGGACCGTTGTGCTCGGCGGACGCGCCCTCCGACTCTCCGGAAGCCGACGTTTCCGCTTCGTCAATCGAAGAATTTTCATTTGAAAATCCGCCCCCGCGCCTCTCGCGCCGGCCGAATTTTTCGCGCCTGTCCGAATGGCGGCGTCCCTTTGGAGAATCTCCGCCGCGCCACTGGTTTTCGCCGTCGCCGTAGCCGGAAACGTTCGGGCCGCTGAGCTTTTCCTTAAACTCCGCAACATTATTCAACTCGCCGCAATTTTCGCTTGCCGAAGGCGCGCGCTTGGACGCCCCGCCCCCGGAGCGGTTTCTTCCGTTCTTGCGGATTGAAGGTCTGGTTTGCCCCGCGGCGGGAGCCGTAGATATTTCCGTTTCTGAGCATGAGGCGGCGTTTTCTTGAACCGTTCCCGAATCGGGCATCGCATTGCCGCCATTATTATTGTCTTCTTCCATGATATTTATTTATATTCTGCCGAGAGATTTATATTTTATGTTATGTTTCTATTAGCATGGCGTTTGGCGCGGAGAATGGAGATCTCTTGCAACTCGAAAAACTCCGCCGAATAACGTTCGCATTCGCCCTCGCACGAACAAAAACCCAACGCCGCCTATGGCACATTGCAATAGGCAAAATTTAGTATCGGACAATCAACACATTTTTGTCGCAATTTCAAACAAAAAATCGCCGGATACGGGAATCCCCCAACGACATAAAGGCTGAAAAAAAGGGTAATACGCCAATTCCGCCCGTTTCTATGCCAAAATACGCCGCCAATCAAAAATCTGAAAATATGTAAAAAAAATCGCCCGACAAAACTAAAAGGGCATTCTGAATTTCCAAAAAAACGACTGACGCGGCTTTGAGATACAGACTTTCATTTTATTAAATTTCAATTAATTATACAAAATTGCGCCTTCTTTTCCAAGTCGACGGCCGCAATGCGAATCGGCTTAGAAAATCCCGGCGAAATCCCAAAAGCGCCAGTTTATTTGGCAAAATGCGCGCGCATAAACCTAACCAAAAGGCGCCCGCAATCATAAAAACAGACTAATTTCCCGCCATTTGCGCCAATTTGCGCCGGCTTGAAATACGCCGCATTTCCCGCAGCAATTCCGGCCTGAATTTGCCGCGCGCGCCGTTTGCGGAAAGCGGCCGTTCGGAGAGGTTTATTTAGATTTTTCCTTAGATTTCTCCGCGGCCTTTGCGCGGTCTGCCGAATTCAAGACCCTCTTCATAAATTCGAGCGCAATGGGCCTAAATCCGAACGCGACCGTCCCGTGATTCAGCCCCTGCAATTCGTAAATCTCCACAATGGGCGAAGTTCCCAATTTGCGCAACACCGAGGCCAATAGCAAATTTTCCTCGACACGCTCTGGAAATTCGATTTTCCTGTCGCCCAAAATCAGGCAGACGGGAGGCATTTTGTTGTCCGCGTTGCCGATTATGGAAAGGTCGTCTATTTTTGGCAGAAACTGCGGGGATTTGTCGCCCAAATCCTTGCGCACCCGAAAGTGGGTCGTGGCCTGTCCGCTGAGAAGCAGGGCGCCGGCGATGTCGGTGTTTTTCAAGCCGCGCTCGCGCATATAGCGGGGCGAGGCCGCCACCATTCCGCTCAAATACGCCCCGGCGGAATGTCCGCCCACAAATATCTTGTCTTTGTCTATCGAGTATTTTTCGGCATTTTCAAAGACCCACGCCACCGCGTCCGCGGCGTCCTCAATGGCCTCGTGGGCCTTTATCTTTGGAGAGAGCCTGTAATTGGGAGCGATAACAATCCAGCCAGACTCCGAAAATCCCGCCGGAATCGACTTGTTTCCGCCGGAAATTCCTCCGCCGTGAAACCAGACAAGCGCGCCCGCCGGCTTGCCTGCGGGCAGTTGAATGTCGAGCTTGCAACGCTGTCGGGAGTAGTCGTCCGCGCGTTTGGAATACGGTATATCCCGATGGATTACGCCATTGTCCGCGGAAAATAGAAACGCCGGAAAGCCGAGCGCAAATATTGCAAAAATCAAATTTTTCATCTCAAAAATTCCTCCCGACGCAAGATAAGTTGGTATGCAGATTTGTGAATACGCAAAGCGGCAAAACTCTCAAGAGTTTTTTCAGCGGCCGAGCGAGCGAAATAGAATCCCAAATCCCGACGCAAGGTATTTAATATCGCGCGCCGTTATTTTTCAATCCGCAATCCGCATTCCAAATACCGCCGCACGCAAATTTCCCGCAGAAAAAACACCCGCGGCGGAATAAAAATTCCCCGCAAAAAATTCGGGAAAGGCAAAACGACCGCGCGAACGGGCAACCCCTGCGTAAGACGGCAAACGCGCAAAAGAGAACGCACAAGCCGCCGGATACGCGAGGCGCGCGCCGCAAAAAACCGGCAAGAAAGCAAACGCCCGGCAAAACCAAATCCGCGGAATCAAATCCGAAAAAACGCTCCCTCTCTTCTTCTCCGCAAGAGCCGAACGCGCAAAAAAAGCAAATTCGAAAAAGGGACAACTCCCGCGCCCAAACGCCCTTAGACTTCCGTTATTTGGCCGTGTTCGAGACACAAAGCGCGCGAAGTCATGCGGGCAAATGCGGGATTGTGGGTTATCAGCAATATCGACGCCCCCTCATGGCCGCACAGCGACAGCAACATGTCCATGACCGACTCCGCCGTGGACTCGTCCAAATTTCCCGTCGGCTCGTCCGCCAATATTATTCTGGGCGAATTTACTATCGCCCGCGCTATCGCAACTCTCTGCTTTTCTCCGCCCGAAAGCTGCGACGGCAGATGCCCCATGCGCCCTTCGAGGCCGACGCGCGCCAAAAGACCGCGCGCCCTCTCGCGAACTGCGCGGCCGAAATTTCCGCATATGCGCGCGGCAAGCTCCACGTTCTCCAGAGCGTCAAGCTCCGGAACCAGGCAGTAATTCTGGAATACGAAGCCCATAAAGCCGCTGCGCAGGCGAGCCTGGCGCGAATTTGAAAGTCCGTCCACGCGCCGTCCGTCCCAAAAAATCTCCCCGCGCGTCGGCGACTCCAAACCCGCCAAGACGTTCATGAGGGTCGTTTTCCCCGCCCCGCTCTCTCCGCGCAGGCTCACGCTCTCTCCCCTGGCAATCTCCATCGAAAGCCCGCGCAACACCTCCAAGTTTTCCCCGTTGGGAGAGCGGAAGGCCTTTGCGACATTCGAGGCCCGCAAAACGATGTCCCACATCTCACTCATTGCGCATGGCCTCCGAAATCTTCAATCTGGCCGCGCGCGCCGCGGGAAGCAGCCCCGCCAGAGTGCACAAAACCGTGGAAAACGCGCAGGCCCTAAGCGCGTCGGCAAGCTCGTATTTAACCGGCAGATGCGCGAAGTGGTAGAAGTCTATCAGCGTCTGGCGCCCGACGACAAACTCGACAATGGGCTCGCGGAAATGCAATACCAGCCACGTGAGAGCCAGCCCCGCGACCGAGCCGAGCGCGCCTATTATAAACCCCTGAATGCAGTACGTCAGCGCGATCTGCCACGGCCGCGCCCCCATTGCGCCGATCAGCCCTATCTCGCGCGTCTTTCGCAATACCGAAGTGTAGAGCGATATGCATATCGAAAACGACGCCACTATTATAATCAGGACAATTATCAGCGACATCATCACCTTTTCCATCTTGATGACGCGCAAAAACGACTCGTTGCTTGTCAGCCAAGTGGAGACCGTGAACGGGAAATCGACCGCCTTCCTGCCTACCTCCTTCGCCCATTTTGAGCAGTCCGCGCCGTCCTCAAGCCTGAGTATCACGGAGTGCGCCGCCCCGCCGAGGCTGTACAAATCCCTCATGCGGCGCAGCGAGACAAGCGCAATGTTGCCGTCGACCTCCGAATATCCCGAAGCCAGCAGTCCCACGACCTTCAGGCGGACGGGCATGGGAATTTCGTCGCGCTTCATTTTGTCGAGAATCGTCGGGGCGACTATTTCCACGGTGTCGCCGACGCTTATTCCGCGCGAGGCCCCCATGTACTGGCCTATGATTACGGAGTCGTCGTCGAGGTCGTCTATGGAGCCCATTCTTATGAAATCCTTTTCCTTTATCGGGAGCGCGCACTCCTGCGAGACGGTGTCGTAGCTGCGCAGCATCGGAAAGGCGGGCACATTTTTATGAAGCATCATGACGGGACCTCCGGCCATGATCTCCGCGCCCTTGACTCCGGGAAGCTTCAGCAGCTTCGCCTTCAGCTCCTCCGCATTTTCTATGGGCCTGCCGCGATCGCGTATTATCACGTCGCCGGAGGTGTCGCGCAGCTTTTCGGATATTTGGGAGTGAAAGCCGTTCATTACGCTCTGGGTGCCAAAAAGCCCCAAGACGCCCAGCGCGACTCCGAGAACCGACACCGCCGCAAAAAAAGACGCCGGCCTGCCCGTCGGGAAGAGCTGCTTGAGCGCAATGTAAAGCCACCACTTCATCGCTTCGCCAAGCCTGCCTACTCCGGCCTGTCCGCGCCCTCTCCGCCGGAATCCGAATTTGAATTTGAGTCCGAGTCCAACCCCGAATCCGAGACCGATCCGGATCCAAAATCCGGCCTCAGCGACGGGAACAGAATGGTGTCTCGGATATTTGCCGCGCCCGTCAGGAGTATGACGAGCCTGTCTATCCCGACGCCCATGCCGCCGGCCGGCGGCATTCCGTATTCGAGCGCCGTCAGGAAATCCTCGTCGAGATTCTGTCTCTCGGCGCCGACCTGCGCCTCAAACATCTCGCGCTGAATGAACGGATCGTTTTGCTCCGAGTACGCCGGCGCAATCTCCTGCCCGTTGATGCACAGCTCAAAGACGTCCAACACGTTCGGATTGTCGCTATTGAGCTTGGCCAGCGGACACAGCTGGCGGGGTATCTGGGTGACGAACGTGGGCTGAATGAGATTAGGCTCCACGAGCTTTCCGTACACGTCGTCGGTAATCTCGTGGTCTTCGAGGTTGGGGTCGACCTTTATTTTCAGGCCGTTGTCGGCTATGAATTTTTCGTAAACGCGCATCTTGTCGTCCCGCGAACGGCTGAACCAATCGACGTCCCCAATCGCCTCGACGACCAAATCGGAATACTTCGCCTCGCGCCATTGGCCGCCGAGCTCTATCACCCCGCCGTCGGCGCGCGGTATGCTGCAAGTCCCCACAACCCTTTCGCAGAGGCGCAAAATCATCGAGCGAATCAGCTCCATCATGCCGCGATAGTCGCTGTAAGCCTGATAGACCTCCAGCATTGTAAACTCCGGATTGTGCTTTCTGTCGAGCCCCTCGTTCCTGAACACGCGGCTCATTTCAAATACGCGCTCAAAACCGCCGACGAGCATTCTCTTCAGATACAGCTCAAGGGCGATGCGCAGGTAAAACGTGCAGTCGAGCGCGTTGAAGTGCGTCGTGAAAGGGCGCGCCGCGGCCCCTCCCGCGACGGAGTTGAGGCACGGAGTCTCAACCTCCACAAACTCGCGCTCCCACAAAAACTCGCGTATTTCGCGCACAATGCGGCTGCGCATGAAAAATCTTTGCCGGGAATCGGCATTCACGATGAGATCGAGATAGCGCTGGCGGTACCGCTGCTCGTCGTCCGTAAGGCCGTGCCATTTTTCGGGGAGCGGACGCAGGCTCTTTGAGAGCATCTTGTACTCCGACACGCGCACGGTGATTTCGCCGGTCTTGGTCTTGAACAGCTTTCCGCGCGCGCCTATGATGTCGCCGATGTCGAGATTCTTTTTGAAGTCGTCGTTGTACACGCCCTCCGGAAGGGCGTCGCGCGAGACGTAGAGCTGGATTATTCCGTCGCGGTCGAGTATCTTCAGAAAGCTGGCCTTCCCCATCAGCCTGTAAACCGTTATGCGGCCGGCCACGCTCACTTCGTGTTCGGAGTTCCCGCCCTCCGGCGTGGAGGGGTCGAAGGACTCAATCGCCGTTTTGCTCGTGTGCGTCTGGTTCCACTGCGCGCGGAACGGGTCGAAGCCCGAAGCGCGCATCTTGTCGAGCTTTGCCTTGCGAACTGCAAAGAGGTCGTGTGAATTGTCGGTCTGTGTGTCTTGTCCGCTCATTTTGCTGTCAGAAAAAAAACATTCATGCGCGCCCCGAAAAATGCCGGCCGGCGCCGTAAAAAATTAGAGTAAAAAAGAATGTTCCAATCCGCGCGGTTTGGCAAGAAATAACTTCGACGCCCCGCACCGCCGCAGCCCGGCCCGCATTTGCCGCCCTCCGCCGCAACCGGATTTAATTTAAGCCGCATGCATTGCAAAGCGCGCGCATTGCAAACCGCCCGCTCCATAAGCGCGCGCCGTTTATGCAAAACAATCCGCAAAGCAATCCGCGCAAAAAAAACGACGCCGCTTTCAAACCGCCGTTTCCCGCTTCGTAAAAAAACGCTAATTCGGCGGCAAAACGACCGCGGACTTGAGCGACTTCAACAGCCCGCCCGCATCGGCCGCCCTTATCGACAGCGGAGCGGCGGAGAGCGGCACGCGGACATTTCCGTCCTTGTCCGCCGCGGGAGCCGCGCGCGGATTTCCGTTTATGTCGTAAAACTCCGCCGGCTGGTCGAATTTGACAAGCAATGCCGGAGCCCGTTTGCGGCCGCGCGCGATCTCCTCGGAAGTCGCCCAAACGGCGGCTATCGCCCCGGAATTGGCGCGGTCCTCAAAAACGTATGCGCGCACTCCCGGCGCGGGGCGAGCCTCCCCGGCAAACCCGACGTCCGCATACAAATTTCCCAGCGTGTTCACCGCCTTGCACAGCAGCAGCGCGCTCATGCGCGCATCGAACGCCGGATAATATACCCATATGTTCACGGCCTCCACCTGCGGATAATATTTCAAGGCCGCCAAATACAGCCGCGCAAAGACGCAGGCCTGGTATATCTCCTGGTTGTTGAAATCGTATCCGAGCCTCCCGCTTGAGTAATGATCGTACCAATGGGTGTTCCACAGGGGGATTGACACGTCGCATATGTTTCCGCATTCGGAAATTTGTATGGGAACTCCCGCGTGCCCGCGCGCGGACATGTTGGCCTTGAGCATCGCGATGTTTGCGTCGAAATCGTCCTCCGGATCCACGTCGTAGCTGCCGTACATGTGGACGGTGATGTAGTCCCATTTGAAGCCGTTGGCGACGGCAAGCTCCATGTACCTGTTTACGGCCTCCACCCCGACCGGATAATTTTTCGCATACCTGCACGTCCCGTGCGTGGGCGACATCTTCAAATTCGGCCTGACCTCCAGAGCCGCCTTTCTTACGGCCGCCTGAATTTTGAAATAGCCGTCAAAATTCCCGCGCACGCTCTGCTCCTCCTCGTTCGACGGGGCGTAGCACATCATTAAATCTTCAGGATAGTTTTCCAGCTGAATTTTCACGTCGCGCTCGACGAGCTTTAAGATTTCCGACGAGACCTCTTTGCGGAAGTCGTCGCGCTTCATTTTTCGCAACTGCGGAAGTATCGCCCTGTCCGGAGCCTCGATGTGCGAGCTAAAGAGCGTGTTGTCTATTCTGTACCTTCTGAAAAGTTCGGTGGTGGGCTCCTTTATTTTCATGAATGCGGCGTAGTCTTCCGCGGCGACGGGGTCGTACCAGTTGGTGGAGCCGAATCCCCACTCCATGAATTTGCGCGCCAGCTTGTCCGCGCTGGGGTGGACGTCGAACGCCTTTCCGGTGCCGAATATGTTTTTTGTCGCGTGCGTGTTGAAAAGCTTTTTCATCACGTCGAAGCGGTAGTAGTCCGAATAGGCCGGAAAACCCTCCGCCTTATAGTCGGCGCGCAGGCAAAATATTCCCTGGCCCAATCTGTTTTGGTCGAAGTCCAGCGGCGCGCTAAACGTCCCGTCGGGCCCGATTTCTATGTCGAGGTCTTTTTCAAAGAGAGTTTCGTAATAGATGTTTTTGAGCGAAAGCTTTGCGACTGCGCGCGTTCCCGGCGCGCCGAACGCATGAAATCGCGCGCCTATCGGCTCTCCGAAAGACAGATCGCCGCCGGGTGCGGAAACGGTCAAATTTCCCTCGATCGGAGCCTTGACAAATTCCGTGGGAACCTCCCCCTCCTGAAGCTGAAGGGCGTCGAAGAGCGCGTCGCCGCCGCGGGCCTGAAGAAAAATTTTGATTCCGTAGCAGTCGGCGGTGAAGGTTCTGCTGTATCTCCGCCACTGTTTTGAGGCCTCGAACGACGAGTCCGCAGAATTGTCGCCGAGGCCGTGTATGCCGTCCGCGCCGGGAATGTTGCCGCCCTTCGCCGCGCTTTTAAGGCTCGCGCGGACCGTGCGCGCTCCGAGACTTTTGGCGTAAAAACTCAAAGTGTACTTCCTTCCGCTCTTGAGCGACAGCGGAAACGACACCAAACTCTTCCCGTCCCGCAGAAGCAGAGAGCTTTTCCCCTCGAACGCATCGCCGGAAATTTCAAACTTCTGCGGCCTGCCCGGAATCCAGAGTTCGCCGCGCCTTTCGTTCCAATAGCGCAACCCCTGCTCGAAACCCGGATTCGGCATTATGTTGGCGACCGGAGAAAGCGGAACGTGCGTGGCGTCAAGCTCCCAAAAGTCGAGAACGCCGACCGGCGGAGGGGCGGATTCGTCTTTGTGGCACTCGCCAAAGTCTATTGTCGCGCTTCCGGAAGTCGGGCCGCCGCGGCCGGAAATTTCGCTGTTTCGGTATATCAGGCCGAAGGATTCGCCCCATTTGTTGCGCTTGTAGCTGTCAGTGACGTTCCCTTTTGCGCCGCCGCCAAAGACGATTTTAAACTCGTCAGTGGGAGCCCCCGCAGACACGGAGATGTCCCCGTAAACGTCTTCGGCGTATTCAAAATTTTTACGGGAGAGCAGAAATTGCCTGTCTTTGTTTTCCCACTTTTTTCCGCCGAAAGACACGTTGTCGCCGCGCGACCGGTCGAGAACGACCCAGAGGCTGACGGCGTCCGGCGAGCCGCTGTCCCACTCCAGTCTTACTTTCGACTTTCCTTCGACTTTTGCCGAAAGCGTCGCCACTGCCCTCTTGCCGTTTGAGGCCAGATACGGCTTTTTAAAGACGTAAGTTCCCGCCGCCGCATTCGTCTCCTGATGGGGCGGATCGCCGTCAATCTCCTTGAACGGATAGCCGAAACCGTTTTTGTTTATCCCCCAAAGCGACAGCTTTGCAACGCTCTTGCCGTTGACCGTTATGACGGGCGCATTCGGCGCGGCTATGAGCGAAGTGCCCTCGCGCACTTTGAAATCCAGCGACTTGTTTCCGAAGCGAAACTCCGGAACTTCCGCCGCTCGTCCGTTCTTTTCGGATATCGACACAACCCTGATTTCCGCCTCTACCGGCTTTCCCGAATGCGGAACTTCCCGCAGCGCCGGAGGCTCCGGAAGGGGCGGCAAAAGCGGCCGCCCCCAAAGCGGACAGAGCCAAAGAAGGAAGAGCGGCAATAAAAGTATCGCGATATTTCTGTTCATGGCCGAATCTGATTTGCGCCGGCAATATCGACGCCGGAAAACGCCGCCGATATTGCCTGAAGTGCGCGCTTTGTCAAGTCAAAGCCCCCCCGCGCCGCGCGCATTGAAAAACCCGATTTTACAAGGCCGCGCGTGAGCGGCGCACGCGCAAAACGCGGCGCAAAACTCCCCAATATCGGCCGGATAAACACTCGAAAATTTCCGCGACCGCCGCAACGCGCCGCAGGCAACGCGCGCAAAACGCCGCAAAACGGCAAATGCCGCGCCCCGCGCGCAGCATTGCAAAATTTGATTTAAAAAAAACGAAACGATACTTGCAGGACGCCTCCCTTTCCGAACGCTTCGCCCGATAGCGCTTCGACAAAATCAAATCGGCATTGGAATCGGCGTTTTCAACAAACGCTCCAAATCCGGCCGCCTTTTACGCCCCGCGCAAAAAACGCACCCGAACGTAAAAAAAATAAAAAAATATTTCGTCCGCCCCGCGCGGCCTCCCGGCAGATTTTATAATTTTTACCCCGCGTTGAGATAATTCCGAATCATATTTCACATTAGGCTAAAACAAAAAATATTCAAAAAAACGCGACCCCAAATCCGCCGCATTTTAGCATTTCGCATTCCGTTTAAACGCCGCCAAAATGCCGCCAAACCGGCGCGGGAACTCCCGTTATCGCGCAGCATTTTCCAGCAGTTTCCGCACGCAAACCGCCGCGCGCAACCCCGTACATAAAGCCGCATGCAAACCGCCGCGCGCATGTTGCGCAGCGGAAATGCGGCGCAGTAAGGCGGCGAAACAAAACGGCCGGCCGACGCGTCTTTGCAGGCGCCTAACGCCTCCTGCCGCGCATGGCAAAAGCCGCGGACAACGCCCCCAATATCGCGGCCGCAAAAGCGGGTTCGGGAACGGCCACATACGCGACGTACAATCCGTCGTCCGCCGACGCGCTCCTGAAGACATACTCCGCGCCCTCGTATTCAAACAGGCTCACAGCCGCCGCAACGTTCGCCGAACACGCGTTGCCGGCCTCCCATGAGACGATTCTTATTCCCTCCTCGGCGGACCCGGATATGAGCTTGGCCAAATCTTCGGCATTCGCCGTGCCAAAATCTATAACAAGGGTTCCCGTTCCGCCTATGCCGCCGGAGGAAAGGCTTATGGAGTCGAAGGTCGCCCTGTCCGAAAAGCGCACCACGAGCTCCCCTCCGCTTGAGACGTCGATGTCGTCGAACACGAAAGTTCCGCCGACGCTCTCGTTTGAATTTCCAAAGCTGGCAATCGCAAACGAGTTGTCCTTTTCAAACGACAGCCTCCCGTGCGAGACTCCCGAATCGTCCGCGTAGTTGAGGAACAGCCCGCCGCCTATCATTCTGACGCCGCCCGTAAATTGCATGGTCGCCCCTTCAAAGGACTGCGAAAAAACGCCCTTTGAAACCAGCGCGATTTTGGACTTCCCCGCGCCGGTCTCGTAAAATCCGCCCGTGCTGATAGAATCCACAGTGGTTTTGAACACCGCCGTGAGAACCCCTGTGGAACTCGAATTTCCGGCAATGCCTATCGACGCCGTCCCCGTCACACGATTTACGCTTAAAAACCCGTCCTGCGCAATCGTACGGGTAGACTGCGTGTCGCTGGCCCCGTAGAACAGCGCGCCGCTGGTCCCCTCCAAAGTTCCCGTGAGAATATTTATGTTCGCATCGGCGTTGTCTATGCCGTGGTTTTCGACGCCGTTTGCGTAAAATACCGCCGGCTGTTGTCCCGCCGACGAAGACGTAGAAAACACGCCCGTGACGTTCAGGCTCTTTATTGCGCTTATCGAAATGCCCAGCCCGGACGTGCCCAAACCTCCAAAAAACGCCCCCTGCGAAACGTGCACATTCGCCGCCGTAAGGTTTATCGCTCCCGAAAAGGCGTTGACATACCTAATCATGGAAAGATCGCCGGATATATTTACATTGACTTCTGTCTGCGCGGATATGCCCACCGCAATGTTGTTTCTTAGACTGTTGACGTTCAAATCCGACGACAAAATTATGTTTCCGCCGTTTCCGCCGCCCCCGTACGCCTCTCCGATATAGTCGAAAATCAGATTGTCGGACGAAGATATTTCCGGAACACCGTCATAAGGGTCGGAGGTGCCGTTGCTCAGATACCAATAGCCGGAAGTGTCCTCCCATGCGATGTCGGCGTGCAACTGTCTGATGTCGCCGTTTAGATAGTAGTCGGTTGAAAACGCCGACGGCGCGGCGAGGGAGAGAACGCCCAAAAGCGATACACATTTGCGGAATGTATTTTTCATGAATGGATTTCTCCTGTCGGGTTTGGTTTTCGTCATAAAAAAACGTCTAATGAAAATTATAAAGGCGTTTAAAAAATTTCATAATATTTTTTATGATATGATGTTGAGTTTTGGACATTATCCTTAAACCGCATAAATAAGCCCTTCCGCCCCGCCCCAATCCGCCGCGAAATTTCTCCCGATACCCGATTTTCCCATTTTCCCCCTTGACAAGTCCGCCGCCCGCCAAACGCCGCAAAAAATTCCTAAAAAATTTCCAAACGCTGTCCGAAATTTTCAATCTGCAATTTGCAATTCACACCCCGCACCCCGCAATTCGCGTGCCCAAGTTGAGAGTTCCCCCCCCCAGATGCGGCAGAAAACACACCCCAGCCCGCTTCCCCTCACTGCCATTTGTTTGCCACCAGCCGCCGCTTGTTTTTCTCCCAACCCCGCCCATGAAACGCACGCACAAAGCGGGATTGCCTTGTAAAAAGGCTTTTTTTGCCGAGGATTTCCCTTAAATAAGGAAAACATGCGCCGCGAAAATAAACGGCGTTTGCTACGTTAAAAAAACCGCCTTCCACAAACGGTCGGCGGAATTTTTAAGACGCCGTTTTTTCCTCCGCCCGCCGGGACACCGAAACGCCGCCTGCCGGCAAAACGCCGGAGAAAATCGCAAAGCGCAAATTTTGCTTTTTAGAACGCGGAAAAAATGCCAAATTCCACATTATAGATGAACTTCGACATAGAAAAAATAAGGGGAGACTTTCCGATACTTTCGCAGACGGTCAACGGCCGCCCGCTCGTCTATTTCGACAACGCCGCAACCGCCCAAAAGCCGGAATGCGTCATAGAAGCGGTTTCCGAATTTTACCGGCGCGACAACGCGAACATACACCGCAGCGCGCACGAGCTAAGCCGCCGCGCCACCTGCGCCTACGAGGACGCGCGCAAAACCGCGGCGCAGTTCTTCGGAGTTCCGGAAGACTTTGAATGCGTCTTTACGCGCGGCGCGACGGAATCTCTCAACATTGTCGCCCAATGCTGGGGGACGGCCAATTTGAAGCCCGGCGACGAGATTCTGCTTACGCAAATGGAGCACCACGCCAACATAGTTCCGTGGCAGATCGCCGCGCAACGGACGGGGGCGAAAGTCGTAGCGGCGAACATTCTTCCCGACGGCTCGCTGGATATGGACGACCTCGCAGCCAAAGCCGGAAAGCGCACAAAAATAATTTCGGCAACGCACGCTTCCAACGTGCTGGGCACGGTAAACGACGTCGCCAAAATCGCGCAAATTGCAAAATCCGTCGGCGCGAAGTTTTGCGTCGACGCCGCGCAGAGCGCGCCGCACTTTCTGGACGACATATCGAAATCCGGCTGCGATTTCGCCGCAATATCGTCGCACAAGTGCTGCGGGGCCGACGGCAGCGGACTGCTGATAGGAAGGCGCAGCATACTGGACTCCATGCCGGTCTGGCAGGGCGGCGGAGACATGATAGAGAACGTCTCGTGGGACGCCACGACCTTCCGCCCGTCGCCCGAAAGGTTTGAGGCCGGAACGCCGAATATATCCGGAGCGATAGGTTTTGCGGCGGCGATAAAATACCTCGAAAAACTGGACATTCCCGCGGCGAAGGCGCACGAGCAAAAACTTTTGAAAGCCCTCACTGAGCGGCTGGAAAATATCGGCTCAATAAAAATCCACGGAACAGCCGAGGACAAAGTGAGCCTCGTTTCGTTCTCGTGCGCGGGCGTACACCCGAACGACATCTCGACGCTAATGAATGCCGCGGGAATCGCAATACGCACGGGCCACCATTGCGCGGAACCGCTTGTCTGCGCGCTCGGCGTGAGCGCGACCTGCCGGGCCTCCATGGCCTTTTACAACACGCTCGAAGAGGTCGACTATTTCGCCGAGACTCTCGAACGCGCGGTAAAATTGCTGTCTTGATTGAACCGCTCCGCCCCCCATTCGCGGCGCAAATGGGAAATGCCGCGCGCGCCGTTTCCCGCATTTGAGCGGCGGAAACCGCAACTTTCCGGCGCGCCCGCAATACGCGTCAAGGCAAAGCCTAAGAGTTGCCAAACCTCGCGCGCGCACATTGCCCGATTCGCGCGAAAACGAAACGCAAGATTTCGAATTGTAATCCAAACTTGCATTTTCCGCACTCCGCAATGTCCGACACGCCGCGCCCTTCCCGCGCGGCCGACGCGATAAAGCGCAAATTCCTTCGCCTGCGAACACGCGACATGCTCCGCACTCCTTCCGATATTTCGCACAACAATCAAAATGCGGCCGGCGTTTCCGAAACGCACACCGCGCGCGCAAATTAAAATACAAACTTCCCCAATGCCGCAGACATTGTCAATGTACGCGCAAGACAAAAGCGCAAGTCCTCCTTCATTGCAAAAATCCAAACGCGTTCCCGAAAGTAAAAAAATGCAATCAACGCCTGAAAAATTTGCGCGCATGCCGGGTCAAATCCGCCTCCGGATCAGGAGGGCAATTCCCGCACGCCCACTCCGCAAAACGCCAAGCAAAATAGGGGCTTAGCGCATAACCTTTGGAGCCGCTGGACAATCAAATTAAACCGCAACTTTTTTTGCACACCACGCGTGTAAATATACAAACTTCACCAATGCCGCGGACATTGTCAATGTACGCGCAAGACAAAAGCGCAAGTCCGCCCTCATTACAAAAATCCAAACGCGCTCCAGAAAGTAAAAAAACGCAATCAACGCCTGAAAAATTTGCGCGCGTGCCGGGTCAAATCCGCCTCCGGATCAGGAGGGCAATTACCGCACGCCCACTCCGCAAAACGCCAAGCAAAATAGGGGCTTAGCGCATAACCTTTGGAGCCGAAGCCGTTGAAGCAAAGCAGGCGGGAATCCGCGGGATATTCCCCTATATGCGGTCTCGTAGTGGCGGTGCACGGGCGCACTCCGGCTTGGTGGCCGACGACCTTCGCGTCCCGGCAGTTCGGAAGGATATTTTTGACGGCCGACTCCAGCTCCTCCCGCGCGGCGCGCGTGGGAATGGAATCCGAATTTTCCCTGTCCCAAGTAGAGCCTATCCTGAAGCGTCCGCGCGCGCACTTCATAATCCAGTTTCCCCTATGCACGACATATTCCGGAAGTTCCGCCCCGGATTCGATCTCCAGAATCTCCCCCTTTGCCGGCCTCCACGGAAGCCATGAAAAGAACGGATTTTCCATCGCGCGCCACCCCTCGGCAAACACTATTTTGCGCGCGGCAAGATTCTTGTAGCGCACGAGCTCGCCCTCCAGCGCGAGCCGCGAGAAGTCGAAACGCTCCTCCGTCAACGCGCGGCGGCGGACAAAGAATTTCCTGAAAGCCTCCATCGCCGCCGGAGCCTCCACCCACGCCGATCTCCCTATCAAATGCGAGCCGCGCGAATCGTTGAGGCCGGGAAAGCTTCCGGGCGGCAGACTCGCCTCCACATATTCGGAATAGTCCGGATTTTCGAGCCTCGAACGCCACAGCACGCACTCCGCGTCCGAGCGGCACAGCTGGAGAATCTTGCGCGTGTGATAAAACTTTGCGCCCAATTCCCCCTCAAGCTTTGAATAAAAATCCATCGCGAACGGGTGGGCGACTTCGCTTCTCCAGCTCTTCACAAGCCTCTTTCCGGTAATCGGATTTATGACTCCCGCTGCCACTATGCACGCGGCCGACCCCCACGAATCGTCAATTACCGCGACCCTCAATCCGCGGCGCATCAGCTCATACGCCGCGCACGAACCGGCTATGCCCTGTCCGACCACTATGAAGTCGAGCGCGTCCATCTCGCGCGCCTCAAAAGAGTTCGCCCTGCCCTCCGGACGCCAAGCCCTCCAAACCGATCACCTGCCACGCCTTTTCGGTCAAGACCCTGCCCTGCGGAGTGCGGCGAATGAAGCCTTCCTGTATGAGATACGGCTCGTGAACTTCCTCCAGAGTGTCGGCCTCCTCATTCACCGCAACCGCGACCGTCCCGATGCCCACGGGCCCGCCGCGATAGTTGTCGGCCATCACGCGGAGCATGCGCTTGTCCATTTCGTCGAGGCCGTTCTCGTCAATCTCCAGAAGCTCCAGCGCATCGACGGCGACCTGCCGCGTAATCTTGCCCTTCGCGCGCTCCTGCGCGTAGTCGCGCACAAAGCGGATCAGGTTGTTGACTATGCGCGGAGTCCCGCGCGCGCGGCGCGCAATCTCGTCCGCGCCGAAGGAGTCTATCCTGACGCCGAGCAGCTCGCAGCTGCGCAGGACAATGGAAATCAAATCGCGGCGCGAGTAATAGTCGAGGCGCGTCTGGAGCGTGAAGCGGCTGCGCAGCGGAGAGGTCAAAAGCCCCGTCCGCGTCGTCGCCCCGATCAGCGTGAAGCGCGGGACGTTGAGGCGCACGCTGCGCGCGTTCGGCCCCTGGTCTATCATTATGTCTATGCGAAAATCCTCCATCGCGCTGTAAAGAAACTCCTCGACGGAGCGCGATATGCGGTGGATTTCGTCGATGAAGAGAATGTCGCCCTCCTGAAGGTTGGTAAGCAGCCCCGCCAAATCGGACGCCTTTTCTATCACGGGGCCGGAGGTGACGCGAATCTGCGCGCCCATCTCGTTTGCCAATATGAACGCGAGCGTCGTCTTTCCGAGTCCGGGCGGGCCGTGCAGGAGAATGTGGCTCAGGCAGTCGCCGCGCCGCTTTGCCGCGCCGACCATAACCTTCAGGCGCTCCACGGTTTTGGGCTGTCCGGCAAACGCGTCGAATCCCGACGGCCGAAGCGAAGAATCTATGGCGTCGTCCTTTCTCTCAAGCGCCGACTGCAAATAATCTGTGCCTTTGTCTTCCACTAAAATACTTTACAATAACGCAATTTCATACAATCCTACACGAGTTTGCGCTTTTGTGAAGATAAATTTCGTCAGGCTTCAAAATTTCAGAAATATCGAATTCGCCGAAGTCGATTTCGGCGCGGATTCGATATGGATACGCGGGGACAACGCGCAGGGAAAGACGAATCTGCTTGAAGCCGTCGGCCTGCTTCCCGCATTGCGCTCGTTCAGGACGGCGAAAAATTCCGCCATGATACGCCACGGCGCAAAAGAGGCGAAAATTCTGATTTCGCTGGACCTCGAAAACTCCGGAAGCGCGGAGGTTGAAATATCGCTCGGCGAAAAGCGCTCGGCGAAAATAGACGCGGAAGAGGCAAAATATTCCGACTACATCGGACGCTTTCCGGCGGTCGCCGCAACCAACGACGACATATCTTTGGTGCGCGGCTCTCCGGAGGGGCGCAGAAGGCAGATCGACATGTTCGCCTCCTCGCTCGACGCCGGATACATGGCCGCGCTGAGGCGCTTCCACGCCGCCCTCTGCGGCCGGAACGCGCTTCTGCGCCAACAGTGCGGCGACGATGCCGCCTTCGGCGCATTCGAGTCCGAAATGGCAAAAGCCGCCGCCGACATATACGCGGGGCGGAAAAAGTTTTTGGACATGATAGCCGAAGCCGGCGAAAGATTTTACGCAGAGCTGTCCGGGGAGCGCGGAGAGCGCGCCAAATTGCGCCTGCGCCCGAATTGCGACTACTCCGACGCCGCCTCGTACTGCGAACTCCTCGCCCAAACCAGACCCGCCGACGCCGCGCGGCAGACTTCCTCATCAGGCCCGCACCGCGACGACTTCAGCCTCGAATTAAACTCCAAAAGCGCAAAGCTGTACGCGTCCGAAGGGCAGCAGCGGTGCGTCGCGCTCGCATTCAGGCTCGCGCAGTTCGAGATAGTCAAGCGGGTTTCCGGAATCGAGCCCGTACTGCTTTGCGACGACGTTCTCGCGGAGCTGGACTCCGGCAGGCGCGCCGCGTTTTGGCGCTGCGCCAGTCCGATGGCCCAGCTGATAGCCACCTCCACATCATACCCGCCCGAAACCGCGGGCGCAGGGGGCGCGAGGGCGTGGAAAATAATAAACGCCGTCGAAGCCAAATTCTTCGAGGCGGACGGAAAATTCGCCGGATAAATCCGAAATCGAAAAATGCCCGAAAAAAACAAAATTTATCATTCCCGCATATTCGACATTCTCGCGGATTCCGGCGGGGAAATCGGGCTGTCCGAATTTGTCCGCGCCGCGCTGTACCGCCCCGGTCTAGGCTACTACGCAAAGGCGCAAACAACGCGAATCGGCGGAGAGGGCGCGGATTTCTACACGGCGGAGTCGATGAAGGAAAACGTATTCGGCGCCCTCATGGAAAGCGCGGCGCAAAGTATTTTAATGCAATCCCGCGGCGCGGCGGAGGCGGCGAAGGCGGCGGAGACCGTCGAAATCGGCTCGGAGGGCGGAAGGACGATGATTGCCGGAGCGCGCGCCGTCGGAATCGGCGAAGATATCGCAATATCGCCCGGCTCGCTCGCCGTCTCGAACGAGCTTCTCGACGCCCAACCGTTCGACAGGTTCGAGTTTTCCGAAGGCGCATGGCGCAAAACATTCCTTAAAATACGCCGCGTCCAATCCGGCGCGCGGCGCGGGTGCGCCGTGGAAAAAATCCTGCGCCCGGCCGCGCCGGAGGAGCGCGGGATTTTGGAAAAGTATTTCGGCCGCTGCCAAACGGAGGGATTTTGCATTGACTTCTCGTTCGACGCGCTAGAACTGTTAAAAAAAATCGTCGCGCAAAACCGAAGCGGACTGTCGATTTTTTCCGACTACTTCAGGACGGCCGGCGAACTGGCGGCGTTTCCCGGCGGCACGGCGAGGACGTACAAGTCGCACGCGTGCGGCTCCGACATATTTGAGGACGCGGGCTCGCGCGACATAACCTATTCCCCGTGCTCGGACGTCTTTCTGGACGCGGCCTTAGAATGCGGGGCGGCGCGCGCCGAATGCATGGGGCAGGAGGAGTTTTTCATGCGCTACGCGCAAGGCGAAATCAGGCGCATTGTCGAAATTCCCGATCCGCTCGACCGGAGAAAGAGGGAACTTTGCCAGCTGTTAAATCCCGACATGATGGGAAGGGTTTTCCGCGTTCTGGCAATATATTGACGGCACGCAAACGGCAATAAAAAGCCCGCGATTTAATAAAAGAACCGTCAGCCAAGCGGCGCCGGCGCGTCGTTATCCGGGCGAAAATTCCGCGGAGGCAAAAAAATCTTCCGGAGATTTTTTGGAAAATATCCGAAAGAATCCGCCGAACTTCTCCGCAAGAATCAAAGAAATGCCGCAAAAAAAATTATATCCAAACGCAAATCCGACTTTCCCAATCCGCCGCAATTTTTCCGACTCTTCCGAAATCCCCCGTTGCGCATTTTCCCAGGCGTTCCGTTTTCAATCCGGCCGTTTAAACGCCGCTTTACTTTTCCATACAGTCGGCGCGCAGAGCGCGCAAAAAACGGAGCCGTTATGCGCGGCTTAAAAAAAAGAGGCGCTTAAAAAACGGGCCTCAAAATTTCAAAGAGTTTGGCTAAGCGCGCGGACATTGGCCTGCCAACCACTCTCCGGCGGACATCTTCGGGGGCGAGTGGAGTATCCGCTTCAGCTCGTCGGCGTCCCGCGCGGCGCGTTCGGCGCATTCCGGCCCGGAAAGGCAGGCCCGCATGCGCTCCGCCATTTTTTGCGCGGAGGCGGCAAACTGGATAAACTCCGGCCACGCCGGCCTGTCCAAAAGAATGTTCGCAATGCCCAGATACTTCACTTTCACAAGCATTCTTCCGACAAAGTACGTAAACGGATTTGCCACATAGACAATCAGCCCCGGTATCCCCGCAAGGCAGCAGGCAAGCGACATCGTTCCGGAGCTCATCATCACCGCGCGCGCGCCAATGCGCCCCTCCCTGTTCCCGACAAAGCGCACACGGCCGGCCACGTCCGGAAAGTGCGCGGCCGCCGCCTTCATCACCGCAAGTATTTCCTCCGTCGGATAGGGAGCCACCGCGCGAACTTCCGGCAAGAGGCGCAGCGTTTGCAGCATCTTCGGAAATATGCGAGAAACCGCGGCGAGCCTGCTGCCGGCAAGAAGCAGAACTTCCGCCTCGGAATCGCGGTACAGCGGATTTTCGTATGAGGCGTCGAGAAACGGGTGGCCCACGAAATGCGCCGGAAGCGCGGTGTCGGCGTAGCAGGAGGGCTCAAACGGGAATATCAGCGCAATGTCGTCGATAGTCGAAGCCATTTCAAATCTCCGCCCCGCCTTCCACGCCCATATCTGCGGGCCTATGTAATATGCCACGCGCACGCTGCCGCCGCCTTTCGCGCTTATCGAGCGCCGCTTCAGCACGGAGGCGAGGCGGAGGTTGAATCCGGGATAGTCTACCAGGCAGACGACCGCGGGCCGATATTTGTCAATCCAATCGACAATGGACTCGGAGAGCCTTTTAAAAAACGAATAGTTCTTCAAAACCTCAAACAGCCCGACGACTGAAAACGCGGTCATGTCGAAGAGCAGCTGCGCGCCCGCCGCCGCCAGACGCCCGCCGCCGAACGCGCAGACGCGCAGGCCGGGGTTTGCCGCAAGCGCGCCCTTTAACATTCGCGCGGCTTGCTCGTCTCCCGAATGTTCCCCCGCCACAATGAGAATGTCGCACGCGCCGCCTTCGGGGGGGGCAAAATCAAACCGCGCGACTGAAGGCGACAAGCTCATTCGGCCTTCGTCTCTCTCTCGTACTCCGCGCGCATTCGGTTTATCTGCGCCGTGATTTCCAACGCCACCTCAAGCGCGCGGCGGCCGAGCGCGGCCCCGACCTTCGGGTTTAGCTTGTGCAGCACGCAGTCGACAAAGCTGGCAAGCTCCACTTTCAGCGGCTCCGCCTTTTCAATCGGAACCTCGACCGAGACTATTTCCGAATCCTCCGGCTTGTCCGCCCTCTTTATCTTTACCAAGTGCCCCTTCTGATTCATGAAGTCGAGCGACATGTATCCGCCGGGCTGGAATATCCTTATTTCGCGCAGCTTCTTAAGGCTGACCCTGCTGACATTGAGGTTCGCCACGCAGCCGCTCTCGAAGACTATTCGGGCGTTCGCGATGTCCTCCCGACGGCTGACGACGTTGACGCCAACAGCCTCTATGCGCGCCACGGGGGAGTTCGCCAGCTTGAGGACTATGCCGATGTCGTGAATCATCAGGTCCAGCACGACGCCGACCTCCGTTCCGCGCGGGTTGAACGGCGCGAGCCTGTCCGCGGTTATGAAGCGCGGAGAGCTGACGTGCTCCTCCATAAACTCCATCACCGGATTGAAATGCTCGACGTGCCCGACTTGGACTATCAAGTTTTTTTCGCGCGCCTTCTTCAAAATTTTTTCAGCGTCCTCGACCGACGTGCAAATGGGCTTTTCTATGAGAAGGTCGCAGTTTTGTTCGAGCAGCGCAAGCGCGACCTGCGTGTGCCTATCGGTCGGGACGGCCACGCTTACGGCATCGCACTCCCGGCCGAGCTCCTCGATCGATTCGAAAGCCCGGCAGCCGTACAGGCCGGCAATTTCCCTCGCCCGCGCGCCGTCGCTGTCGAACACCCCGACAAGCTCCGCATTCTCCAGCTCGGAATATATGCGCGCATGGTGACGGCCCAAATAGCCAACGCCGACCACCCCGCACTTGAGTTTTCCAACAGGATTTTCCATATGCAAATATTCGGATTTCCGCCCGTTTTTTACAAGAAAATACCGCCGCCCGAACGCCGCTTCCGTCAGCGGTCTTTTTTCTCCCTGTCAAATATGTTCAAGGGATTGATCGAAACCCCGACTTCCGGGTCGGACAGCCTGCCGCGCAGTTTTATCGTCGCCACGCTCGTGAGCGGATTTATGACCTTCACTATGCTCGAAATTATCGGCGTGCTTATTCCCGCAAAGGGAATCGCCGTCAGATTTGCCTGAAGGTTGTCCGCCAGAAAGTCGTACGACGCAAAACCGCGTATGCGCATCACCGGCCCCTCCATCGACAAGCTCGGAAACGACACCTTGCCCTCCCCGATTTTGAACGGGCCGTAAAATTGCGTGATGTCGAAACTCCCGAACGGAAGCTTCAGCGCGGAAAGCGCGCGGGACAAAAATCCAAACACGTTCAGCTCCAAAAGATCCCTGTTGGCCAGAACGACGAATCCCGAACCGGACACGTTGTTGAAATCGCGCGAATCCCCCGACAGGGAAATATCCATGTTGACCCTGCCGAATTTTCCGTTTTCGCCCATCAGTCCGTCGGCGTCGGGCAAGGCGGAACCGGCCGGCGAAGTTGAAGAACCCGACGAAGACCCTCCGGCGGCCGCCTCCGAAACCTTCGGCGAAACAGGCTGCGGCGCACCCGCCTCCCCGGACGCGGCCTCCGCCCGAAGTCGCGCGTCCACATTATTTCCCGCAGGCGCGTCGCCCCGTTCCACCCCCGCGCGCGAAGGCGAGAGCGCGGAAAGCGACGGAGCGTCGGCAGACGAATCAAGGCCGTCCAAAAACTCGAAAAATTCCGACTGCACCATGCCGGAAGCCTTGGCCCTCCCGCCGAAAAGCATTCCGCCGTCGACCCTGCGCAGGTTTATGGAAGCCTCCGCCTGCCCGCCGCAAAAGTCGAACATGGCGTCGTCTATGTTCGTGTCTATTTTGTTGCTCCTGGCGCGAAAGCGAAGGTTCTCAAGCGATACAAACTCTATCTGCGTCCTGCCGGAGGCGAAAACCTCAACATTGAACTCGTCGCCGCCGCCAAGCGAGGGATTCGAGAGCGACGCGTTCAACGTCAGTCTCGGAGCGTTGTGGAAGCGCACCACGTCCAGAATCTCTCGCGCGTCGTCCCCCCCCAGCGAAATCAGCTCCGTCGAATTTAGGTTGGACTCCAAAAACAGCCTCTGTTTTTCAAACCTCGTGATTCCGTCCTTCCCGTAGAGCCATTCTATGAACGCGTGGGCGTTCCTGTCGGCCGACGAAAGCGATATGTCGTACAGCGTTATGCGCGACGGGTTGACCCACACGCGCAAACCGAACGAATCGAATTGCGAGCCGTTGTACACCGCGTTCTTTCCCGACACTTCGCCGCTGCACCAGATTTTTTGCGGGCTGCCCCAACGCCCCTCGACGGAAACGTCCGCGCGGGGAAAATTTCCGTCGCCGACAAATGCAAACGACTTCATTATCCTGCCCCACCACGGCTCCATAAAATGCGCTATCGCCATCGGCCTAATCGAGCCGAACACCCTGATTTTATAGTCCTTGTTGCCGAAGTTCTGGAGCATCTGTCCGCTCACCGTCCAGCCTTCGCGGGTCTTGACGCAGAGTTTGTCGGCATTCATGATGCCCCGCGCGCCGTCGAATTCCAAAGTTCCCGAAAGCCTCTCCACGGGAATGTTCATCACGACGCAATTTTCCGACTCCAGCCACGCGCGAACCGAAAGCCCCTTTTTCGGCATGTCGAAATAGACGGAGCCGTCGGCGGATATGCCGTCCGGAAAGTCGAGTTGCGCCAGTTCCGGAATGTCGGAAAACTCCTCCAAATTCAAAATCCCGCGGGGATTGATTCGCGCGCTGAAATCCGCCCTCACCCTGCCGTCCGGGGAAAAGGAGAACACGCCGCCCAGCCTATTCTTGTCAAATGCCGCAAAGGCGTACCAGCCGCGCGAATAGTCTTCGACAGAGAGCACGTCCTTTCTCAACGACACATTGTCCACAAAGAATCCGCGCCAGGCTATCTTGCCGGCAAACAGCTCCGCATTCTCAAGCCAGAACGCGCCGTCTTCGGCAAATGCGTCGGCCGAGAGCGAAACGTTCTCGCACGACGGCAACCCCTCCGATTGGAGGCGAAGCGCGGAAAAGTCGATGCGCATTTTGCGCCCGTCTCCGGAATCGGAGGAAAACGACAACGCCGCCGATATGTCCTGCGCATCGACATTTCTTTCGCCGAACTTGTACGAACATTTGGGCGAGTTTAAATCCGCCCTCACCCTGCCGGAATCCCCCTCGAAAAAAACGAAATCGAGGGCGAGCGAAGGCTCCTTGAAGGCGTCGAAATAACCCGCGAGTTCGACGGCCCTCCCAAGCGCGGAGTCGAACGCGCCGACGAACGTATCCGCCGGCGAACCGGACGGCTTGCGGCTTGAAATCCCGCCGCCGGAGCCGAACATCTCCGACAGCATATTTTTCGGATTGAATCCCTCGTTCAAAATCCCGCGCGCGCTCACGGTCAGATTCCCGGCCTTAAAGCTCAAAAAACGCACAATCCACCACGGCCCTTCGGAGCTGACACTCAAGGCGATGTCGCGAATTTTGGGCGAGTGCAGAATGTCGCCCATGCTGTCGGAGAGGCGCCCGTTCTGCACGGACACAAACTTCACCTCCGGATCTCCGGAAAACAGGCTGAGGCCGAATACGCCAATCTCAACCTTGTCCGCCGAAAACACGGGAAACGCCGAGCCGCCCAACCGGACGCTCGGACGCACAATCTCCACCGTATCCGGAAACGAAAGAAAAATCGCGGAAAACGAACACGAAAGCCCCGCCTTGCGAATCTGTCTTTCGGCAAGGTCGCAGACAAACTGCGGCGCGGGAATCTTGTCGACAAACAAAAACAGAAACAACAGCAGCGCGGCCGCCGCCGCAACCGCCGACAAAAACAGGTTCAAGACAAAAAGCGCGCGCCAAAACGCGTTGAGCAAAAAGGTCGACGCCTTCAATCCTGAATTTTTAGTTTTCACATTCCGAAACGCCCGCTCCAAAAAAAGGCATTACTTTGCCGGCGCGCTCGCGTCGGGCTCCGGCGCGCCGCCGCGCGCGGGAGCGGAGGCGGACGACGGAGCGGGCAAATCCTTGACCTCGACATTTGCGCCGGGTTCCGAACCCACCGGCTTTCTCTCGGCCGAAACGGGGGCGGGCTTGCCGAGCTGCCCCGGCGCGGAACGCTCCAAAGTGAGTTCGCGCAGAGCGTCTATCATGCCGGCCGTGAGCGTAAACACCGCATTGAGACGCTCCGACCCCCCGTACTGGAGATTTCCGCCGAACGCCCTCGACACGTACCACGAACGCTTCTCCATCTCAAACGCGCTGCCAGCGCCGGGCAGCATTATAACCGCCTCGATTCTATATGCCCAGCGAATGTTCTCTCCGCCAGATTTAATCCCGCCGGAGGAAAATTCGCCGGGAAGGTAGCCGCCGACCTCGAACAGGCGGACGCTTTCAAACAGCGACGCGGCCGCCGCGGACTCGCGCGGGGAAAGCGACGCGAGCGCCTTCTTGAAATCGCCGCCCTCCGACGATATCGAAAATATCTCCTCCCCGTTTCTGACGCGGAATATTTTTATCGAGACTATCTTCGCCCTTTCTGGAAGCGACGAGAGAATTTTGGAGCGATAGAATAAGAAATCCGTGCTTGCAGCCTCCTCCAAAGCGCGCGAAATTCCGTACACCGCCCCCGACGCGTCCGCGCGCGCGTAGGACAGCGTGGCCGAGCGATAGTCGTAATTGGAGCCTATTTCGAGCGTGCGCGAAGTCTGGTCGGACTGGGTGATGCGGATTTTAAGGCAGTCCCGCTCGATTCCGTAGGCCGAAAGATTGTCGCCCGGAATGTCGCTTACAAAGTCGCGCGCGCGGACGTTGGAGAGCTTGGACAACAAATCGTTTACGCGCGACAAATCCGCCTTCGCCGTAAGGGTCGTCCCGTTTTCGCCCGCTCCGATAACGTCCCACACTCCGCCGGTGAGCTTGCGCAGCTTGAGTATCTTCCCGCCCTTTGAAATGTCGATATTGTTCACGTCCGCCGCGTCAAACCGGAAGAAGGCCTTGTCGCGGAGCGTATTTTGCAATCCGGCCAAATTTTTGAATTTTTCGGCGTCCACGGTAAACACGGTCGGATTGTCTTCAAGGCGCGCGTAAATGCGCTTTCCGTCCTTAGTGGGCCCGCCGAGAATCAATACCTGGCGGCGGTTTGTGCCCTGAATGGCAATCGCGGCGGGCATCAGGTTGAATCCCATATCGGCGCGCTCGGAATCCTCGAACGAGTCCGCCGTCAGATGGCAAATGTCGTTTAGAAACGCGTCGACCTCCTGGGTGTCGGCGACGGCCGATATGGGAGTTTCTATCTTCCACTTGCCCTCGTCCTTCGCAAGGCCGAGCCTCCTAAAGTTCCCCTGCCCCGACTTCCCGTCGCCCGCAGGCGTGCGCACGGAGAACGCCGAAACCTCAAAGCGGGGAATGTCGAAGACAAGCTGGTTGCGCAAACGCTCGAAATCCATCACGAGACTCCCGACAAATTCCTTGTCGACCACAATGATTTTTCCCGCGCCCTCGTCGTACAAATACACCCTGCCGCCTATCGGCGCGGTGTTGCCGACGCGTATGCGGTTCGTCTTCTTGGCGCCCCCGTACTCCAAGACAAACAGCGGATCCTCCAAGCCGTACTCGGCCAGCGTATGCCCGTACTCCCTCATTTCCGACAGGCCGAAACTCGTCTCCTTCGACAGGAAGTCCAGCTGGTTTCGTATGCGGTTTACCGCATAGAGATTCGCCGGCCAGTCTATCGGCGAAACGATGCGCCACTTGTTATTCTCAAGCGACAATACGCGGGGCTTGTCCAAATTCTTTCCGCTTATGCGCAGGCGCGTAAACGAGACGTTGTCGGCGGCGCGCTCAAGCGGAGCCTCGCCCTTCATCTCAAGCGACCATATGGCAAAAAAAAGCGCGGCGTTGGCGAGTATAAGAAAAATGGTAAACCTAAATCTCATGGCGGAAAGCCCCCTAATTTCTTCTGACAATGAAAACAGCCGTCCCGACCGCGAATATCGCCAGCGGAAGCAGCATGAATCTCAGCGCGAGCGAAAACGCGTCGTTCCGGCTCAACGTGAGCTTGTAATTGGACAACGCGCGCGGCGGAATGTTGAGCGTGCCGGTCTCGTCGAACATCCAGTTGATGAGGTTGACGACCATCTTGGAATTGCCGAGGCGCCCGACGCGCCTGTTGGACAGAAAATCCTCGTCCCCGAACACCGCGAGTTTGCCCCCCGGAATTTTAAGCCCCAATTCCGACCCTCCCGTGCGGGTCGCAATCATGGCCAGCGGCAGCGGCCCTGCCAAATCCGCGACGGCGGCGTACGACTGCATTCCGCCGAGCCTGTACGACTTCTCCGCCCAGCTGGTCGGCCCGCTCAAAATCAGGGCGTCAAGCTTTAAGGAATCGTCTATCGGCGAGCCCAAGTCGGGGCGCACGGGGCGCGCGGAGCCAAACTGCACGGGAAGCGAATTGTCTATGAGATACTTCACCGCCGGATGCGGCTTGTGCGGAAAACTGCGCGCGATCAAGTCCCCGCCCGCGCTCTCGTAGTCGCCACTGGAATCCAAAATAAGCATGTCGTCGCTCATCAGGCCCCACTCGTATAGAATATCCTCCATTCCCAGCAGCGGCCCCATGCGCAAAAATACCAAAACGCGCCCGTTCGACTTCAGCAGATACTTGCGCAGCATGTCTATCTCGCGCGGCAGCAGCGAAGTCTGCGCGCCCGCTATGACAATCATTCCCGCATCGGCCGGTATCTCCGGAGCCGAATTCAAATCGAGCGCGGCCACGGCGTAATTGCGCGAAGCCAGCATTCCGGCAAGCTCGCTCAATCCCGAAGCCGCGCTCGTACCGTTGGGGTCCATCTCCGCATGCCCGCGGAGAAAGTATATCTTATTCTCCTTCCCGGAGGAGACGTTCAATATCGCCGAGCTTATCAGCCGTTCCCCGGCGAAGGCCACGCGGCGGCCGTCGGAAATGTCCACGTCGTAGAAGTCGGAAACGGGTATGCGGCGGTATTTGTCGCCGCACGAGACTATCACGCTGTTTTCCAAATCCGGCCCAAAGCGCCTCACAAGCTCCTCCGCGCGCCGCGTCTCTATGTCCGCGTTGACGAAATGCGCGCGCACGGGAAATTTGGAGGTTGAGGAATATTCGTACTGGCGCAAAATCACGCCCAAATCGCGCTTGGCGGAAGCCGCGTCGGCCCCCGCCCCGGAGCCGGAGGTCACCACGTATATGTCCACCGGCTTTTGCAGGTCCTTAAGATACGCGACGCTTTCGGGCGAAAGCGAATTTCGGCGGTTCTCGGAAAAGTCCCACTTTTCATAGTGGCGCGCGGCCAAATAGTTCAATCCCGCATAGAGCAAAACGCCAAAAAATATCTGCAGCCACAGATTGAGCCTGTTCATGCGGCGCACAAATTTAAAATCGTCGAATCTGTCGTTCTTCATGAGCTTTTGGACTCCGTGATCAGGGAGGTAAGCCCCAGCAGCAAACATGCCGTGCTTATGTAGAAAAAAAACGGACGCGTGTCCAACAGCGAATTGCTGAAATCCTCAAGGTGCTTGAAGGTCTGCATATACTCCATCGGCCCCGAAAGCCACGACATATAGGCGTCCCCGACGACAAACTTCGAAAGAATGCCGGAACCGACTATCGCAAAAAACAGCATTGCGAACGACAGCATTCCCGCCACAAACGTCGTGCGCGTAAGCGAGCTTGCGAATATCCCTATGGCTATGTACGTCAGCCCGCTGACGAATATGAACAAATACCCCGTAAACACCTGGGCCGGCTCAAAGTTGTTCGAGCCGGCCAGCCCCTGCGGCAGATAGTACTGCGCGACAAACATGTACGCGAGCGTCAGCAGCCACAGCAGCACGTAGAAGAAATAGCACGCCAAAAATTTGGCCGCCACAACCTGCCACGCCCGAATGGGAGTCGACATTAGCGTCCCCAGCGTCCCCATTCTGCGCTCCTCGGAAAGGCTGCGCATCGTCAGCAGCGGCACCATGAAGAGCACGGGCACCCAAAAGACCGACAAAAACTTCTCCGTCGCGCTCTGCGACCCGCCGCCGGAACTTACGTCCATAAGCGCCAAGACGTACATAATCCCCATGAACGCCAAAAACAAAAACGCCGCAAAATAGGTGGACGCGGATATGAACATCAGATGAATCTGGTGCTTGAACAATGCGTCAAATCTCTTCATATGGAATCCTCCTCTTCCCCGGCGCCGGCCCCGAAATCTTCGCCGGCGCCCCTCTTGGGAAGCGACAGCTCGCGAGTCTCGTCCCAGCTCCTTCGCGTGGCGGCCATGAATATTTCCTCAAGGCCCGGCTCGCGGCGCGATACCTCCCTCAGGCCGAGGCTCGAATCCTTTGAAAGCTCGCCTATCAAAAGCGCCCCGCCGTTCCGTCCGCCCGGAGCCTTCACCGTGTGCGAATAGTATCCGTCCGCGTCCGGCCCCGACGACTCCGCCAATTCAAACTCTTCGCCGATTTCGGACAGCAGCCTGCCGAACAGCTCCGCGTCCGCCTTTAGTGAAACCCCGTAACGCTCGCCGGGAATAAACTCCTTGCGCAGGCTCGCGGGAGTCCCGCTCGCCACGACCCTCCCGTTGTTTATTATCACCACCCTGTCGCACATGACCTCGACTTCGGGCAGTATGTGGCTGCTTATTATCACGCTCATCTTGCCGCGAAGCGACGATATCAGCCTGCGAATCGCAATTATCTGGTGGGGGTCGAGCCCTATGGTCGGCTCGTCCATTATTATGACTTCAGGACGCGCAAGAATCGCGTCGGCAATGCCGACCCTCTGGCGGAATCCCTTGGAAAGATTGCCTATGATTTTGCGCGCCGCGCGCCGGTGGAGCTGGCAGATTTGCATGGCCTCCTCCACGCGCCTCTTTACGTCGCGCCCCGCAACCCCCTTCAACCGCGCGCGAAAACGCAGATACTCCACGACGCGCAAATCCTCCGGGAGGGGATTGTTCTCCGGCATATAGCCTATGTGCTCGCGCGCGGAGTCCGGATTGACGGCCACATTGACGCCGCAAATGCTCGCGCTGCCGGAATCCGCCTGCGTCATGCCGGCCAGAATTTTCATCGTCGTGCTCTTTCCGGCGCCGTTGGGGCCCAGAAATCCCACGACCTCCCCGCGGCCTATCCTGAACGAAACTCCGTCCACGGCCTTGACGCCGCCGTAGCTTTTCGTCAGACGCCTGACTATGACCGAATTTGTATTATCAGAAGCTTCCATCTAAACCTTCGCCGCCCCCACGACAAACCGACGCAAAACAACAATGCCAAAGCCGCCCGGCTCCCCGCCGGACTCCCCCGCCCCGCCATGTATAAAACGCGCGCGGCAACCGTCTATCGCAACGCGCGCGACAAGAGGCCAAAAGCCCCACGCGCAAATCAGGAAGCTATCTTGGAAGCGATAAAGGCCTTTATGTCGCCTATCGTATGAAGCTTTTGAATTTCGGAGTTGTCTATGCTCATTCCGGTCGCGTCCTCGACGGCCAAGACTATCTCGACCATAGTGAGGGAATCCAGCCCCAAATCGTCAACCATGTTGAGGGAATCGGAGGCGTTCTTGAGAAGGTCGCGCTTCTCCGGATCCAAAAAGCGCTCTATAATTCCTATGACCACCGGTCCGGCAAGTTCCGGATTGCCGGTCTTGCGCAACTGCACAGCCTTTTCGATTGTTTCGGCGGAACAGCGCTTGAGAGCCTCGCGCAGCGCGTTTTCGTCTTCCTGTGTGAAATTTTCAGAATTCATACGCATTATTTCAACACAACACCGGGAAATTTCAACATTTTAAAGCCCGCTTTTTTAATTGTTGCCTTTTTGCGCCGGACGCGCTTTCCTGCCTTCGTAAAAGCAACCGGCGCAGCCGTGCGCCAATGGACAGGCTCGCATGAACTGCATTCTATTCGACGAACCCCCGCCGTTCAAACTGGACGAAAACGATCCGAGGCTCGCCCACGTGCTCGACTGCCTGAAAATACCCGAAGGCGGCGAGGTTTTCGCCGGGAAAGTAAACTCGTTTATGTGCGTGGCCCGAATACGCTACCTGCGCGGAGCGGGAGCCCTCCTGGAGCCGATTCGCCCCCTGCCGGATCCGCGCCCGAAAAACCTGACGCTCTGCGCCGCATTCGCAAGACCCCAAATCGCACAGAGGATACTCTTCGAATGCTCGTGCTTCGGAGTGAAAAACGTCGTATTCTACGCCGCGCAAAAGGGCGACGCCTCCTACTTGAAAAGCGGACTTTACGAGAGCGGAAAATACGCGGAATGGCTCTTGAAAGGCGCACAACAGGCCTGCGCTTCAAGCGTCCCGAAATTTTTTCGCGCCGACAGCCTTGAAGAGTGCCTCAAGACGGCGGCGGAACTCGAACCCGAAGAAATCCCCCCGATGCGAATCGCCCCCGACGTTTACGAGGCGGAAACCGACATGAAAAAAGAGGCGGAAAAATTCTCCGCCGGAAATTTCCACGCCACAATCGCAATCGGAGGAGAGCGCGGCTTTGGGGCAAGCGAACGCGACGTACTCCGCTCGCGGGGATATTCGCTCGCCTCATTCGGGCCGCGCGTGCTGCGGACCGACACCGCCGCAATCGCGGCGCTCTCCCTATTCGCATGCGCCTAATTTCAAAGCGCGAATTAAACGCGGCTTCAAAACGCCGGCTTATATTGCAACGCCGCGCATGCCCCGCAAACGCGCATGCCCCGCATGTCCCGCAAGCCAAAATCGCCGCAAAATTTTCCGCCATACATGGCGGCGTTGCGCGATATGAATGCGCGGCGCAAATAACTGTGTTTGTAAACGAAATTTTCTTTCGCTCGCCGTCCGCCGGACAAGCCTGCAACGGCATTGAAAACCAATTTCGGACAAAGGGAAAATACTTCGCATAAAGTCCGCACCGCCCGGCGAACATTTCCAATTCTCCCCTTTACAGCAATTGACGCCCGCGACAAACCGCACTCCCGCGATGCGTTTTAAAATCCGCAATTTCCCGCAATTTTTCCACTTGGTCGCGGTTATTCGTTCCCATTGAAAACTCCGAAACGCATCTTCAAATATCGGCGACACAAAAAAGGCGCGGCGGCGGGCGCGTCCGACACGCGTTAAAAATGCCTGCGAAATCCCGCAAATCAGCAAAGGAGATGCGCGGAAAAATTGCGCGGGACTCCCAAGTGAAATTTGTCGCAAAATAAGGCAGGCAAAAATCGGGTGGAAATCGGGAGTTTGCCGCGGAGGAAAAATCAAAGCCGCACTTCTTGCACCAAGCCCTTTTCGCCAAAAGCCTTTTGGGCCGCGGTTTCCTCGGCAGGCGCCTTCTTGTCCGCAACTTTGCTTCGCGCGCAAATTATGAAAAGCGCAAAAGAATTTGTCGGAAATTTTTTGGACAAAAAAAGCATTCCCCGCCGAACGGAGGGGAATGCGACATAAAAGAACTTTAAATCTCTACTTTTTGCAGCCGCACTTCTTGCAGCAAGCCTTTTTCGCCGGAGCCTTCTTGGCAACGGCTTTCTTGGCAGGCGCCTTCTTTGCCGCAACCTTTTTGGCGACGGCCTTCTTAGCCGGAGCTTTCTTGGCGGCGACCTTCTTGACCGCGGCCTTTTTCGCCGGAGCCTTCTTGGCCGCAACTTTCTTGGCAGGCGCCTTCTTGGCGACCGCTTTTTTTACCGGAGCTTTTTTCGCCGCAACCTTCTTGGCCGGCGCTTTTTTTACTACTTTTTTAGCCATGATTTCTTGGTGTTTTTTTCTGGTTGTTATTGAATCGTTCAAGACCGAAAAATCAAACCCGGACATGAGCCTGAAAAGATTGTTGAGTCTCGAACAATAAAATTCAACGCCAGCGGCGCGATGTTGCGGCCGCCCGCCAAAAAAAATTCGCGCGCAAAATAATTTCTAACGCGCTGCGCACCCCCCAAAAAATCAGAAAGAAAACCGCAAAAAAATTTCACGCCGCAAAAAATTTTTTTTGAAAACGTAAGGGACGGCTTCCCCCGAACATCTATTTCAAATGTTCCTGCTGCGGGCGTCTCCAAATGAAAAATCATCTCTGTGCGGTAAAATTCCAAAGCCGGAAATGAAGTATTCTTCACGCAACCGATTCCGACTTTTGATGTTTTTTTATCTGACGTTTTTATTTAATTGGCAATAAAAATTTTTACATTTCATAAAAAAATTTTTTCCGGTCCCGACAGAATGCTTCTGTTCTTAAAACTTTTCAAAGGTTCCGAAACGTCGAACGAAAAACCCGAAAGAAAATCCGCAGCGTCCATCATTTTCGCGCACGGCTTCTGTATTTTCAAAACGTCAATCGCGCCGTTTGCGCACAGTATTTTCAGTCCCCCCTCCGCCGACGCGCAAATTATTTTTCCGCACTCTCCGGCAACGCCCGCGCAATCGACGGCGCGCGCGCTGCCGATTTTCATGCGCATGTTTTTGTACTCGAAAATTCCGCAGCCGAACGCGCGTATCCTGTCGCATATCCGAATCGCGTCCGTATTGAAATCGACAAGCAAATCGCTCTTGTCGAGCTTGCGCGTGTATGTCGCGCAAGACGCGTCCTGCGGCAGGAACTTTATTTTTCCGTCGAGCGCGCCGCGCAGATTGTCCTTCAAAACCTCCGCGGCGGCCTTTCCGATTTTCGCCCGGAGCGTCGCGGAGGTGTCGAACCCGTCTATCAAAATCTCCTTTGCCGCGCAAACGTCGCCCTCGTCCATTCCCGGAGAAATCCGCATCAGGCTGACGCCCGTGCGCCTGCGCCCAAGCGCGATTGCAGTCTCTATCGGAGACGCCCCGCGAAGGTCGGGCAGCAGCGACGCATGCAGATTCAGGCACGGATATTCGGAATATTCCAAAACGCAGCTTTTCAGAATGTGCCCGTATGCCATGACGATTATGAAATCCGCGCCGAGACCGCGCAGGCGCTCCATATCTTCGGGCGACGGAGTCTTCGGCGGACGCAGCAACTCCACGCCGTTTTTCAACGCCCACTCCGACGCCGCATTCGGCGACATCTTTTGTCCGCGCCCCTTCGGCCTGTCGGGATTGCTGACAACGCACGCCAGCTCCCATTCGCCGGACGAGCGCAGGTACTCCGCAACGTCCAGCGCCACCGCGTCCGAGGCAAAGAGCGCAGCCCTCATTCGGACGTCCTTCCCGCGGTTCTCTCCGCCGCGGACACCGCCGGTTTGCCTATCGGCTCCAGCCTAATGGCGACGCCGCCCAACTTCAACGCGGCGCGCAAACCGTTTACAAGATACTTTTCATACGGCGACGAAAGCGCCCCCGCATCGTTGCAGTACATTCGCACGGTGTACGGGCGCGAGCCCGTCTTTACGCAGTAGTAAACCTTGAACCGCTTTCCCGAAACGTACTTCGGCGGATTTTTCTCCATCAGCTCCCGCACCGTCTTATTAAGCCTGCCCGTGGAAACGCCGGCATTCATCTTTGCGCGCATTCTGCCCGCAGCCTCCAACAGCCTGCCGACTCCCCTGTTCTCAAGGGCGGAGACAAAATACACCCTCGAATCTCCGATGAAATTGAAAATTTTTCTGACGGATTCGTCGAACGCCGCGCCGAATTCCCGAATATTATCATACCCGCGAAGCGGCTGCCGGGCGAACGCGACCTCGGCGAGATCCCACTTGTTGACTACTACTATTATGGAAGCTCCCGCCTCCATTATCTCCCCCGCAAGCCGCTTGTCCAGCTCCGTCACCCCGCCCATGCAGTCGAGCACCAAAAACACGACGTCGCAACTCTCGACAGCTCTGCGCGCGCGCAGGGACGAAAGAAAGTCCAGCGACGTATTCGTCTTGCTCCTCGCCTTCAATCCGGCGGTATCGTACAGGCGGAACTTAAGCGTTTCCCCGTTTTTTGCGGCGAAGTCCAAGTCGAACTTCACGGCGTCGCGCGTGGTTCCGGCCACCTGGCTGACTATGAGCCTGTCTCCGCCGAGAAGCCGGTTTGCAATGGAGCTCTTCCCGACGTTCGGACGGCCTGCGACGCAGATTTTTATCCTGCCGTCGCCTTCGTCGGCCGGCGGGGAAATCTCGCCGAAGTCGCGCTCTATGAGAGCGGCCAAATCCTCCACTCCGGCGCCGTGCTCGGCGGACACCTCCACGCAGTCCCGAAATCCGAGAGCGTAAAATTCCGAATTTCTCTCCGAATGCTCCGGAACGTCGACTTTATTTATAGCGAGTACCACCGGCTTGCCGCTGTCGCGCAAAAGCTTTGCGATGTCGAGATCCAGCGGCGTCAACCCCTCCTGCGAATCGACGACAAAAATCACCGCGTCCGCCGCGCCCACCGCAAAAGCCGCCTGCCTGTTGGTGGCGTCTATAATAACGCTCTCCGAGACTCCCTCAGACGCGAACATGCCGCCGGTATCCATGAGCAGTACGCCGTCGGAGAGCTTTTCGGCGACTATGTCGCGCGTCACTCCCGGACGGTCGTGGACTATGGACACCCTGCGGCCAAGCAGCCTGTTGAAAAGCCTGCTTTTGCCGACATTCGGCCTCCCGACCAGAGCTATGCTTTTCAATTCGGACATACCGCTATTTTTGCAGCTTCTTCAGCGCCGCTTCGATTCTGTCGGTCGCCTCTATGAGGTTCTCGTAGCTGGTGGAAAAGCTCGCCCGGACAAACCCCTCGCCCGACCCGCCGAAAGCCGTGCCCGGAACTACCGCAACCTTGCCCTCGCGGAGAACGTGCGTGGCGAAATCCATGGATTTCATTCCGAATCTCTTTATGCACGGAAAGGCGTAGAACGTTCCCTTCGGGAGGTGGCAGTCCATTCCGAGCTCGTTGAAGCGGCGCACGATGAAATCGCGGCGGCGGCGGTATTGCTCGCGCATGGAGAGCATGTCCGCAGTCCCGTTTGAAAGCGCCTCGATTGCCGCGCACTGCGAAACTATCGGGGCGCACATGACCTCAAACTGGTGGATTTTCATAATCCCCTCTATCAGCTCGTGCGGGGCGCACGCATACCCGACCCTGAATCCCGTCATGGCGAAGGCCTTTGAAAAGCCGTGCAAAAACACGGTGCGCTCCTTCATTCCGGGAATCGACGCTATGGAGGTGTGCTCGCCGTCGAAGGTGAGCTCGGAATAAATTTCGTCGCTTATGACGAGCATGTCTTTTTCGGACGCAAAATCGGCGAGCTCCTCAAGCTGGCCTCGGCTGGCCACGCCGCCGGTAGGGTTGGTCGGAAAGTTTATTATTATGGCCTTGCAGCCCGGACGCCACGCGCGCTTTATCTGCCCGACGTTTATTTCAAAGCAGTCCTCCGGGCGGGTGTCGACGACGACAGGCTCTCCGTGGCACAGCCTGATGCTCGGCGCGTAGGACACAAAGCACGGCTCGTGATACATCACCTTGTCTCCCGGATTTATCACCGCGCGCAGCACGCTGTCCATCACCTGCGACACCCCGACGCCCACGAGAACTTCCGAGTTCGCGTCGTATTTCACCCCGAAATTTTTTTCGACATATTTCGAGATCTCCTCCCGCAGCCGAAGCATTCCGAGATTGTCCGTGTAGGACGTGCGCCCCTTTTCCACGGCGAATATCGCGGCCTCGCGGATATGCCACGGCGTGACGAAATCCGGCTCTCCGATGCCCAGCGATATGGCGTCCTTCATGGTCGCCGCAATGTCAAAGAAGGCCCTAATGCCGGAACGCGGTATGTCCCGGACGTGTTTTGCTATAAAAGGTGATATTTTCGACTTTTGCATTGTTCGATATTTTTGCGCTCAATGCGCGGTTGGTTCGATGCGCAAACGGCGCCGCACGCAGGAGAAAACGCGCCGCGCGGCGGCGTCGGCAAAACGGGCGCTACGGAGAATACATCAGGCGTTCGCCGTTGTCGGGAGTCTCGCCAACTATGAATCCCTGCTGCTTGTAGGTCTTGAGGAAGAAGTGCGTCGCGGTGGAGGTCACCCCGCCGATTGTCGCGAGCTTTTCATACACGAAACTTGCGACGTCGCGCAGGGAGTCGGCGCGCACGAACAGCAGCAAATCGTACGCCCCGCTCATGAGGTAGCAGGAATCCACTTGGGAAAACCCGCTGACGCGGCGCGCGAGCCTGTCGAATCCCCCGTCGCGCTCCGGACTTATGCGCAGCTCTATTGCGGCGTGCACCTTGCCGCCGTCTATATTCGGATCCAAGACAGGCCGCCAGCCTATGAGTATGCCGGCCTTTCCCATCTTCGCAAGCTCCGCGTCCAGCTCCGCCTTGTCCATGTCCAGAATTTTCCCCATCTGTTCGGTGGACAACGCTTCGCCGTCGAGCATCAATTTCAAAATTTTTTCCATAGCCGCCTATATATAGGCGAGGCATTTTCATTTTTAAACATTATTTTTTTGATTTTTGTCTTGCAAGCCGCCCGCCGATAATGCAATCTTGACAATCCTTTTAGGGCCGGTAGCTCAGCGGTTAGAGCAGACGACTCATAATCGTTTGGTCGTGGGTTCAATCCCCTCCCGGCCCACCACTTTCTAAAGCCCGCTTTCCACGCGCATTCAAAGGGATTGCGGGCTTTCTCGTTTCCGCGCCGCATCGGCTCGATTTGCGAAAACGCGCAAATTTGCGCCGATTTTTGTTCGGCTTTTTCCCGCCTTTGCACCCTCGCATTTTACGAACGGGGCGAAAAGCATTCCTGAGGCGAAATTTCAGCCCGCGCGGCGCAACCGGCCCGGCTCGCTCAAAGCGACGCCGCCTTTTTTAACGGCGACTGCCCGCAAATCCCCCCACGCAGCGCGCGCATATCGAGAATCCGCTGGTTTGAAGATCCCCTGAAACGCAGGGAAATATCCTTCAGCGCCTCGACAAACCTTCCGTCCACGAGAACTTCGAGAGAATCGAGAATCTCGTCCGTGCATCGGCAATGCGCGCGTCCGCCGGGAAGCAGATCGGGGGCGTAGTCGTAGCCCGTATACGCCCAAATGTTTTTGCCGGGCATATCCCTGACCCGGCGGACAAGCGGCAAAAGGGCTTCCTGATTGCGCGGCTCAAAAGGCTCGCCGCCGAGAAGCGACAACCCCGTCACATGCGCCGGCTCCAAAAGCTCTACTATTCTGTCCTCGACCTCGCGGGTGTAGGGATTTCCGTAGGAAAAATCCCAAGTTTCGGCATTGAAACACCCCTTGCACCTGTGCGTGCAACCGGAGACAAACAGCGACACGCGAATGCCTTCGCCGTTGGCAATGTCGAGAGGTTTTATCTGCGCGTAGTTCATTGTCCGACCCCCAAGCTAAAGGTGAAGCACGCGCTCCCTGATTTCCTGGGTTCTGCCCTGGTTCCAGAACTGCGTGCCTATATATCCGCAGGTGCGCCGGGCGACGTTCATTTTGGACTCGTCCAAATTGCCGCACTTCGGGCACCTCCAGACGAGTTTGCCGTCGTCGTCCTTTGCGATTTCTATCTCGCCGTCGAATCCGCACACCTGGCAGTAGTCGCTCTTGGTGTTCAGTTCGGCGTACATTATGTTGTCGTAGATATAGCGCATTACCAGAAGCACCGCGGGAATGTTGCCCTGCATGTTCGGCACCTCGACGTAGCTGATTGCCCCGCCGGGGGAGAGAACCTGAAACTTCGACTCAAGCGACAGTTTGGCAAACGCGTCTATGGGCTCGGCCACGTGAACGTGATAGCTGTTGGTAATGTAATTTCTGTCGCTTACGCCCTCGACAATTCCGAAACGCCGCTGGAGCGCCTTCGCGAATTTGTACGTCGTGCTCTCAAGGGGCGTTCCGTATACCGAATAGTCTATGTTTTCGGCGGCCTTCCATTCGGCGGCGTACGAATTTAGGCGCCTCATTATCTCAAGGCCCAATGCCTCGCCTTCGGGTTCGGTCAGCTTCTTTTTAATCAGGCTGAAAACGCACTCCCAAAGCCCCGCGTATCCGATGGAAATGGTGGAGTATCCGCCGTATAGATACGCGTCTATCTTTTCGCCCTTTTCGAGCCGCAGAAGCGCGCCGTGCTGCCACAGTATGGGTGCGGCGTCCGACGGAGTACCCAAAAGGCGCTCGTGCCGGCAGCGGAGCGCGCGGTGGCACAGCCGCATGCGTTCGTCAAAAATCTTCCAAAATCTGTCCATGTCCCCGCGCGCGGAAAGCCCGATGTCCGGAAGGTTCACGGTGACGACGCCCTGGTTGAAGCGGCCGTAGTACTTCGGCTTTCCGTTTCCGTCCAAATAGGGAGTCAGAAAACTGCGGCACCCCATGCATGTGTAGCACTGCCCGTCGCCGTTGGCGTCGATTTTATTTTTGAGCATCACCTTCTCGGATATGTAGTCCGGCACCATGCGCTTTGCGGTGCACTCGGCGGCGAGCTCCGTGAGATAATAGTACTTGGAGTCCGGCTCGACATTCTCCGGCTCAAGAACGTAAACGAGCTTCGGGAAGGCCGGCGTGATATAGATTCCCGCCTCGTTCTTCACCCCCTTTATGCGCTGCCTCAGAACCTCCTCGATTATCAGGGCCAAGTCCTCCCGCTCGCGCCCGTTTTCGACCTCGCCCAAATACATGAATACCGTCACAAACGGAGCCTGGCCGTTCGTCGTCATGAGCGTGACAACCTGGTATTGAATGGTCTGGACGCCCTTCTTTATTTCGTCCCTCAAGCGCCTCTCGACTATCTCCGAAATGCGGCCGGAATCCGCGGAAATTCCGGCGAGCGAAAATTCCGACTCGACCTCTTTGCGAATTTTCCGGCGCGACACCTGGACAAACGGGGCCAAATGCGCCAGCGTTATGCTCTGCCCGCCGTACTGGTTGCTCGCAACCTGCGCTATTATCTGGGTTGCGATGTTGCACGCGGTGGAAAAGCTGTGCGGCCTGTCTATCATGGTGCCGGAAATGACCGTTCCGTTTTGGAGCATGTCGCCCAGATTGACCAAATCGCAGTTGTGCATGTGCTGGGCGAAGTAGTCCATGTCGTGAAAATGGATAATGCCCTGATTGTGCGCCTCCACGACGTCCTCTGGCAGGAGAATCCTCGACGCTATGTCCTTGGAAACTTCTCCGGCCATATAGTCGCGCTGTACGCTGTTTACGACGGGATTTTTGTTCGAGTTTTCCTGCTTGATGTCCTCGTTGTTGCACTCTATCAGCGTCAGAATCTGCTTGTCCGTGCTGTTCGCCTGACGCACGAGGCTGCGGACGTACCGGTACGTGATGTACTTTTTGGCGACTTCAAACGCGCCCTCCCCCATTATCCGCGTCTCGACAATATCCTGAATCTCCTCAACGCTGAGCGCCCTGTCGCGGGCCTTGCAGACGCTTTCGACATAATCGCCTATCCGCCTTATCTGTTCGGAACTCAAAGCGTGGGCCAATTCGACCGTCTGGTTGGCCTTGGTGACGGCGTTTATAATTTTTTCGACATCAAAGGCGGCTTCCGCGCCGCTTCTTTTTAGAATCTTCATAGGGCATTCCTTTTTGCTTTTCGATGTGCTGTCAGCACAAGCCCGAACGCCCCGATGCAAATGTACGCAAAAACCGAACGATGCCGGCAAACCGGATTTCGCCTTTGCATGCCTTACCGCGAGGCAGTCAAGCTTGGCAGTTTCGAGCCGTCTCCCGGCTGTGCGACTCCGATTTTCGCGTCCGGCCTTCCCAGGGGCGCAAGCCCAGTGACCGAACTCGGATTTCAAAATGTCGCTTACGGTGGCGCGTCCGCCGCGGATTTTCACCGCGTTCCGCTGCCCGAAACCGATATTAACTTTTCTATGCAAACAGATATTGAGCCGGGCAAAAAAAATCAAGCATTAAAGAAAATTTCGCCTAAAAGCGCCCGAAGCGCCCCGCAATCGCGGACTTACGGCCTGCGCCCGCAGGAGAGCCTCCCGCGCTCGAAATTGCGCGCAGCGCAAATTCCTGCCCGCGCGCGGCAGCGCGGACATGTTTTGAAGGCGCGCGCGTGCGGCGGCAAACAATTCCGGCTCCGCTTTGAGCAAGAAGTTCCGCGGACGTCGCCCGGTCCCGCGCAATGCACAACGCATGCCGGCAAAGCTGTTAATAAAAAATCGCGCCGCGCGCCAAAGGCTCCGACACACGCAAACGGCAAATCCGCACGGCTCCCAAGAGCCGCCGCTTGGCGCCATGCGCGTCGCTCCTTCGCACTCCGCGCGAATTTTGCTCAAACTCAAACCGCGCCGCGCGCCCGCGCGGCAATGCAAACAAAGCCGCGCTTACATTGTAAACGGCCTTCAGCGCATTTTCCCAAACGGCACGCTTCCGCCCAACCTTCGCAACAACGCCTGCGTCAGGCGGCCGAACGTTCAAAAGGCAGCGCGCGATTTTATCCGCCGCCCGCGCGCCCCAAGATTCGTTCGCACTCCGCGCGCATTCCGCGCGCAACCTCAAACTTGCCGCTTCCGCCCGGTGCGCTTCGCCCAAAACGAACAGGATACGCAAGACGCGCCTGCGCCTGCGCCTGCGCTTGCGCCTAAAAACCGCGAATGCGCCGGGGGAGAATCGCGAAACTTCAATCGGCCTTTATCAGGGCGTAAAAGTCCTCCAAGTCGTCTATAATTTCCTTCAGGCTCCCGTTCCCGCGATTGACAGTCGTGTCGCACCTTCCGGATATGTCGAGAATTACCCTTGCGATGAAAGCGTCCGAAAGAGGCTTCAGCTCTCCGGATTCCACCGCCTTGAGAACGGATTTGCGAAAAAGTTTTACGTGTTTTTTTATGTGCTCCCTAAAACGCCCGTCGGACTGGAGCGCCTCAAGATAAAGCTTGTTGTATGCGGCGACATTTATGCGAACCCCGGAATCGCTTTCGAGTCCGACAATGTCGCGCATGTTGTCCTCTATAATATACAGTATTTCCCGCATGGTGAGGTCGGAAACGTTGGCCCCGCCAAAGTACCTGTCGCAAAAATACAGTTTCGACGCCTCGAATAGCAGCTCCCTCTTCGACGAAAAATATCTGTAAGGCAGACTCGCAGTCACTCCCAGAAAGTTTGTAATGTCCCTGGTCGAAACTGCGTTGTAGCCCTTTTTAAGCATCAATACGAACGCCGCATTCAGCATTTTTACGCGCGTATTCTTCATCTCTTAAAATCCTTTCGCGCGACAATGCCATAATCGGGAAATAATGGCAATAATAACCGTAGCGCAGCATGAATCCCCGCGAAAGTTCCGCGCCCTGCGGAAGCGCGGCGCCCTTGCGGACGTCGACTTTCGCGCCGAGCCCGTATCCGGGAAACCCCGTTCCCGTAAAGGCGGACTCGTCCCACGTGCCTTCCGCCGACTGCGTGCGCTTGAGAAATTCTATGCCGCGCAGCGCGGCCGGAGCATGCTCCGATTTGAACGCGGAAATCGCCATCACCGCCCAGGCGGTCTGCGATGCGGTCGAAGGGCTGGCGCAGCCGCTTTGCATGTAGGTCGTCGCGCTCTCCCCCCAGCCGCCGTCGGGATTCTGCCTGTCGGCCAGATACTTCAGCGCCGCCTTGACGCGCGGATTGTCCGCCGTGAATCCGCAGGCCGCAAGAGCCGTGAGCGCGCACCATGTCCCGTATATGTAGTTCACGCCCCACCTTCCGAACCACGAGCCGTCCTCCTCCTGCTCGGAGAGTATGAAATTTACGCCCCTTTCCACAACCGGATTGTCGGGCGAATAGCCGATGCTCGCCAGCGCCTCGACCACATGCCCGGTGACGTCCACGCTCGGCGGATCCAAAACTTCTCCGAAGTCGCAGAATGGAATGTGGGTGACGAGCGACGTGGTGTTGTCGCGGTCGAACGCGCCCCAGCCGCCGTTTTTCGACTGCATGGAAACCAACCACTTTGCGCCTCTGACCACGGCGGCCTCAATCCGGCCGGCGCGCGCGTCGCCGGGCGGAAGCGTGCGGGCGAATTTCTTGAGCGCCATTATCGCAACGCCCGTGTCGTCTATGTCCGGATAAAACTTGTTCTCGCGCTGGAACGACCAGCCGCTCGGCTCCACGGAGGTCCCGACCGTCTGCGCCCAATCGCCGTAATGGTTGTTCTCCTTTGAAAGCAGGTATTCCGCCGCCATGGACACCGCAGAGGAGTCCGCGCCCATGCCGGCGTCGAGCAGCGCGATGAGGGCAAGCATCGTGTCCCATACCGGAGACTCGCTGGCCTTGACGCGCCTGCCGTGCGGCGTGAGCTCCGTCCAGTGGAGATTTACCGCATTCACGGCGCGCGCCATGTGCTCTTCGGTCATAGGAAAGTTCTCGATTTTCATCGCTATTATTCCGTAGATCCACGGGGGCTGTATGCCGCCCCAGAAGCCGTCGTCGTCCTGATGATTCAAAATCCACCGCATGGCGTCGGCGATGGCGCGGCGGCGCAGCGCGCTGTTGGACGACTTCTCGTTGTAAAAGTGAAACACCTTGTCGGCCGCAAGAAAAAATCCCTTCAGCGAAAGGCGGGGAATTTTTTTCGTCTTGCCCACGGAATATTCCCCGTAATTTCTTCCGTGCGGAAACAGCTCGTCAATGCGCAATTCTTGCGGAAGGCGCTTTACCGGACGCCGGGAGCTGACGATGCACAACGGCATGATTGTCGCGCGCGCCCACGCCGCAAACCTGTATATGTTGAACGGAAACCACTTTGGAAAGTATATTATCTCCGGCGGAAGAGCCGGCGTCTCGCTCCACGGCCACTCCCCGAATAAAGCCAGCCAATACTTCGTAAACACCCGCACGTGCCTGTACCACTCGTTTTCAAGAAGCCACTTGCGCGCCTTTTTCATCGCGGGATAATCCGGGGAATAACCGAGCAGGCGGAGGGCGAAATAACATTCCAAAGTGGTGTTGACGTCCCCGTTTGCGGCGTCGCGGTAAACCTCCCACGAGCCGTCGTCGCGTTGCATGTTGACTATGTATTCGGCGATTTCGCCGTTCTTTTGGCACTCTATATCGCAAAATATCGACGCCATTATCCACTGCGCCTCCATGCAGCAGTTGGTTTCCAAATGGGCGTTCCAAAAGCCCTCGGGCGACTGCCTTTCGAGCAGATACTCCGCCGCGGAACGCAGATGTTTGTCTCCGTATTCTGTCATAACAAAAAAATATTAGAGCAACTGCTCTTTTTTATGTCAACAAAAAAAGAGAGCACTTGCTCACTATGCTGCGGTTGCGCGTAGCCCGCCGATTCTCCCTTCACCCCCTCCGCAAAAAAACCCGCGCGAAAAAAAACGGACGGAAGCCAAAACAAAAAGCGGAAGGCGCGAAGGAAGGCGGGCCGCTTTTTTTGCTTCCGATTTTCCTCCGCCTGCCGCGCGCGGTGAGAATTATTGCGCGGCGGCATAGCGGACTTTTGCAAAATTTAACTTTTTGCCGCAATAAATTCGGCCGCGGCCGCGGGCACGCATGAGGCCCGCAGCTTATCTTATCCGTTTGAAAGTATAAAAAATCGCGGCGGACTCGGAAAAATTTTTTTGGAAAAACCCGAAAAATCCCGATAAGCTTTTCAGCGAAAAAAAAGCAAAGAACGCCGGACACGTTCATTGCGACGCGCATGTCTATGCGCGCAAATTGCCGCTTTTTAATTCGCCGCCCATTTTTTTGCGGCGGCTGTCGGCGAAATTCCCACCCGCTTTCGGCGTAGCAGGCGCGCGCCAATGCATGAACGCGCACCATGAAAAAATCCGCTCGCAATAAATTTCTTGCAAGGCTTTCACCGGCTTTGCCCCGATTTGCCGCGCACTTCAAAATAAACGCCGCAAACGCCTGCCGCTAAGCTAAGCGGCGACTTGTATTGGCGACCCGACACAGCAACTTGCATTGGCAACACGGCGCAAAAAAACGAAAGAAGATCCGGCGCAAAAAAGCGGCCCGCTTTTTAACGGGCCGCAATTCTTTTTAAAAACGGAACCCAAGGCGTTCGGCGCTTTGGAAAGACTTTTCCGCGTCGCCTGCGCCGTCCGAACCGCCCGCGCCGCCCGGACCGCGCCCGCAAAACGGGCGCAGGCGCGCTATTCGGCAGACTTCTTTGCCGTCAGATAATTTCTGTCGTAAAGCAGTCCCGCATTGACGACCACAATCAGCGAGCCGACATTGTGCACGAGCGCGCCCGTCACCGGATTCAACACTCCGAGAATCGAGAGGGTTATCGCCGCGGCGTTTATGAATATCGATAGAATTATGTTGAATTTTATCAGCCAAACCGCGGCGTTTGAAAGGCGCTTTAGATACGGTATTTTGGAGATGTCGTCGCCCATGAGCGCGATGTCTGCGGCCTCGACGGCTATGTCGCTTCCCATAGAGGCCATCGCCACTCCGACGTTCGCGGATTTTAGCGCCGGAGCGTCGTTGACTCCGTCCCCGACCATGCAGACCGTAAGCCCGCCGTCGCGCATGCGCTTTATTTCGGACATCTTTTCCGACGGCAACAATCCCGCAAAGACTTCCCCCACTCCGGTTTTTTCCGCGAGAAACTCGGCCGCCCCCGCGTTGTCGCCCGTGAGCAAAACAGACTTGGCGCCCATTTGCGAAAGCTGCCTAACGGCCTCGGCGGCCCCGTCGCGAATTACGTCCGAGAGCGCGACAACCCCGGCAAATTCTCCGTCGACCGCGACGAGTATCACGGCCTTGCCCTCTTTGCGAAAGGTTTGAAGCTTCTCCGCCAATCCCGCCTCGACGGAATTTTCCGACAGAAAACGCGCGTTCCCGCACAGCACCCTGCGCCCGTCGACCGACGCGCTTATCCCGCGGCCGGGAACCATTTTGAAGTCCGACGCGGTAGAGAGTTTCAGCCCGCGTTCCGCGGCGCAGGCGGCAACGGCCTTTCCAAGCGGGTGCTCTGAAAGGGACTCGGCAGAAGCGGCAAGCGCGAGCATGTCCGAATCGGAAAGCAAAGCCGACGCCGAAACCGCGTCGCTGACAACCGGCTTGCCGAGAGTTAGCGTACCCGTCTTGTCGAAGGCCACGCAGTCGGCCTTGCCCATCGTCTCAAGGGCGGCGCCGGACTTGACTATCACCCCGTACTTGGCCGCCTGCCCGATTGCCGCCATTATCGAAGTCGGCGTGGCAAGAACGAGCGAACACGGGCAGAATACCACCAGAATGGTCACCGCGCGCGACATGTCGCCTGTGGCAAAGTACACTATGAGCGCCAGCAACAGCGCGGCCGGTATCAGCCACGACGCCCATTTAGCCGCTATGCGCTGGGTCGGGGATTTGTCGCGCTCGGCCTGGCGCACAAGGCGTATGAGCTTTTCAAACGACGAATCCCTGCCGGCCCTCGTCGCCTTTATGTCGATTGCGCCGAAGCGGTTTATCGTTCCGCAAAAAACCTCGTCCCCCACGGCCTTGTCGACGGGAAGCGACTCTCCTGTGATTACCGACTGGTCTATCGACGATGCCCCCGAAACGACCACCCCGTCCGCCGGAACGGTCTCGCCGGGAAGCACGCGCAATATGTCAGACTCCCTTATCTCCATGACCGGAACGCTTTTTTCCCCGCCGCCCGTTATGAGCCTTCCGCGGGTGGGGGCGAGGCTTATGAGATTCTTTATTCCGCGCCTTGCGCGCTCCACGCTCTTTTCCTCAAGAATCTGCCCGACGGCCATGAGAAACGCTATTTCGCCCGCCGCAAAAATTTCGCCGATATATATCGCCGACGCCATCGCTATCGTAACCAACAGCGGCACGGTTATGCGCCTCTGCTCTATCAGATTGAAAACCGCCGCGTACGCCAGCGGCAAGCCGCACACCGCGACCGCCACCCACGCCGGATCGACCGCAAGCGCCTTATCCGCCACTATGAACGCCAGACTGGCCGCCAGAAACAATCCCCCCACGACCGTCATTCTGACGCCGGACAAAAATTCGATTGCCTTTTCCATACCGGTTCCTCCCCCCTTCTATATTATTCTGGAAAACTGTTCTATCGCCGCCGACAGCCGCTTCATCGCGGCGTCTCCCCTGCCGGCCTTCACCGCGTCCATCACGCAGTTGCTCAGATGCCCCTCCAAGACGCTCTGCCCGGTCTTGTGCAGCGCGGCTTTGGCCGCGCCTATCTGTATCAGCACGTCCTCGCAATTCTTATCGGACTCTATCATCTTAACTATGCCGCCTATCTGCCCCTGAATGCGCTTCAGGCGCTTGACTACCTTTTCGGTTTCCGCACATCGCTTCATGGAAAGCCTCCTTCTTTCGTTATACTATATACCCGTATGGGGTATATTTGCGCTGTCAAGATTTTTTTATCCCCCGGAAAAAATCTCCGCACGGACGCGTTTGTAAATGCGATTTGAAATACGGGTTGAAATGCCTTTTGAAAGCGGGATTTTGCGGGGCGCAACGGAAATCTCCGGCAGGCTTAAACGGATTTTGCATGTCCGAAAATCCGGATTTGAACTTGGAAAAATCTTTTCGCAGGCGTTCCAAAATGAAACGGCCTTTGAGCCGCCTTTTTTGTGCGCGTAGAAAACTCCGCAGGACATGCGCGAATTGCGCTGACGGACGCGCTCTGAAACGCGCTCCGAAAAAATTATTTGCGTATTCCATGCGGCAAAAAGGAAAAAAGACCCGCGGCGGCGCGCGTTAAAAGCGGATTCGCCGCAACGCTTGTACCTCCCCTCAAAACCGCGCGGACGCCTTCCATGCTCCGCTTGCCTTTCGCCAAACCGACCCGCGGCGCGATGCGCGCGCGTTAGAATGCGCTTGCGCCAAGCGGCGTTTTCCGCAGCGGCCCACTCCGCCCGCCCTCTTGGCCGCCGCAAAAAGGGCCGGCGCATTTTGAATGTTGACAGCAAAAATAACGCCGAAATAATTTCGATATGAGGGGATTTTTTTTGGGCTTGCTTCTGATGCCGGCGCTCTTGGCGGGCACGGCGGCCGCACAAAAGTTCGACGCGCTTTCCGACGGCGCAAAAAAGGCGATTTTGGACGACTATCTCGCGCAGGCGGACGCCCCCTATCCGGACTTATGCAAAGGGGAGATAAAGCGCATGCGCCGAATCGCCGACCGCATGGGAACGCGGGAATTTGACGGGCGCATAAGAGAATTGGAAAAGTCCCTGCCACAATCGGACGAGAGCCTCTATATAAAAATGCGGCTGCTGAAGCGGGAAATGATGCTGTCGGGAATAGGCTTCGACAAAATCTTGTGCGTCGACACCCCCTATCCCGAAGGGGCCGAAGGCGTGCACGAGGGCAGAATCAAAACCGAAAACACCGCCTCTTTCGGCGGGAAAATCTGCATAGTAGACATTCCCTCGTTCTCTACGGACAAAACGCTGTTTCCGTCCGAGCCGGATTCCGCGGCGATCGGGCGCGCGGAGTTGTCGTTTGACGCGAAAGAAATTGTATTTTCGGCCAGGCAAAAGGGGAGCTCAAATTACAGCCTCTACCGCATGGCAATCGACGGCGGAGCCCCGAAGAGGCTTACCAACGGCGCCTATAACGACTCCGATCCCGCGTGGCTGCCCGACGGGGGATTCGTATTCACGACGTCGCGCAGCAACCACTTTCTGCGCTGCGGGGGAAACGAATTTAGGTTGCAGGTGCTCGCGCGCTGCGACGGCGACGGCAAGAACATATATTTCATATCCACCAACAATGAGTCCGACTCCATGCCGTGCGTCCTCGACGACGGGCGGATACTCTACTGCCGCTGGGAGTACGTCGACAAGAACATCTTTAGGCTCCAGTCGCTGTGGACCATAAATCCGGACGGGACAAACTCGCAAGTCTTTTGGGGCAACCAAAGCCACTGGCCGGACGTGCCCACATGCGCCATGCAGATTCCGGAAACGGACATGTACCTGTTCCAAAGCTCGTCCCACCACAACGCCTATCGGAGCGGATTGGGAATCCTGCGCCCCTCCGAGGGAATGAACTATCCCGACGGAATCTACAATCTCACTCCCCATCTCGGCTGGGCGGAAGCCGGAGTGGGGCCGAAGGATACGCCGTACAACGCGGACTTCGGAATGTCGAAAAACTTTTCCGCATTCTACACGCCGCGCCCCGTGGGACGCCACCTGTATCTCGTATCCGGAAGAATGCGCGGCGTCCACGCCATAAAGACTTCCGCCTATTCTCCCGAAGACAGGCTCGGCCTTGAAGGTTCGCTCGCAAACCGCGCAAGAAACGTTCCGGAGGACTACTCAAGCCTCTACCTCGCCGACTACGACGGCAATTTGGAGCTGATATACAAGGGGGAGCGAAACATACACTTCGCGCAGCCCCTGCGCCCGCGGCTGGTTCCGCGAAAAATCGAAAACGTCACGATTTGGCCCGGCGACAAAGCCGAAGACAATGCCGTCGCGCCGGAGGGCGTATTGTACAGCGCAAATGTGTACGAAAACTCCCTCATAGAGCCTGGATCGGCAAAATACATTCGGGTAATAGAGCATTGCGCCCCGACCTACGCCGACGGAAAAAAGGACAGCACAAGAGAATGGCTGGACGTAATGAAGGCGCTCGGCGTCGACCCCGACCTGCCCTTTATCTCCGCAGACCCCAGCCTGTGCAAATACTTTCTCAGCGGAGAAACCACAATGAGCGTTCTCTTGGACGAATCCCACAAGCGTATTTTGGGCGAGGCCCCGATAGAATCCGACGGAAGCGTTCACATAAAGGTGCCCTCAATGCGCGCGATATACTTCCAACTTTTGGACAAGGACAGGAAAGTCATACAGACAATGCGCTCCTCCACGCATGTCATGGGGGGCGAAATGAGGGGCTGCCTCGGCTGCCATGCGACCCAAAACGCCTCCGCCCCTCCGCGCAAGCCGGCCGCCGCCCTGCGTAAGCCCCCCGCCAAACTCGAAAACAGATTCGGCGACCGCACCTTCGGATTCGCCCGCACAATCCAGCCCATTCTGGACAAACACTGCGTGCGCTGCCACAATTCCGCGGCCGGGCACAAGATTTCGCTGGAGTCGAAAAAGCTCATAGACGCTTCCGATTTCAGCGTCGCGTATTTGAATCTCGTTCTCGGCGGGCTCGAGCGCGGGAAGAAGCAGAATCCGCATTCGGGCTATGCCGGGGCAATTTTTCCCTACCACGCATACCCCAATCCGAATGTGGAAATATGCACCGAGGAGAGCGTCATACCCCCGATGACGGTTCTCTCAGGCAGAAGCCGCCTCGTCTCGATGCTCGAAAAAGGACATCAGGACGCAAAGCCGTCCACTCGCGAAATGGATTTGCTGAAGGCGTGGATTGACCTCAACTGCCCGTTCCGCGGCGAGGAGGACATTCTGGAGGAGCCGGACATAGACGAAAAGCTCTACTATTCCAACGAGCGCCTTTACAAGGGGCTGTCTTTTGCCCCGAAAATGAGGACCGCGCCAGATGTCGACAGGTCGTTCCGCCAGGACAAATTCGACTCGCAGGACTCCCGCATGCCCCACGCTCCGGACGGCGCTCCCATGCCGTCGATACGCTACGAGGGCGACAAGCGCATAACCGCCATAAAGTAGCCTGCGCGCCAAAACTGCGCGCCAAAACGCCCCGCCGAAGGGCGCATTGCGGTTCAAAAAAACCGGCGCGGCAAATTGGCAAAAAGATTTTGCCAAAGAAAAAATTTTGCCACCCTGCCGCATGCAATCATTATCTAATCCGGTTCTTGCAAGAGGTTTTGCTTGATTGCGCCGCATTCGCGCGCCGCACCCGATGCAGACCGACGCGCGTTAAAACGCCCCTTTCATTCGCCGCGCGAACGCGTTTTTTTTTTAACAAAATTTAACGAAAAAATTTTTTCGTTCAAACGGACAAAAATTTCCGCGCCGGAAAACTTCGGCATGCGCCACAAAGCGCCCATTGAAAAATTCCGAATTTAAACAAACGCCGCAAGAACGCGGGAAAAAACGTTTGCAGACGACAGGGGCAAACGCAGTCCGCCCCCTCCCCGAATAAACCGCTCTCCCCACGCACAATCCCGGCGCAAAAGAGCGGCCGAAGAGCCCGCCAAAAAACCATGCCCCGCGCAGACAAAAGCGGGCGCGAACGCCGCGGCGGGACAATCAATACACGTCGTCGCGCCTGTCAGCAAGCGCGGGAATCTTGGCGCGAATATTATCAACCTCGTCTAGATTTATATCCGCGAACGCAATCTCGTCCGATGCGTCCTCCGCGCACTCGGCAACAATTCCCCCCCACGGGTCTATGACTGCCGAGAGCCCGAAATATTTTATATTGTCCGCCGGAAGCTTCTCTATGCCGCTGCGGTTCACCGCTATGACGAAACACTGGTTTTCAATCGCCCTGGCGCGGGCCAAAATGCGCCAATGCTCCGAGCGCGGGTGCGGGAAGGCCGCGCTGATTATCACAAATTTTGCGTCGCGCTTGGCCATTTCCACGAAGAGGTCGGGAAAGCGCAGGTCGTAGCAGATTGCAAAACCCGCCCTGCCGAACGGCGTGTCCGCCGTAACTATCGAATTTCCCGCGCTGACGTATTTGTCCTCGTTAAAGACGGAAAACAGGTGGATCTTGTCGTAATGCGCCAGAATTTTTCCCTCCGCCGACGCGAACACAAACCTGTTTGAGGGCGGCATATCCGGCTTTAGCATGTGCGCCAAGCTTCCGCAAAGAGCTATCCCGCGGCTCTTGGCTATTTCGCACAGCCTGTCTTCGGCCGAATTGCCACATTCGTTCAAATACGCCAGATTCCTTTTGTAGTTGAATCCGCTCAAAAACATCTCCGGAAAAACGACCAGCTCCCCGCCGCCGCGCGCGGCTTTTTCCGCAAGCTTGTCGGCCTTCGCAAGGTTTTTTTCAAACTCCCCCTGCTCGACGTCCATCTGCGCTATGGCAACCCTCATACAAACCTTATCTTTTTTATGCCGGCGCACGATTCAAAGGCGCGGATCCTCTCAAGCATTTTGCGCTCCGCAAAGCACATCTCCTGCTTGACGGCCGCGTTCTGCGTGCGGACGTACAACACTCCCGCGCGCACGCGCTCCGGCGAACTCTTGTTTAGAAAATTTTTGGGAGCGATAGTTCCCCAATTTTTCGCTATGACTTCGCGCTCGCCGCCGGCGCGCGCCTTCAGCTTTGAGATGAACATCTCCCCGATCTCGCCTATCTTCATGGGAACGCCGCGCGTCTGGCGCGCCCTCGAAGCGGACGAAACATGGGGCAATTGCCTAAACAGGCTTATGGCCTCGCTGTCCTTCACCAATGGCATAGGCCTATCCTCACGCTGCCGCGCCGGCGTGTCAAGCGCGAACGAAAACGGACCGCGCCGCCTAACATTCGGAAAGCTCCCGACGCAGAAAGTAAACGGACGCTATCGCTATCGCATGGAATATTCGCCCGCTCTTCACGAGGCCGTCCAAGCTGTCCACGGGTACCAATATCGACGAAATCTCCTCGTTTTCGTCAAAATGCGTGCCGGAGGTCTTCCTGCAATTTTCCACAATCACGAAATGCGCAAGGTTGTTTTGAATCGCGGGATTCGGGGAATAGGAGGCGACAAGCCTTGCGTTCTCGCCGGAGTACCCGGTCTCCTCGCGCAATTCACGCACGGCTGCGGCGACGGGGTCCTCCCCCGCGTCCATCACCCCGCCGGGAAACTCCAGCGACATTCTCTCCACGCCGAACCTGAACTGCTCCACCATAACGGCGCAGAGCCGGCCCGCCCCGTCCCTCGCAAGCGCGGCGCACTGGACCCAGTCGGGCGACTCGTTTATGAAAAATTCGGACTTTCGGCCGTCGGGGTGCTCAAACGTGCGGCCTATGACTTTGAAAACCGCGCAGTCGGCGACCGTCCTGTCGCCGCGTCTGCTCCATCTCTTGGGCGTTCCGCCGCCGTCCATCGCACACTCTCCCCAAATAACGCCGAAAAACGTTCGCCGCGCCGGCCCTATTTCTTGGGAATGTTTATCGTCTGGCCTATTCTCAGGCGCGAAGGGTTTGCGTCCGGATTCGCCGATATTATCTCGTCCACCGACACGCCGAATTTCGGCGCGATTTTGCCAAACGTGTCTCCGGGCTGTATTTTATACGCAATCATGTCCGAACCGCCGCCCTGCGCGGGTTCCGACTGCGGCTGGGGTTGCGCCGCCGAACTCGCCGACTGCGGACGCTCCGAAACCGGCGCGCGCGCCGCGCGCGACTTTGCGACCTTTTCTATCGCCTCCCGATTCTCCTCTATGAGCTTGCGGTCCTCCGACAGAATCGTCCCGATTCTCTCGACGGCGGCCTTTACCTGTTTTGTCAAATTGTCGATTCGCGCATTGTCGCCGCCCTTCAGGGTCTCGATTTCGGCGCCGAACGCGTCCAGTCTGTCCCCGATTTTTTTCAAATCCAGCGCGAGGGCGGCCGCCTTTTCGATTTTGTCGTCCATCGACGCCGCGGTACTGCCGACCTTCACCATTGCCGAAAGGCTCAAAGCTATCGCTATCAGCCCAAGCAGCAATCCCAATATGCCTATCGCCATTGGCAACGGCGATCCCTTTGCGCCCTTTTCAACCGTTTCGTCTTCCATATTGTTTTTTTCGCCATTTTGTTTCGCATTCAAAAAAATTCAACACAAATTATTTCCGCGTCCGGACGCGGGAAGGCGCGGGAAGGCGGCCAAGTGTCTTCGCCGCAAAAAAACGCCCCGCTCAATCTAAATGTTTCCCGAAAAGGACACCCGCAATCCGCCGCCCGAAAAAACGAAAACGCACCGCGCCGAAACCGAAATCTACGCCGACGCCAATCCGCCGCCCTTAAACCGTCATCTGGAAACCGCGAGAACCGTCAAGCCGGATATGAAGAACGCGAATGTCAGGGCAATCAGAATATTGACCGCCAATCCGCCGCCCTTAAATTCCCTCCAGACAAATACGCCCCAAAAGGCGGAGACCATGGTCGCCCCCTGGCCCAATCCCCAAGAGAGGGATACGCCCGCCGCGGTCGAGGCTATAAAATTAAAACACGTGCCGAGGCACCATATGGAGCCCCCAAGCATTCCTATCAAATGCAGCCTCGCCGAGCCGAGGCGGAAATAATCCGCCGGATTCACCTTTTCTCCGTGTATGGGGAAGCGCATTATCGCCGTGTTGAATATGAAGTTCGACAGAAATATGCCGAGAGCAAACGCGACCATCGCGGTGTACGGAGTCAGCTTGCCTTCCGCCAGCGCGATTTGCCCGGCGACATTTTCTATCGGACTGATTGCGTACGCCACAAACGAATAGAACAATCCCATCAAAGACCCCGCCGCAACGGATACGACAAGCCCCTTTACCGGAGCCGAACTTTCGGATTTCCCCCGCAGCGCGGAGGCGGCCGAATTTGCAATTATCGCCGCAACGATGAGAGCCACGCCGAAGGCGAGCAGATACGGATTGCACTCGCCCTCCCTGTAATTTTGAACCACCCCTATGACGAGCGCAAGCCCGACGCCCACCGGAAACGCCACGGCAAGCCCTGCGATGTCGATTGCGGCCACCAAGAGTATGTTGGACAAATTGAACACCGCCCCGCCGACAAGGGCCGACAAAACGCAGTCCGGCGCAGCCTGCGCCAAGTCCGCCAGAAATCCCCTTCCGCCGCTTCCGAACGAACCCATTGTCAGCGCGAGCAGCAGGGAAAACAGCAGTATGCCTATCGCATAGTCCCAATAGAACAGCTGAAATTTCCACTCCTTGCCGGCAAGCTTTTGCGTATTGCCCCAAGAGCCCCAACACAACATCGTCACACAACACATGACTACCGCGGCAGAATACGAAGTGACCACAACCATGCCAAATAAAATAACATTGTTTCCGCCGCGCAGTCAACCGGCAAATTTATCCGAATGCCGCGGCGAAATTTGCGCCCGCGCGCATTTTTTATTTATATCAGATGCGCACTCCCCCCTGCCCGCAACCGTTTTCCCCCCCCGCGCCGCCGTTTCCAACGTCCTCCCGACGCCGCCCGCAGCTTCTACGCCGCACAAAAACCGCGACGGCGCTGCCCCCCAACCTCATTCCCCAGCCAATTTCGCCGCAAACGCGCCCATGCGCCTGCGCCGCTTTGCTCCGCCGCAAACAAGACCGCGACGCATTTGCGACAAATCCGATTTTTTTGCTTTTAACCCATTGTTGAAGGATTAAACTTAAAAAAATATGAAAGGTTTGATTTTTTCCATCGCGGCGATTTTGTCCTGTTGCGCGGAAGCGTTCGCGCAGGCGGCGATCACGCCGGGACAGACCTCCCTCGACATGGGGGGAATTGGCACTGCCATGTCAGCAAGGGCGGGGGCAAAAGGCGCGACAAAAGTTTCGGCCTCGCCCCGCGCGGCGCGCCAGACGGCGGCGGCCTCCCAGGCGCAAAAACAGCTTAGGATAGAACCGAAGGAACGCTACAAAATAGCCTCCGCAACAAAAGTCGGCGGCGCGTGGCATATAAGGATATTCGACGCCGTCGAAAAAAAGACCTACTCGATGAGAAACGGATACCGGCATTCCGCATGCGGGATACTCGTAGAAAAATTCCGCCCCGAATCCGCGACTGCGGACATAGACACGCCGCAGGGCAAATTCACCGTGGGCATGAAAGTGCCGGACAAAGTCGCCAATCTCCAACCCAAGCAGGACGCAAAAAAACGCCCCGCAGCGGCGGCAAAAAAGGTCGAAATCGATCCCGTGCAGGCGGCCGCACGCGCAAAGACGAAAGCCAATATATCGCCGCCGGACGCCCCCGCCGAATAGCCCCGACTTTCGCCAATCTCCCGCAGCCGATTCCGCCGAACATCGCCGCGCAAAAACTGCGCAGAGCAATTCCGCTTTCCCAAATTCCGATTTTTTCAAGCCGCTTAAAACGGCCTTCGCCAACCCCGCTTTTGACGGTATCTTTTGACGGTATTATTATATACTATATTATTTAGCGGCATATTGCCGCACTGCCGCGCCGAAAAAGTCAAACCGCTTTTCGCAACGCTCCTCCCCCCCGCCCCCGTTTCGGCGCGATTATTAATATGCATATCCGGCATATTGGCCGCTCTGTGCGACGCAAAAAGCCTCCGACATTTTCAAACACGCCCCGCTCGAACACGGTCGGAGAAGCGTTCGGCTCCGTCCGCCAAGCTTTGACGATGGCTTGACAAAACTCCGACTATTTCATTTGCTGTCGCGGTATGGCAAAAGTCGATATAGAATTGGTTAAAATGATACTCCAGAAGTCGGACCTCGACGCGCGCAAAGTGGCGCAGATTATGGAGGACATCAACTTTGAGGTCAAATCGAAGAATGCGGAGACCAACAAGGAGCCCCCCGTGAAAAAGCAGTACGTGTTCATCGTGAGCGACCCGTACGGAAAATTCAAGGACGCCGACTACACCGGCTGGGTCGTGCAAATTCCCGAAGACGACAATCCGGCCGACGCCCTTGAGCGCGTCCACCGCGGGGTTTACGATTTCAACGCGTCGCCCAAAGGCAGGCGCATGCCGATAGAAACCGTCTCCGACGCCTGCGAATTCGGCAGCGCAAAGATGTACAAGGAACACAAGATTTGGATTAAGACCAAAGAGCCCGTGCTCGTCGTCCGCACGAACAACAAAGTTCCGAAGGACTCCAATCCGCAGGATTAGCCAGCCATGCCGCGCAGACTCACAAAATACGGCGAAAGCGTCCTCAAAAAGCGCGCAGAAGGCGTGGAGAAGTTCGACGCCGACCTGAAAAAAATGGCGGACGACCTAATCGAGACGCTCTACGCCGAAAACGGCCTAGGGTTGGCTGCACCGCAGATAGGGGAATCCGCGCGGGTTTTCGCAATAGACATGCGCCGCCGCGCGGATCCGGACGTTCCGTGCCGCTTCACGCTGGACGGCCGGGAGCTTCCGCTGGACATATGCATGCCGCTCATTGCGGTGAATCCGAAGATTGAGCCGATAGGCGCGCGCACGGAAATATCCGAGGAGGGCTGCCTGTCGTTTCCCGGAATTTACGCGGAGGTCGAGCGCAGCTTCGCGGTTCGCATGGACTATTCGGACATCGCCGGAACGCCGCACACCCTCGTCTGCGAGGGCCTGTTCGCGCGGTGCGTGCAGCACGAAAACGACCATCTCGACGGCGTTTGCTTTGTGGACCGCATAAGCCAAAGGCAGCTTTTCTCGATAGAATCCAAGCTGAAGAGGCTGAAGCGCCAAACGAGGGATTTTTTGAGGGAACGCCGCGATTAGCAAACGGGCGCGCAGCCCGCGCGCCAATGCCATGCCCGCTTTGAGAATAGGCCTGACGGGCTCCATGGGAGCCGGAAAGAGCGAAGCCCTGCGCGCCTTTGCGCGGCTCGGCGCGCGCGTTCTCGACGCCGACGCGCTCGGCCGCTACGCGCTGTCGCGGCTTCGTCCGGTGCGGGAATCAGTGCGCGCCCTCCTCGGAGATGCGGCGTTCGGCCCCGACGGGGAGCCGTGCCGGCCCGCAATCGCGGCGGCGGTTTTTTCGGACGGCGAACTTTTGAAAAAGTACGAGGCCCTCATTCAGCCCTCCATACGCGCGCTCTGGCTCGACCCTCCGGACTCGGAAGATTTTTGGAATTTCTCGCGGGCGCGCAACGCCGAAAGCGCGGCGGATCGCGCGGGCGCGCTTGCCGAATGCGACGCCCGCTTCCCGTCGTTCGGAGGCCTTGCGCAACTCGTCGCAGAAAGAATTGCGGCCAATCCGCCGACGGCGGTCGAAGTCCCGCTTTTATTTGAAAAAAAGCTTGAAAGCGACTTCGATTTCTGCGTTGATGTCCTATGCAGCCGACAGTTGCGCTGCAAGCGTCTGAAAGGGCGCGGAATGAGCGTTCGCGAAATTTCCGCCAGAGACGCTTTTCAGTTGCCGCCCGAAGCGAAAGCGTCGCAAGCGGACGCGGTTTTGTTTAACGAATCGGACATCGAGTTTTTGCAAATGCAGGCGGCTTTGTGTCTATCGCGTTTAATCTGATTTATGAAGGAAGAAAATTTTACCCCCGAAAGCGCGCCCGCAGAAGGCGCGCCTGCGGAAAAGAAGCGTCGAGGCAGGCCGCCGCGCGCAAAAAAAGAGGAGGCTCCCGCGGCCGGCGAAGTTTTGAAGGAAGCCGAAGCGCCGCAAAAAAAACGCCGCGGGCGGCCGCCGAAAGTCCGGCCGGTAGAGTCGGCGGAGAGCGAAGCCTTCAAGGGGGAAACGCGCCGTTCCGAGAATGTCGACGAAGGCGCCGATTCCGACTTCCGCGCGCCAGAAACGGCATTTGAAAGGCGCAGGGCCCCAACGGAGCCCGCGGACTCCGAACGGCGTACGGGCGTCGAAACGGACGCAGGCGGCGAAAGCGGCGGCGGAGAATCTTTCGACGACGGCGAAGCCGGGCTTTTCGTGCACCGCAACGAAGGCGACGAATTTGCATACAATAGCGGCGGCGGCGCGCGCGCGGACTCCGGCGAAGAAGACGAAGTCCCCGGATACTTTTCAACCACGGACGACGACCTCGACCCAGACTCTTACAGAAACGGCGCGGACTCCGAAGACGCCGCCGCCGAAGGCGGGGAAACTCCGGCGCGCCACGCCGGCCCGCGCGAAGGCGACGCGCCGCATCAGCGTTTTGACGCGCCCGCAGAACAGCGCCAGTGGCGGCAAAATCCCCGCATGCAGCGCGGAAGGCTCCAGCGCGACAACCGCAACGGGCAGCAGCGCGACAACCGCAATTTCGGCTGGCAGCAGGGCGGAAGGACGCCGCGCGACGCGCGGCAGCAGCCGAACCAGAGAAATCAGCAAAACGCCCGCGGGAGAATCCAAAACGGCCAGCAGCAGCGCGGCCAACAGCCCCAGCGGCCCCAGCAGAATCCGCAGCGCGCAGCCGGAACGCAGAACGCCGCAAAGCCCAAGCTCCAGCGCGGGCGCAAAATCCAGATTGCGTGGGTTGCCGACGACGCGATGAATCCGGGAAACCTCCCGGATTGGCCGGTCTTGAAAAGCCGCAACGCAATGGCGCAATGGCTCGCGGAAAAATTCCTCGGCGCGAACGCGCGCAGCCTTTCCGCGGAAGAGCGTCCGGTCGCGGAGGGCTCCGGCCACACCGCGGAGGGAACCGCCCTGCCCTCCGGGGAAACCGATGCGCCTGCCGGAGAAAATCCTGCGGCAATGCAAGCCCGCGCCCAGTCGGGCGGCTTTGAAGCTTCATTCGGCGCGGAGACTCAGGTTTCCGCGGGCGAACATTCCGCGCCGGGCGAAAATGCGCTTCAGCCGTCCGAATCACCCGCGGCGGGTTTGGCGGACGGCGCAGAGGCGTCTGAAGCGCCTTCTTCCGTCGCGCAACCGCCCGCCGAAAACGGAATTTCGGATTCCTCCGCCCGCCCCGCCCCGTTCCCCGCAGAGCCTTACGATCCGGCTTGCGCGGACTCGTTCAAAATTTCCGATTCGGAGTCGATCGGGTCGCTCTCCGGCTTCGACGAAATTTACGCGCTCACGCCGAAGGAAATGCAGGCCAAATTCGACGAAATCGGCGTGGAGTACGCGCGCGGCGCGGGAAAGTGCGACTTGGCCGTTTCGTATTACAAATACGCGCGCGGCCTGCGCAGGCTCGTGAAGCTCGGCGGAGTTCTCGACGTGTTCGGAGACGGCTGCGGGGGCGCGTTGACGTACTCGGTCGACAGCTACCGCCTGCGCCGCTCGTGCGTCTACGTCCCGCAGGGCCTGATAGACGCCTACAAACTCCAGCGCGGCCACGAGCTTGAAGTTCTGGCGACGCTTCCGGAGGATTCGGACGCTACGGGCTCGAACTGTCCCGTGGCGGTCAAGATTGTCAGCGTCGCCGGCGGGGATCCCGCCGCGGTTGCGGGGCTCGTGCCGTTCACGGATTTGGTTCCGTACTACCCGACGCAGCGCATGATAATGGAGGCGCCCGAATGCGCCAAATGGGACAACCTGTCGATGCGCGCCGTCGACTTGCTCACCCCGATAGGCCGCGGGCAGCGCGCGCTGATTGTCGCTCCGCCGCGGACGGGCAAGACTGTGCTAATGCAGGGAATGGCGAAGTCCATACGCCTAAATTCGCCCGATGCGCACCTGATGATTCTACTCGTCGACGAACGCCCGGAGGAGGTGACCGACTTCAAGCGCAATGTCGACGCGGAAGTCGTCTCGTCCACCTTTGACGAGGACGCCAACAGCCACGTCCACGCCGCGGAGATGGTCATAAGCCGCGCGCGCAGAATGGTGGAGGCCGGGCGCGACGTCGTGATACTGCTGGATTCCATAACCCGCCTGGCGCGCGCCTACAACGCGCTGATGCCCAACGGCGGCAGGACGATGTCCGGAGGCGTCGAAGCCAACGCCCTGCAAAAGCCGAAGAGGTTTTTCGGCTCGGCCAGAAACATAGAGGGCGGGGGGTCGCTGACGATAATCGGGACGGCGCTCGTCGAGACCGGAAGCAAAATGGACGAAGTGATATTCGAGGAGTTCAAGGGCACGGGCAATCTGGAATTGCACCTCGACAGGCAGCTGTCGGACAAGCGCGTATTCCCCGCCATAAACATGGAAAAGAGCGGAACGCGCAAGGAGGAGCTGCTCTACCACCCGGACGAGCTCAAGAAAATATACGCCCTGCGCCGCGCGATGAAGGGCGTCCCGGCGGCCGACGCAATGGAGATGCTCATACAAAGGCTAAAAAAAGTGAAAACAAATGTTGAATTTTTAATGGGATTGAATAGTTAGTTGATTTCGTACCCCACGCATTAGAATTTTAACGGAGAGTGTGAAGTGACTTCCGCAGATGATTTTGTACTGCAGTTAATCGAAGAAAAGGGCCTCGTCGGCAAAGACGTCATAACCGCGGAGCGCGCGGCGCTTGAGGAGCGCGATGTTCCGCTGTCGGAACAGGATTCCAAGATTATCGACGCGCTTGTCGAAAAGCGGTATTGCAAATACGAAGACATCACAAAAATGCTCTCGCAGGAGTTCAACATTCCCTGCGCGAACCTATCGGGACTGGACATTCCCGTTTCGGTGAAAGAGCTGCTGCCTTCCGACGAAATCCGCAGGCTGAACATTCTGCCCATCGCCTTCAACGAGGGGCAGCTGGAATTGGCGGTTTCCGACCCCATGGATATGGATCTGGTGGACAACATCAGCCATATCCTGAAGCTTCCAATAGACCTGCGGCTGGCGACGCCGGAGGAGATAACCAACGCGATTGAGGAGCAGTACGGCGTCAAGGCCGGGGCGGACATGCTCGGCGGCGACGGCGCGGACTCCCTCCTGCCGACCGGCAACGAGGAGGGCGTGAGCGAGGAGGAGGCCCCGATAATCCGCTACGTCCACAAGCTGATAACGGAGGCGGTCAAAAGGCGGGCCAGCGACATTCACCTTGAGCCTCTGGAAAAGCGCTTTCGCATAAGGTACAGAATCGACGGCGTTCTCATCGAGGTCGAGAATCCCCCGAAGCGGCTCCAGCCGTCGATAATCTCCAGGCTGAAGCTGATGGCGAACATTTCAATCGCCGAAAAGCGCGTCCCGCAGGACGGCAGAATACAGATTGCGTACAACGAAAAGGAAATCGACCTGCGCGTGTCGAGCCTTCCGACCGTGTACGGCGAGAGCATTGTCATGCGTATTCTCGACAAGGAGGGGCTGCGCCTCGGCCTTCCCGAACTCGGCTTCTTCTCGGACGATCAATCGACATTCGAGAGGGTCGTCGGCATGGCGGACGGAATATTTCTGGTGACGGGGCCTACGGGGTCGGGAAAATCGACCACGCTTTACTCCGCTCTGAACTACCTCAACCACCCGGACAGAAAAATCATCACGGTCGAGGACCCCGTGGAATATCAGATGGGGGGAATCAACCAGGTGCAGGTTCGGCGCGAGGTCGGCATGACTTTCGCGGCGGCGTTGCGCTCGATGTTGAGACAGGCGCCAAATATAATAATGATAGGCGAAATTCGAGACCTCGAAACCGCCGAAATCGCCATAAACGCATCGCTGACCGGCCACATGGTTTTCAGCACGCTGCACACCAACGACGCCCCCAGCGCGGTCACCCGACTCGTGGATATCGGCGTAAAGCCGTTCCTCGTATCCGCCTCGCTGCGCGCGGCATTGGCGCAGAGGCTCGTGCGCAAGAACTGCACGAACTGCAAGGTCGCATACCAGCCGGACTCCAAGATTCTCGGCGCGGTAGGCATAAACGAAATCGAGGCCTCCAAAGTGACGTTCATGCACGGCGAAGGCTGCCCGAAGTGCAACGGCATAGGCTACAAGGGACGAATGGGAATATTTGAGATATTCCTCATAAACGAGGAGCTTCAGCAAATGATTTACGAGGGAAGAACGCTTGTGGAATTGCGCGCAAAAGCCAGGGAGCTGGGAATGCGCTCCATGCGCGAGGACGGCGTGCGAAAGGTGACCAGCGGGCTTACGACCGCGGACGAAGTCCTGAAAGTGACAATGAACGAAGCGTAGGAGTCAAGGCGATGTTTGAAGATCACAACAGCACAATTTTTGACATTGTTGCGGCGTCCAAGCTCATAACGCGCGCGCAACTTGAAGACTTGAACGAGACCCACTTGGGCACGGGAAAATCGCTGGCGGACACCATAGTGGATTCCGAGCTCGTCGAGCGCCAGAAGCTCCTGGAACTGGTGGCCGACTATCTGAAATACGAGTATCAGCCCATTCCGCCGATCGCGATTGACGACGCCATAATAAAACAGCTGCGGCCAAATCTGGCAAGGACGTACGGGGTTGTTCCCTTCAAGTGCGACAACACCGGCATAAGCCTCTACGCGCGCGATCCGTTCAACAACGCGATAATCGACGACCTCACATTCACGCTGAACCGCGACGTGACGGTCGCCGTCATGGATCCCGACCACGTCGACAAGCTGCTGGAGCAATACTACGGGGAGGAGGATTCGGACATCGAAGACCTGCTCTCCGAAATTTCCGAAATGGATTTGGGCGGCGGCGAAAAGGACGTGGCCAACATCGCCAACGAGACGCCCATTATCCGCTTTGTGAATCTCGTTCTCCAGCAGGCCATACGCGACAAGGCCAGCGACATTCACTTCGAGCCGTTTGAAGACCAGTTCCGCATAAGATACCGCATAGACGGAACGCTGTACGAGATGGCTCCGCCGCCCAAGAGCCTCGCGCTTCCGGTTATTTCGCGCATAAAGGTCTTGGCGAATCTGAACATCGCCGAACAGCGCATACCGCAGGACGGCAGAATAAAGATGACGATTTCCGGCCGCGCGATAGACCTGCGCGTATCCACGCTTCCGACGCAGTTCGGCGAGAGCGTCGTGCTCCGCGTGCTCGACAAGTCGGTCGTCAGCCTCGACCTCGACAAGCTGAGCATGACGCAGGAGCTTGAGGACAATATTCGCAGGCTCGTGAAGATGCCGAACGGAATCTTCATAGTCACCGGGCCGACAGGCTCCGGAAAGACGACCACTCTGTATTCCGCCCTGAGAGAGGTGAATACGGTGGACGTGAAGATTCTCACTTCGGAGGACCCCGTCGAATACGAAATCGACGGCATAATGCAGGTTCAGATAAACCACCAAGTCGGGCTCGACTTCGCCCGCTGCCTGAGGGCGTTTCTCCGCCAAGACCCGGACAAGATAATGGTCGGGGAAATTCGAGACCTCGAAACCGCCCAAATCGCGGTTCAGGCCTCGCTCACCGGGCACGTCGTTTTGGCGACGCTGCACACCAACGACTCTCCCGGCGCGGTCACCCGACTGATGGACATGGGGCTTGAGCCGTACCTCATAGCCGCCTCGCTTGAGGGAATTTTGGGCCAGAGGCTCGTGCGCAGAATCTGCCCGACCTGCCGGACGCCCTACGAGCCCGATCAGAAAATGATTGAAATGCTGGACGTGGATCCCATAGAAATCGCCGACAAGCAGTTCTATTTCGGAAAGGGTTGCGCCGATTGCAACGGCCTGGGATACCGCGGACGCCAGGGGCTGTTTGAACTTCTACTTGTAAACGACGCCCTGCGCGACCTCATTACGGCGAGAGCTCCCACTCTCGTTCTAAAACAGAAGGCCATCGAACTCGGAATGCGCACCTTGCGCGACGACGGCCTCAGGGCAATTTTCGACGGCGCGACGACCGTCGAGGAAGTATTGAAATACACTTAATCCCATCATTTAGGATAATCCCACCACTTAGGAGACATCACTTATGGCAAAATACAAATACATTGCGACGGACACCGACGGCAGCGAATTTTCCGGCATTGTCGAGGCTCCCAGCGAAAGCAAGGCGAAAAAGGATTTGGCCGACAAGGGCGTCAAGGTTGTCAGAATTATGGAGATCGGCGCCATGGGCGCGGGCAAGGCCAAGAAGGCCCCGAAGCCGCTGTTTGGCACGGGGGTGTCGAGCGCGAACGTGACGATTTTCTCGCGCCAGCTGGCCACCCTTTTGAAGGCGGGCCTGCCGCTTTTGCGCGCTCTCGAAGTAATATCGAGGCAGGAGAAAAACCCGTACTTTAAAGCCATTCTCGAAAACATTTCCGACAACGTGCGAACGGGCAACAAGTTTTCCGACGGTCTGGCCCAACACCCGAAAGTGTTCGACAGGCTGTACGTAAACATGGCAAAGGCCGGGGAAGCCGGCGGCGTTCTCGACGTGGTTTTGGACAGGCTTGCGACCTTCCAGGAAAAGGCCATGAAAACCACAAACAAGGTCAAGAGCGCGATGGTTTACCCGATAGTCATTATGTTTGTCGCAATTGCGATTCTCGTAATATTGATGGTATTCGTCGTTCCCCAATTCCAGAAAATATTTGCGGACATGCTTGGGAACGCGCAAATGCCTGCGCTTACGCAGTCGATTATCGATATATCAAACTTCCTGAAGGAAAAATACATCGCGGCCATAATAATCCTTGTGGTGCTGATATTCGGCACGAGGGCGCTGCTCAAAACCAAGATGGGCATCGCGATGAAAGACAGGGCGGCCCTTACGATGCCCAAGATGGGAGACTTGGTTCTAAAATCGACAGTCGCGCGCTTTACGCGCACGTTCGGCACGCTTCTGGCTTCCGGCGTCCCGATACTCGAAGCGCTCACCATCACCCGTGGCACAATCAAAAACAGCATAATATCCAACGCGCTGGAGCGCGTACACGACCGCGTGCGCGACGGCGAACCCCTCGCAGCTCCGCTCGACCAACAAAAGATATTTCCGTCGATGGTGACCAGTATGGTGGAAGTCGGCGAGGAAACGGGCCAACTTTCGGAAATGTTGAACCGCATTGCCGACACCTACGACGAGGAAGTCGACAATTCCGTGGGGGCAATAACCTCCGTAATCGAGCCGATAATGATCGTATTTCTCGCGGTCGTTGTGGGAACTATCGTTATCGCTTTGTTCCTGCCCATCATTCAAATCATCAAGACCCTCACGGGCGCTTGATTGCGGCTATCGAATTATTTTCTCACTTGCGCCTTCCGCTTTTGCGGAAGGCGTTTTTTTTACTTTTGCATGCGTACAAAAACGGGCGAACCTCAATAAAACGCCCGCCAACCATAATGCGAAATATCTTAGGAAACCTGTTAAAATTACGGAACGAATATAATAAAACGGCGATAATCGAAGGAATTTGCAATAAGCTTTAAGAACTTGGAAACGGCGCAATGCTACAACCTTCCTTTCCCTCCCCCCCCAAAAAAAGAAATAAGCGTTTTTTTGCTTTTATTCTGCGAAAAAAATAAGAGTCCCAAAATCGTTGCAAGGCCAATTCCGAAATTTACGCGCCATTGCGACAGCCGCCAACGGCACAACACATCGGGCCAAAATACCAATGCGCAATCGAAATAGCCGAACGTTTTTCATGGGGATATGGGATTCATTGGCTTGATTCCTCCCTCCCCCTCAAAGTTCGTCTCACGCCCAAAACGCTTAGACGGGTAAAATCGCATCTCCTCCCCGACGCCCAAAAACGTCATTTTCCGCCCGGCATATTGAAAAACGGTTTTTTAAATTGGAACTTGACTTGCCGATGCGCAGACTTAAAGTTGTCTACTTTAATTTGAGCCAGAGTAGCTCAGCGGTAGAGCAGAGGACTCATAAGCCTTTGGTCGGCGGTTCGAATCCGCCCTCTGGCATTGCGCACAAAAACCCGCTTTTTCGCTCCGAAGCCTTTGTTTATGAGGATTGCAGTTTGTTTCGGGCGCAAACTTTTCCAAATATAGACGAATATAAAAATCCGTTTTTATTTACAAAATTTGCCGTTTTTGCAACTTTTGCAACTGATGAAAAAAGCGCGGTATCAATTTTGTCCGGGACGCCTTAACTCACAAGATAAGTTATTGGAGAGAAAACGAATCGCGCGCGGCAAAATTTTTGCCGAACAAACCGACGCCCTCACATTTCAGGCGCAAATTAACGAAGCCGATAAATTCCGATTTGCCCGACAATTTGAACTTCCCTGTCAACTCCGACACCTTGCGCCCACTTCGCACCGCCCCGTCCCATTTCGACGGCAAAATGACAACAGACCCGCTCGAAAATACCAGCACACCGCAACCACAACAGCCCATCTCATACCCGCACATCGCGCGCCGCAAGGCCCACCCACAACCGTACAACCGCACAAGCGCGCGAACCCGCAGCCGCACACGGTCGGCCGAAGGGCGGCGGCGCACGTCATTTCGCCATCAGCAGCCCTTGAAATCCCGCGGGAATAATCGGCCTGTCGCCCCAAAATGCGGGAGTGTCGGGATTGCCGGATATGCGCTCCTTCCAAAGTATCTTTGGATTTTCAATATCCGAGAAATCCGCAAGAAGTATCTGCCGCCTTATCCTGTTTGTGAAGGAAACGATATCTCCGCCGTTGCACGCCGGTATGGCGCGGAGTTCTTCGCGGCCTAATCTGCGGCCCTTCCAGGGGGTTCCGTCCGCGTTTTCCGGCTGGTTCGGCTCCAAGAGGACATAGCTTCCGTCGCGCATGGTAAACAGAATCCTGCCCTTCAGGGCGCAGCAGCCGTTGTACAGGCTGGGATTGTTCTTATAGCTCACGTTCGCGCTTGCGGGAGTCTCTCCGGAGAGGTCGAACCATTCAAAGCGGCTGTTGGCATACGACATCGCGGCATACCTTCCGCCGACGACGTCGCCGGAAAAGAACTTGTCCCACCCCGGACACCCTCCCTTGCGAAAAACGACCTTCATATTTTTCAAGTCCCGCGCGTCGACGAAAAATATTCCGCTTTGCCTGTCGGAGGCCGCTATGAACTTTCCGTCCGGCGCCCACACCCACAAAACGAGAGAGGATCCCCCGGAGAGATTCTTCAGCCTCCCCGCTTCCGACAGCTTCGCGGGGGCGTCTATATTGTACACCGCCAATCCGTCCGCGCCCTCGGCGACGTACAGCTTGCCGCCTTTGACTTTCACGTCGCCGGCAAACGGAATTTTCATCTCCCCGATTTTTTTGAATCCGCCCTCCGAGAGTTCCAATATCGCCACTCCCTCGGAGCCGCAGGCCGCATACGCCACATTCCCGTCAACGGCCGCGCCGCGAACCTGCACGCTGCGTTTCGGCTTATAGACAAAGAATTTGGATTCGTCCGTCGGATAGTCAGCCCTGTGGGAGGCGTTTTTGGGCAAAACCGACTTGCGAATCTCGCCGGGTTTCGCGCCCGGACACTCCACGGCCAGTACCCCGTAATGCATTGAGGAAACGTACACGACGCCGTCCGCCACCGCCACAGAACTCACGGGAGCCGACAAATGCTTCCCGCTCTTGTCCGGCGTGACAATGCGCCCGACCACCCGCGGCTTTTCGGCGTTTTTTATGTCAACCGCATACAGGCCGTTGTGCGTGTCCGCCGCAAAAACGAGGTCCCCGCCGCAGCGCGGAGTCCAGAAATCGTTTCCGATATTGTAGCACTTGGGAAATTTTACCGACGACACTTTCACAATATTTGAAATGTCGGAAATGTCGAATATCTCAAGTCCGTGTCCGCGGCCGAAACGCTCGCGCGCGGTCTTTCCGGACGACTTGGAATGGTGGCCCGTCGACGCGAACAAAAAGTTGCCGCGAAAATCCAGCCCGTCGCCGTAGCCGTCAAGCTTCAATACGGACAGTACTTTTATGTCGGCCATGTCGCGCGCGTCGATGAGCGTCACTTTGCCCTCCCCCCACTCTCCGCTGAACAGGAGGCCGTCGCGGTATTTCACCGACTGCGATTCGAGAGTCTTAAATATCCCGATATGCTCCGGCCGCGCCGGATTCGAAACGTCTATGAACTCCACTCCGTTCTGCCTCTGCCCCAAAAACGCGACGTCGCCGGCCACTTCCACGCCCGTGGCAAGCTCCACGCAATCGTAGCGGGACAGCACTTCGGGCTTGGACGGATTGCGCGCGTCTATAATCCACAACCCGCTCTCGCGCGCCGCGACATACGCGATTCCGTCTTGAACGGCAATCTGTCTGACATTTCCCAAACCGTCCACCATGCCGAGAATTTTCGGATTCATGGCGTCGGAAATATCCGCGGTAAAAAGGCGGTTGTCGCCGCCGATGTAGAGAATGTTTTCCGATATGTGCAAAGCCATCGAATTGGGCCCGACTCCATTCAGCTTTACGGCCCTGCCGAATGGCGCGCCCTCAAAATTCTCCACGCGCGCTCCTTTCAAATCTTCTTCGGCGGCGGATACGGACGAAAAGGCGGCGCATAAAATCGCGACTGCGGCGAACAAAAATTCAAACTTTCTCACTTGAAAAAAAATAAGAAACGGGATTTTGCGAATCAACAAAAAAGGCGAACCCCGAACGCTACCCGACAGCTGTACAGCGGTACAGCGTCCGACATGCTTTATTTGGCTGCGCATAAGACGGCCATTCCAACAAAATTCCGCCGGTACGGCCACCGGGGAAAATTGCGGCGAAAACAAACGGGGCGCGGCGGCGAAGGCTGCAAGCGGCAAATCAGAATTTACAAAAACGCCCGCACGCGCCTTATTCGATAAAAATCCGACGCAAATCCGACCGAATTTTATTTGCGCGAAAGACTCCCCCCGCAAAGCGCCCAAAGAACGGCTGCGCGCAGGCCGCAATTTCCAATTTTGTAAAAAAGAGACATTGTAAAAAATTCCGCGACCTTCCTACGCGCGGAAACGAAAACAATCCGCTTTTCCGAATCCGAAGATTACGCCGACACAAAATATCCCCAAGAGCAAATCCGCCCCATGCAATACCGCCCAAAGAGTTCCCGCGAACCTTCATCGCGCCGAATTTCTCCGACACCGTGCTTACTCAACGCCGCCCAAAGGTCGCCGCGATACCACGAGGCATATATAACACAACTTGTGGACAACGCAACGAAATGCACAAAGCGCGGCGCGCGCAAATCCCGCCGCAATACGACGCAAACGAAGTTCAAAACGGTCTCAAACAAACTCCGGGCAAAACGCAAAAAACGATGCGCCGAAACGCCGCTCAAAACTTTTCAAAAACGTCGACGCGCGCGGGCGGCACATTGAACGCCGCATCCGCTCAAAAACTCCGCGATACCACGAGGCATATCTAACACAACTTGCGGACAACGCAACGAAACGCACAAAGCGCGCCGCGCGCAAATCCCGCCGCAATTCCAACGCAAACGAAGTTCAAAACGGCCTCAAACAAACTCCGGGCAAAACGCAAAAAACGATGCGCCGAAACGCCGCTCAAAACTTTTCAAAAACGTCGACGCGCGCGGGCGGCACATTGAACGCCGCAATACCGCTCAAAAACCCCGCGACACCATGAGGCATATCTAACGCAACTTGCGAACAACGCAACGAAACGGACGAAAGCGCGCCGCGCACAAATCCCGCCGCAATGCCGACGTAAACAAAGTTCAAAACGGCCTCAAACAAACTTCGGGCATAGCGCGAAAAACAAAACGCCGAAACGCCGCTCAAAGCTTTTCAAAAACGTCGACGCGCGCGGGCGGCACATTGAGAAGGACTATCGAACGCCCAATGTGGCGCATTTTCCTAAAGCCCAATGCGGAGGGCGAACGCGCAAGATTGTAGGTAAACTGCACAAAAACTCCGCCCGCAGGAAGCGCGGACTCGGTTTCGTCGAGAATTTTTCTCACGACCGGTTTGGGAAGCGAAAGAAGCGGCAGGCTGGATATCACGGCCGCCAGGCGCGGCAGATCGTCGCCGAGTATCGCGCAAAGATTTTCCGCGCTGCCGTTGACTACTTTTACTGAGGGAAAACTCTCGCGCAGCACCTCCGCCAATACGGCGTCAAACTCTATCGAGTAAAGCCCGTGCGGCGAATCCGCGCAACCCGCCTCCACAAGCCGCCGCGTCACCGCGCCGGTCCCCGCGCCGAGCTCC
>QALA01000002.1 GCA_003343565.1 Verrucomicrobiota bacterium | reverse complement strand
CCGACACCTCCACGCCCTCCGAAATAAACTCCCACAGGCCCGGATACGTCGATAAAGACGCCGAAATCATAGTGGGTCTCCAGACAGACGCCCCGCTAAAGCGCGCCATAATGCCGTTCGGAGGCTACCGAATGGTGCGCAGCTCGTGCGAGGCCTACGGGTTGAAGGAGGACGAAAAAGTCAGGGAAATATTCACAAAATACCGCAAGACGCACAACGCCGGCGTCTACGACGCCTACACGCCGGAAATTATCGCCGCCCGCAAGAGCGCCATAATAACCGGCCTCCCCGACGCATACGGCCGCGGCCGCATAATTGGGGATTACCGCCGCCTCGCGCTCTACGGAGCAGATCTTCTCATAGAGGACAAACGGGCGCAAAAATCCGCCTCAGACCGCCTCGACATGACCGAGGAAATCATACGCGAACGCGAGGAAATAAGCGAGCAAATACGCGCGCTCGAAGCCGTAAAAGCCATGGCCGCCGAATACGGATTCGACGTATCCGTTCCCGCGCGGGACTTTCGGGAGGCCGTCCAGTGGACATATTTCGCATATCTGGCCGCAATAAAGGACCAAAACGGGGCGGCCATGTCCATCGGCCGCGTAAGCTCTTTTTTGGACATCTACGCGGAGCGCGATTTGGCCCGCGGAACCATAACCGAAGAGCGCGCCCAGGAAATAATGGACGACTTCATTATAAAACTGCGCATGGTGCGCTTCCTAAGAACTCCGGAGTACAACGAGCTTTTCAGTGGCGATCCGGTGTGGGTGACGGAGTCGGTCGGCGGAATGGACGCAAATTCAAGGCCGCTGGTCACCAAAAATTCCTTTAGAATCCTCAATACGCTGCACAACTTGGGCCCCGCGCCGGAGCCGAATCTTACTGTGCTTTGGTCGGTGTCGCTCCCGGAAGGATTCAAGCGCTTTTGCGCAAAGACCTCCGCGCTCACCTCGTCAATACAATACGAAAACGACGACCTCATGCGTCCGCTGTTCGGCGACGACTACGGAATCGCCTGCTGCGTATCGCCTCTAAAAATTGGTCGGGAAATACAATTTTTCGGCGCGCGCGCAAACCTTGCCAAGGCCCTGCTCTACACCATAAACGGCGGAGTGGACGAACGCACGGGAGCGAAGGTTGCCGAGGGATTCGAGCCGATACTCTCGGACGTGCTGGACTACGGCGAAGTGCTCGAAAAGTTCGACAAAATGATGGATTGGCTGAGCAGGACTTACGTCAACGCCCTGAACATAATCCACTTCATGCACGACAAATACTACTACGAGAAAGCCCAGATGGCGTTTATGGACAGGAAAGTCGTGCGCAAGCTCGGCTGCGGAATCGCCGGATTCTCGGTGGTGGTTGATTCGCTTTCGGCGATAAAATACGCAAAGGTTTCGCCCGTGCGCAACGAGGCCGGCATTGCGACGGATTTCAAGATTGAAGGGGACTTCCCGAAATACGGCAACAACGACGACGCCGTCGATTCAATCGCCGTCGATTTGGTGGAGCGGTTCATGAACAAAATCCGAAAGCTTACCACATACCGCGGCGCGCTGCACACGCAGTCGATTCTCACGATTACGTCGAACGTCGTCTACGGCAAGAAAACGGGCAATACGCCGGACGGCAGAAAGGCCGGCGTCCCGTTCGCCCCCGGAGCAAATCCGTTCCACGGGCGCGACGAAAAGGGCGCGCTGGCGTCGCTGTGCTCGGTGGCGAAGCTTCCGTTCGAGCACGCGAAGGACGGGATTTCCAACACGTTTACGATTCTCCCGCAATCGCTCGGCAAAGACGACGAGGAGCGCGTATCCAATCTCTGCGCTCTGATAGACGGATACGTCGAAAAGGGCGGACAGCACCTCAACGTAAACGTGCTCATGCGCGAGACTCTTGAGGACGCCATGGAAAATCCGGAGAAGTATCCGCAGCTGACGATACGCGTCTCCGGCTATGCGGTAAATTTTGTAAAGCTTACAAAGGAACAGCAAAAGGACGTCATATCGCGCACGTTCCACGAAATGCTTTGAGCAAATCTGAAAAAGAAAAACTCCGCTGCGCGCGCCGTTTAACTTTCGCGGCGCGCCGCGCAGAAAAAATGCCGGGGCGTTTCCGAGCTTCCGCTTCGTTTTCTGCCACATTTGCCTCCGCCGGCGGACGCAATCGATGCGGAAGAGGTTTTCGCTCGGCGGCGGTCGGGCAGTCTCATTTCTTGCAAACGCTTTCGCAGCGTTGCGCGCACGCAACAAAAATGGAAACATTCCGGAAACGCTCGCGCGCCGCGCGCCCCCTTTGCGGCGCCTTTGCCCGCGCCGCAATTCGTCGGCGCATAGGGACGAACGATTCTTTTCGATGACGAACGGATACGTCCATTCAATAGAAACCGCCGGCACGCTGGACGGGCCGGGATTGCGCTACGTGCTCTTTCTGGGCGGCTGCCCGTTCCGATGCAAGTTCTGCCACAATCCCGACGCGTGGACGGCGGAGGGCGCGCGCCTCACGACTCCGGAAAACGCCTATGGCGACATTGCCAAATACGCGGAGTTTTTCAAATTTTCAAACGGCGGAGTGACGTTGTCGGGCGGTGAGCCGCTGTCGCAGCCGGGATTCTGCGCAAAGCTGTTGGAAATTCTTTCGCGGGAGAAAATACATTCGGCAATCGACACCTGCGGGGGAATCGCGCTGGACGGCGACTGCAAGCGCGCAACGCTGCTTGCGGACATGCTGCTTCTCGACATAAAGCACGCCGATGCGCGCGAACACAAGTCCCTCACGGGGGCCGCGCAAAAAAATACGCTGGACTTTCTGGAATTTATAGAGTCGAACGCAAAGCGCTATTGGATTAGGTGCGTGCTGATTCCGGATTACACGGCCACGCCGGAATACGCAAAAACGCTTGTGAAATTTTTGGAGCGGCGCGCTCCCAACGCCGAATTGGTGGAGCTTCTGCCGTATCACGCCATGGGCCGGGCCAAATGGGAGAGGCTCGGAATCGAATATCCGCTGAAGGATCTGCGGCCGGCGTCGAATAAGGAAGTGTCGGAATTTGCCGCCGTAATTGAGGAAGGCGGATTCCAGACAAAATATCCGCGATGACCTTTCAGCGCGGAGCGAATCCCAAGCTTTCAAAAAATTCCAACCCTCCCCTTCCGCACTTGGGAGCCAAAACTACCAAACCCGCAAGCCGTATCGGGCAAAGGAAAAAATTGCGGACGATAGCAGTTCTAGCGCGCCGAAAGCGCAATTAAGAAATAGAAGGCCGCGCATTCGCAAAAAGAATGATTCCCGCGCGTCAATGCGTTTTTTCGGACAAGTGCGCAAGGAAAGCGGACTACTAAAAAAACGGCGCAAAGCTTGCCGTGCGGCGAAGAATATCAAGTTCATCGACAGCGCGCATCGCGCGCGGCAAAGACCGCGCTTTGTTCGGCAGATTAAATTGCGGCCGACACTGCCTTATGCGCACCGAAAGCGCGACAAAATCGGGAACTCGCAAACCTCGCACCGACAAAAAGAAATTTTACAAACGCAAAATCATTCCCCGCGATTCGCTCTCCCACAAGCTTCGCCAAACAAAGCGTCGCAAAACGCGTAAAATATATAAAGAACTTCCGCTCATTCTAAAAGCCGCACGAAATGAACGGGATAGCGGCGAATAAAAATCGAATCTCCCGCGCGCCGAAAGCGCGGCAGAATAGCAAGCTCGCAAACCTCGCGCCGGCAAAAAGAAATTTTGCAAACGCAAAATCATTCCCCGCGATTCGCTCTCCCACAAGCTGCGCCAAACAAGGCGTCGCAAAACGCGCAAAATGTCAAAAGAGCTCCTACCCCTTTCAAAAGCCGCCCCCGCTACGAACTGGGAACGGCGGACAATCGAACTCACGCTCGCCGAAAGCGCGGCGCACTGCGCGCAAGGCGGCTGTCACTCCCAAGATTTGGAACCGTCACTCCCAAGACTTACTCCCAAGATTTGGAAAAATCGTCGTCCTTGAACAGCGCGGCAATGCCGGTTATCTGTTTCAGGCGCAATATCTCGTCCGCGCTCATTCCCAAGTGTTTTGAAATCCACGCGTTGGACTTCCCAAGTTCGGTGAGCTCGGCGACGATGTTGCACATCAAATCGACCTCGTGCGAACCCCGCGCCCTGTTGTGTCTGATCGTGGAGGCCATTCTATCGCTCAGCGGCCTGTCTATCACGACGACGGGCAGACAGCCGTTCTCCCTGTCGTAAATATCCTTGTGGATTTTTATTATCTGGAAACGGTGAAAGCCGTCCACGACCTCGTAGGAATCGGAATCCTTTACGTAATAGCACACGATGGGCTGGGTGTAGCCGTCCTCCTTTATGGAGTCGTAGAGGAGCCTCATTTCGGGAGGGGCAACCTTGTTGGGATTGTAGGAATTCGCATGTATCTTTTCCACCGGCACGGCCCTGACTCCGTAAACGGGACTCTTTGATTTTGCACTCATAAACTCTTATACTTTTCCAAAAGTTCCTTCATTCTCTCCTGCTGCCGCTTTGTCTGCGAGAAGCTCAAGCTCATGCACAGGTGGTCGTTTTTCAATATGCATATGCACATTCTGCGCCAGCTCGGAGCAAGCTTTCTTTGCTCGAAACCATTGTCGAGGCAGTCCGGAATGCGCCTGTATCTGACGATATTCTCCATGTAAACGGACTTGCGCCCCGTAATGACCGCCTCGGCCGGCAAGTCCTTCAAACTCTCGCTGTCCACCGGCGAACCCCGCCTGAACCACCACAGCATAAACCGCTTGAACTTCTTGCGATAATGGCGGGCAAGCTCCTCCGGAAGAGTCGCCAACAGCATTTTGCAGTAGCTCTTCCACGTGTGCCCCTTCGGAAGCCTGACGTTCCTGTATCCGAGTATCCTGTTCCCGCAATATATATTGCCGAAATTCGCCCCGCTCACCCGATTGACAACCCTCGCCCAAGTGTCCGGCTCTATCGCCCGATAGAGATTCAATCCCTTGCGCTGGTCGTCGCCGTACGGCTGGCAGATTCGCTGCGAGGCGAACGGCACGCCGGCCTTGTAAAGCATGTCGTACAGCCGATTGTACGCCCACCCGAACTTCGCGTTCGCAACCCACACGTCCTTTACAGTCCAGTCGTATATCGGATAGGCGTTGTAGACGTTCTTCGCCGTTTTTGTCGTCCAATTCCTGCCGTTAATCGTAATCTTGGAGCGGCTCTTTATCGTGCGATAGCGGTTGAGGCTCTCGTCGGAACGTATGCCGACAAGGCATGCGGTCTTCTTCCCGTTTGAATACCACTTGCCGAATTCAAACACAAATTCCTCAAACTCCATCTGCCGGCGAAAAAACGAAAACGGATTGTTCTGCTCAGTTATGAGGCCGGGAAAATCGGGATATTCCCTCACCCACTTGTCGCGATGCTCCGCGTCCCAGCACGTCCAAAAAGGCTGAAACACGCTCACCGCATTGCGCAGGGTCAGCGGAAGGCAGCACCAGTACGCCTCAACGATGTCGGCGTTCTCCCTAAGCATTTTCCCGACGAAATCTATGGTGATTGAATACTGCCCCTCAAGGTCGACAAAAAGAACGCCGATCTTGCGCTTCATCTTGCGCTTGCGCAGGTAGTCCAAACAAAGATGCAACAATATGGAGCTGTCCTTCCCGCCCGAAAACGACACATACACGCGCTCAAAGCTGTTAAAGACAAATTTTATCCTCTCCTTGGCCGCATCATACACGTTTTTGTCAACGTACTTTTTCAAAGCCTTCTGGCCTCCTCCACGCTTATGGCGCGCTCGACGTCCCGCAATAGGTCGCACTTGCGCGACAGGCTGTATTTGATTATGTCCTCCAATCCGGTTTCCACCCACATGTTATAGACGTTTACCGTCCGCTTTTGCCCCGTGCGATAGACGCGGTACTTGGCCTGCTCCTTCTCCTTGTAGTCGAATGTCTGCGAATAGTATATCAGATTGTTGGCGCACTGGAGATTCAACCCCACGCTGCCGACCCCGTACGTGCAGATTAAAACGTCCTCCTCGCTCTCGAAGCGGGACAAATCGTCCTTGTGCGCCCCCATGTACAGCAGCCCCCCAAGCGCGTTCCTGAGCATGAGAGCCTCGGCTATAAACTTGACGAATATCACGACCTTCTCGCCCCGCGAAAGTATCTCGTCCACAATCGCAAGGGTATCGCAAAATTTGTCCTTGCACCTGACCGAATAGGCGTGCTGAAACTTCTGCGCAACCGAGAAAAAGCACACGTACAGCTTGCCCTTCAAAAACGCGTTCTTAAAATCGGAATATCTGCGCCTCTCGTCCGCGTCCAGACGGAACTCGCGGTCAAAGACCCTTATGCTGCACTCCGTCTTAAAATCGGAATTGAAAATATACGGACGCGCTATCTCCACCAACGCCTCGACATTCGCAGGCTTCGACCATCTCCGCCACGGATACTGATCCTTGCCGTCGAAAAAATATATCAGAAAATTGTCGGCAAACTGGCGTTCCGTCATATTCAATATGTTCGGAGAAAGAAACGTTATTTGGGAGTACAAATCCAACAGGCTCTTTGTGACGGGAGTGCCGTTTAATATTATTCTAAAATCAAACAGATTGTAGTCCTTCAACAGCCTCTTGGTGCGAAGGGCGCGCGTGTTCTTTATAAATATGCTCTCGTCTATTACGCAGAAATTCCTGTTCTCCTCGGCAATCCCGCGCATCTGAAGATACTTTGAATCGCTCTTGGATATGCTCTCCACGGAAAAAAAGAATATCCTGTCGAAAAAATCCGCGCTCCACGCCCTTATCTCGCCCACATATTTCTGGGAGTTCAGCAGGGACGCCGGCGCTATCCATATCACTACGTCTATGTTTTGGAGCTTCAATCGAATCAAATCGCATGCAACCTTGGTCTTGCCGGTCCCCATCTTCATGAACAAAGCGCCGGCTTTCAGACGCGAAAGCTTTTCAATCGCCTTCCTCTGGTCCAAATCTAAGCTCATCTATACATGCCTGATTGTATTCCGGTTCTATGTAGGGCGGTATGTGGAAGAGCAATTTCCACCTCAATCGGTTCTTCTTGGCCAACTCAAGATCCACTATTATCGAGTTCCTCTTGCCACGTTTGAAACTCCCTCTCCCCAGGGCTACCTTCTTATCCGATATAAGGAATATAACGCAATCCTCGAACTCTTCGAGAATTGCGTCAAACAAAACTCTTACTTTCATTAACCCTGCGCGCGCTTGCGCGCACGCGCGGCGGACTTCCCGGCGCCTTTGGCAACGGAGGACCTTCTACGGCTCCCCGGCTTTATTCCGAGCTCCGCAAAACGGGCCTCCAAATCGCGCTTGCCCATGGAGCGCAACTGGAGCATATTCGCCTTGGCCTTGCTCCTGGGAACCGCCTTGCCCTTTTCCCAAAAGCCTACCGAAACCAAATTCGTGCCGACCAGTTTTGCAAAATCCTTCTGCGAAATCCCCATCTTTTCGCGCATCTTTCTTATGGATTTCGGCGTTAACCTGACGCTTTTTGCCTCCTCGGACGTTTCCGCCCCGCCGGCTGCAACCAAAGCCTTTGCGGGCTGCGGCGCCGCCAAAACAGGACGTTTGGACAGCTCCGACACTTGTTTTTTCAGCGATGCCAGCCGTTTCAAAAGCGGCTCTACTGAAGCTTTTATTTCCTTCCGCGCTATTCTTCGCACTTCGTCAGTGAACACTTTTTTTATGTTTGTCATAGGCTATTATTGTTTAACGCGCGTGCGCGCTTTTTTTAATATTGTAGAAATAATCCCGCTCTTAACGATTGCAAGTACTTTTCCCAATTTTCAATATTGAGACTTTTTTATGGAGATATTTTACATTAAGTAATTTGTCATTCAAAATCTTATATTGTTCAAAAACCAATTTTAAAATATATAATCATCTTTTATGCGTATATAATCATAACAATTTTCCTAATACAGCTATAAATTTTAATGTAAAAAATAATTGTTAAAATAGACAAAGCAATCCGGCGAAATGTTCATTTAATTATTCGCCTTTCAGCCGCGGAACCGCCGGCAAGATATTGTTGCGCCCAAATAAAATCCGCCAATTTCCATATTGGGACAAAACTTTTAAAGTAAATATTCATATTTCAAAACCGATTCGGTACATTTTGCAAACTTGTAAAACAGCCGCGCTCCAAAGCCGATAAAACCGCGGCGAATACGCAATCAAACCGCGTAAAACTCGGCAATTCCGACATAAAAAATACGCTGAAACCCGCGCGGCAAAATAATGTTTAACCCTTTTATTTTCGCAATGTCCCAAACAGGTTTAAACAATTCCCGCGCCCCCCAGACCACTTTTGACGGCGCATTCAACATCGTAAAACAGCCAAATAAGCAAACGCGCAATTCCCGATGCGGATAACGCCGCCGAACATATACGCCGCAAAATCCTCCGGAATAAAATCGCGTTTCCGTCAGCGGTTAAGGATTATAAAAGCTCCGCCCCCCTTCCCTACAAAAACTGAAAACGCGCGCGCAATTTGCGCACAGCTTAGGCAATCGGTCCAAAACGGAATCTCTAACGAAACGGCCTGCGAATAAAAAGAAAACACCTTACCGATGAAACGGCAACGAATCGTTCCTTTGACGCAAAAACTTGCCAAAAGCGGCGCGGCTTCAAGTTTAAAATAAACTCAAAACGTATTCCGCGCGCGATGCGTTTTTTTCGATTCCACCGCGCAAAACTTTCGGCAGACGTGTAAAAGACGTTTCTTTAATCCCAAGCTGTTCGCATCGATTTTCCTGCCGCTTTCGGCAGGCGCGAAAAAGGCGCGCCCCCCGTCGGGAGCGCGCCAAATTGACAAGCCGAACGGATTGCGGAAAACAATACGGCTTCAAGTTTAAAATAAACTCAAAACGCATTCCGCACGCTATGTGTTTTTCTTCGATTCCATCGCGCAAAACTTCCGGCAGACGTGTAAAAGACGTTTCTTTAGCCCCAAGTTGCACGCATTAATTTTTCTGCCGCTTTCGGCAGGCGCGAAAAAGGCGCGCCCCCTGTCGGGAGCGCGCCAAATTGGCTAAACCGAATTTCTCAACGCGCTAACTCAAACGCTCCAAGAGGGCCTCGCGCTCCACCTTCAGGGAGTGCGGAAGCTGCTCGTAGAGATCCTCCGAAAGCGGCTGGGCGGCGACAGTCTGGGGATCGAATGTCATCAATTCCTCGAATTTCTCCTTCGCGTACTCCAGTCCGTCGAAATCGAGATCCTCGTAATTGGGCATGAATCCTATTGCGGTCTCCCTGGCTTTGGCCTCGCCGTTCTGGCGGCGGACAATCCACGCCAACACGCGGGCATTGTCGCCATATCCGGGCCACATGAAACTGTTGTCCGCGTCGCGGCGGAACCAGTTTACGTGGTAGAAGCGCGGAGTCTGGCTGAGATTCTTTCCCATCTTGACCAAATGGCCGAGATAATCCGCCATGTTGTAGCCGCAGAACGGAAGCATCGCCATCGGATCCGAGCGCAGCTCTCCCGCCTTGCCCTCCGCGGCCGCGGTGCGCTCCGACCCCATCATCGCGCCGAGATACACCCCGTGCGTCCAGTTGAAGGCCTCATACACCAGCGGAATACCCTTCGGACGGCGGCCGCCGACGACTATCGCCGAAACCGGCACCCCGCCGAGCGCCTCAAAATTCTCGTCGAGACACGGGCAGTTGGCAATGGGAGCCGTGAAGCGGCTGTTCGGGTGCGCGGCGGGCGTGCCGCTTGCCGGAGTCCAATCGTTTCCGTGCCAATCCTTGAGGTGCGCCGGAGGCTCGTCCGTCATGCCTTCCCACCACACGTCTCCGTCGTCGGTGAGGGCGACGTTCGTAAATATCGTATCCTTGCCGCAGGAGAGCATCGCGTTCGGATTGGTCTTCATGCTGGTGCCCGGAGCCACGCCGAAGAACCCGTTTTCGGGGTTGATTGCGTAAAGCCTTCCGTCCGCGGCGGGCTTTATCCACGCGATGTCGTCGCCGACGCAGGATATGTGCCACCCCTTTTCCTGAAGGGCCTTCGGAGCTATCAGCATGGCGAAGTTGGTCTTGCCGCACGCGCTGGGGAACGCGCCCGTGACGTACGTCTTTTTGCCGGACGGATCCTTGACGCCGAGAATGAGCATGTGCTCAGCCATCCAGCCTTCGTCCTTGCCCATTGCCGAGGCTATGCGCAGGCTGAGGCACTTCTTGCCGAGCAGCGCGTTGCCGCCGTACCCCGAACCGATGCTCATGATCAAGCGCTCTTCCGGGAAGTGGACAATGTATGTGTTGTCGGGGTCGCAGGGCCAGGCGACATCGTCTTCGGGAGAGTTAATGGGCTTGCCGACGGAATGCAGGCAGGGAACAAATCTCCCGTGCTCGCCGAGCTCGTCGAGAACCTTCGCGGAAACGCGCGCCATTATGCGCATGTTGACGACGACGTACGGAGAGTCCGTAATTTCGACGCCAATTTGCGAAATGGGGCCGCCTATCGGACCCATGCTGAAGGGAATGACGTACATCGTGCGCCCCTTCATGCAGCCTTTGAAAAGTCCGTTGAGCTTTTCTTTCATTTCCACCGGATCCATCCAGTTGTTCGTCGGACCGGCGTCGGCCTTGGTTCTGGAGCAAATGAACGTGCGCGACTCCACGCGGGCGACATCGCGCGGATCGGAGCGGAAATAGTAGCTGCCGGGGCGCTTCTGCTCGTTGAGCTTGATGCACATTCCCTTGTCCATCATCATCTTAAAGAGCGCGTCGGCCTCCTCTTTAGAGCCGTCGCACCACTGTACTTTATCGGGCGTAGTCAGCGCGGATATTTTGTCAACCCACGCAACCAACGCCTTATTTTTTACTGTCTTTGGATCTATCATTTTGTTCTCCGTATTCTTATTTAAAAAGACCGGCGGCCATTTGCCGCGCCCTGTGAAACTCCCGCCCGAAAGTCGAAAGCGTCCGCCGCTTGCGGCCGCTTTCGCCTTCCGCGCACAGTCCCTTCGCCGCACGCGCGAAATTTCCGTAAAAAATCGCGTTTCTTTTTACAAAACCCGTTTTTGCTTTCAATCTTTTTTTTGATTTTAAAATTTTTTTAATGTACAAAATTGTAATTTTTTAGAGAGGCTATTATTCTATTTTATTTAATTGCAATAAATTAAAAATTTACATATTTTTCCATAAAAAGCGAAAACAGCCCTTAGTGGCTCTACATTAGAAAAATCCAAAGCCGCGTCAAAAATGCGGGCGGCGACAAATAATTTGAATAAAAAGCCGAATCTGCTTTCTAAAGAAAACAATATGCCCCAAAGCACACAAACAAACATTGTTGAAAAGCCGAACTTGTTGGACATTGTCGCATGGATTTGCGCGGCGGTCTCGCTTTTTCCATTCGCCGTCTGGCTGTTCGGCGAAGTCTCGCGCAGCAGACAGCTTTCGGACGCGCTCACAATTTCCGTATGCATATGCGTTGCCGTCGCAATGGACGCCGCCGTGCGCCTGCACAAGCCCAAACTCGGCCGCCGCGCGCTCGCGTTTCTCGGACTGGCGTATGCGGCGGTATTAGCTTCGCCGTACTGCGGAATCGCCTCCATGCCGCTGGGGATGGCCGGACTTTCCCTGTTCCTCATGGCCGCCGGATTCGCCTGCACCGACAAGCCGAGATTCGTATTCGCCGCGGGAGTTGCGTTTTATGCATTTCTCATGCTTTCGCTTTTCATATCGGCCTTCGACATGCCATTGAGGGCGCTCGCCGGAAATATTTCCGTCGGGATTTTGAAACTTGCAAATCCGTCCGCGATGCTCGTTTCCCTGCCGGAATACCCTCCGCAAATAGGAATGATTGTAAATTCAAAAAACTACCTCGTTGCGGCCGAATGCAACGGATTCGGGCTCATATCAAGCTGCGCGACGCTTTCCGTATTTTTCGCGGCGCTTTCAAAAGCCCCCATTAGAGACAGGCTGATTTTGGCACTTCTGGGAGTCCTTACCGCAGTGGCTGCCAACGCGCTGCGCATTGTGGCAATCGTGACGATTGCTCCGCATTTTGGCAAAGAGTATTACATGGCGGTACACGAGGCTTGCGGATACTTTTTCTTCGCCCTCGCCCTCTTGGCCGTATGGAAGACGGGACGGGCGAAAATAGCTCTCGGCAGACGGTCGCAATCGCCCGACGGCAGTTAGCGGCGCGACAAATTTAATGCCGCAGCTCCAAATACGGCAACTCCAATGCTAAACGCAGCCGCTCGGCGCGGCGCGCGATGCGCGAGAGCCCTTCAATACGGCGTTCGCAATGCGGCCGGTTTCGTCTTGCGGCACGGCGCAATAGGCGTGCGCTGCGAAACGGCAAGCGGAAAAGCGAAAAAGAGCCAATACGGAGAAAGAGAGGGGAGAGGAAGGGAGGAAAGTGGGCGTTATGCGGAAAAGATGAAAGATTATCATTTAAAGATTGTTGACAAATCGGCAATTCTTTTATTAGGTCGGCATTAACGCATCGCGCTGCGTCATGAACAACAATAACAATCAATAAGCGTTAATTGACTATGAGAAAATCCTTGCCCGTCTTTTTCGCACTCTGGTGCCTTTCCGCAACCGCAGAAGCCGTAGATTGGATTTACGACGCCGACATAGGCGGATTCGGAAACGTCACATTTTCTGCCACCCTCGGCACGTCCGATTCAAACGGCAGCTGGTACTATCTCGACGGCCAGGGCGAAAGGGTCTACATTAGAGATTCCTACTCCGAATCCGACACATTTTCAATAGGCTCCACAGACCTGGCCTCAAACATCAATCTGACGCTTGATACGGACCTGACGTGCGCGGGATTCAATTTTACGTCGTCCGCCTCCGGAATCGTAAACGTCTTGGGCGCGTCAAATTCGATAAAGTTGACGGTCAACGGGGACCTAATCAACGGAACGACCGCGCAAGTCTCATCGCGTTTGAAAAACCTGAACGTTTACGTATCGGGAGATTTCAATCCGGGAAAATTTTGGAACGGCATTGAGAACGCCTCCAAAGTTTATGTCGGCGGCGACATCGACGGAAATAATACGCAGCCGCATTTCGGCGCCTCTCTCGAAGGGTCGGACATATCCAATCCGGACATGGTTGTCGACGGGATTATGAAGAATTCCGTGTGGTCGTCGTTTACGGGATACGCGAAAGACGTTTACTATCAGGTCGGCGGATTCTCGAATATGGGGCTGATTAGGGTATTCAACAGCTCAAATGAAAATTGCACTACGAATTTCGTATTTGCCAACGCCTCCGGTACCAATTACGCCTCGGCCAACAACTCGAATCTGGTCGAGGTTTACGGACACGGCAGCAACGACAAAAAAATATCCGTCAACCCCCTCAACCGCTCGCGCGCGCGCATAATCATGAACGGGGCCTCAGACAGCGTCCAGACGTTCGGCTACGCCTCCAATGGCGGTTCCGGCAGCGAAATGATTTTCTCCGGCGGCGTTGTCGTAAACTCCGGAACGTTGCGGATAAAATTCGCCCAAACAGCCTCCGCCTACACCTTCAACGCGACCTATAAAAAAGACTCGGCCGACGCAGCCGCGACCTATGTCGTCACATATTGGGATTCCCCCGAACAAAGCGCCGCGCAAACTTCCTTCAGCCACGGAAATTTGGAAATCAACGCAGGGACATTCTCCTCCCTCGAAGGAGATTCCGAATACACTTTTGGGGCGTTTCGCTTTACAAACATAATTTACAAGGGCGGCAAAATTGCCCTGCGCATATCGTCGAGCGAAAATGTCAACGACAGCATAGACCTCACAAGCTATTACATGCGCGAAGTAAACGCGGCAGACGAATCCCTGGTTTACTATACAAAGGAGGACGGCGGTACAGTAAAATTGGCCGATGGCGCAGCTGCCGGCACAAAGGTGACGTTCGAATTTAGCGGAGACATTCTGGGCTGGCTGCTCGACTACGAGGACGGCTCCTTCGACATAAACGGCGGAAAAGGCGCAAAGATAGTCTCGTGGGACGCGGAAAACAAGACCGCCCTTTTGGCGTCCGACTTTGCCGGAAACATAATCACGCAGGG
>QALA01000075.1 GCA_003343565.1 Verrucomicrobiota bacterium | reverse complement strand
TCGACGTTCCGTAAAAGACGAGCGGCTTTTCATTCCGCGCCGGAATCGCCCTGAAGTACGCGCTCTTCGGTATTCCGAGCTCCGCCGAAACCAGACAGTTGCGCAGCGGCAGATATATCCTGTAAACGTTTTTGCGCCCGTTTGTGCCGAACAGTTTATATGCCTCCTTGTTTGAATCCCTGTGCGAGGTTGCGGCCAGCCATTTGAATTTGCCGCCGTCGTCCTTGTCCGCGCAGTATAGGTCGAAGCCCGAATGCGCGCATATGTTGAAGTTGCTCTCGCCGAGCCTCTCCTGCCTAAATTTTCTCTTTACCCATATTTCGCGCGCGTCGGTCTCAAAATTTATGCACATTCCGGTCGAGCTTGCGGCATTTCCCATGACGGCCTTCGTCGCCCTTCCCTTTGCCGACGACGGCATTCTTCCGTAGGGCTGCGGCGTATCCTGCCAGCCCTTGCCCTCCAATCCGACGGAGCGCATGTCGCGCCATTCGATATTCGGCGGAACCGCGTTTTCCTCCGCGCTAAAAACGAACGTTGCGGCAAACGTCGAAAAGGCCGCAAACAAAATCCCCTTCATATATTTCATGCGCAAAATATTTATCCGAAAACGCGCAAAGGCGCAAGCAAATTTGCCCGCAAACGGACGGAGTAGGGGCGGTTTTGCCGAAAATCCGCTCCCGCGCCAAAGCGCGCCGCATCGAAAGAAAATCCGCGCCAACATGTCTGCGCCAACACATTCACGCCCGCCCCGCATGCGCCGGCCTTGCCTGCGCAATAAGGCGAAAAATTCCCGCCGAAACATGCGGCGCGCAGGCGCGCGAAACGCCTAAAATATTCGAAAAAAAACCGAACCGTCAGCAGAGCAAATCTTTGAAGTCGAAGAAATCCCCCTTGAATCCCCCCGGCCTGCCCTTGCATATCACGCCAACGGCGTCGTGCGAATGAAGGCTCTCCAAGTGAATGCAGGCAATCTCAAAATCCTTTATCGCGGAATTTGCGTTGAATACGGCGTAAAGCTGTCTGGTTGCGTCCTCGATAAACTTTGCGTGCGCGCCGTTCAATTCGGCAAACGCCTGTTCGTCCTCGCGCTTGACCATAGTCTGCGTCTCCGTCTTGAGGGCCTCAAGGCACATCGCGTGCAAATCCTCTATGGAGACGGCGGCGTCCTTTTCAAGCTCCGCGCTCACCCTGGCCTTGCTGCGCTGCGAATGGGGAACGCAATAGACGTTGCGAGTGTTGCGCGCGTGCTCGCTCAGCTCCGCCGAACACGGACAGGCCGACGAATACACAAAGTCGAAATGCATTATCTTCCTGAAAATGTCGAGGTCGTCAATCGAGCCCTCGTAGGCGCAGTTGTAGTACTGCCACGCCTTGCAGCCGCTGCGCAGGCTGGTCTGGAGTATGGGATAGTCGAACGAAACCTTGATTCTGGCGCGCGACGTGTTCAGTTCGGCCTTCATTTTAAGGAGTATTTCGCGCAGGAGGTCGGGCGTAAAAATCCTGTCCGAAAAAGCGTAGAACACGCGCATTATGCGCGACATGTTTATGCCCTTGCAATTTGCCGCCAAAGATACCGTCGCCGTCACCGACGCTCCGAGCTCGCGCACTTCGCAGGCCTTTGAAATGAACTTCAGGGGCATCTTGAAGTTGTGCATTCCGACCTGCATAATCGGAACGTTTGCGCCGCGTATGGAACTCTTGTCGGCGTTCTGAACGTCGGGCAACGACGATTTGTATTCGCTGCTGATTTTGAAATCCTCCTCGTATCGGCGTTCAGGCACTGCGCGAATTTGGGAGGAGCCGCGCCCTTCAGATGTGTATTTGTCTGCTTTGTTCATTTTTACAGGAATAGTCCATAATCTATCGGCCGGCGCGCATGGCAAGCATATTCTCTCCGCCGGATTTCCTCCGAATCGCCGCCAAAATTTCCGTCCGCAATGCGGATTGCGAAATGAAGGCGCGCTTTTCAAAGGGCCTGCCGCCCCGCGCGCCGGCCGCGGCAAACTTTTGAAAAACTTGGCGCCGCGCCGCCCTTCCGCGCCGGCCGAGGCGAAAGGCATAAACCGCCCAAGCCTATCCAAAAATTCGCAAGGCTTACGCGATATCCCTTGCGCCGCGCAGCTCCGGCGGCGGGGGCATCTTCGACATCACGCGGTACACCACGAACATGCTCGCCAGCGCAAGGACAAACGACGGCACCCGCACCCCCAGCGCCAACAGGCAAAATATGTCCAAAAATATCGCGGGCGTCAGGGCGACAGTCGAAAATTTGAACGAGCGCGCCCAGCTCAAGCCCGGCAATTTGGTCTGCGCAAGTATGTAAACTGCAAACGACAATATCAGTATGTACGCCAGATTGTAGAACATGGCCAGCGACGCCACGAGCGGCAGGCGCACCGCCCGAAAGGACTCCTTTGCAAGCGCGAGCAAATCCGACGCGGGAAAATTCGGCTTCCCCGGCAGTATGTCCTTCAGAAACACGGGAATCTCCGAATCCTTGAAATAAAAGCTCACGCGGTCTTTCTCAAGGGCGAAGAGCAGCCCGCCCGTCTTGGAGGCGTCCACATACCCCTGCGTCGCCGCCCCGATTGCGTTTCCTCCGGAGTCCCTGATCAAGACCTCTGCCCCACCCGGCGTGCGAACGCGCCAGTCGACTATCTCTACCCCTTCAAGCTGGCGTTCCAACATCGGAAGCCCCTTCGCGCAAAATTCTTCGAACGCCGCGTTTATGGCATAATACGGGACGGCCGCGCTCACCGCGGACAAAAGCATGTAATAGGCCAGCGTCTTCCAGCGCCAAAAATACACCGCGCGCACGTACGCTGCGACGGAGCCGAAAGAGCCTATCAACGTTGAAAACAAGTCCATCAGTGAAAGCTCCTAAATATTTTCGGATTGTACTGCATGATTTCCAAAAAGCTGTCCGGCAGCGGAGACTCCGCAACGAGGCGCGCCTTGCCGTCGGCCGTGTCGATTTCCAACTCCGTCTTGGCGCAATGCAAAAACAGCCTGTCGATTTTGGCAATCGATTTGAACCGCCTGTTTGCGCTGAAATTTCCATAGGTTGCGTCTCCGAGAATCGGCATTTTGCGGGCGGCGCACTGAATCCTAAGCTGGTGCGTAAACCCCGTTTCGGGCTCAAGCCTTACGAGCGACAATCCGGCTGAGTTTTTGTCCAAGCTTTCGACGAAAAAGTTTGTGGAGGCCAGCTTTCCGCCCGCGCCCGCCATGCCCCGCACAAAGTTTCGCCCGCCGACCTCGCGTATTCTGTCCGTCCACTTCCCGCACTTTTGAATCCCGACGCCGACGCAAACGGCATAGTACGTCTTCTTCACCCTGCGCGCCGCAAATTCGCGCTTGGCGGCAACCGCAGCCTCCTTTGTAAGCGACGCGACAAGCACTCCGGAAGTGGGGGAGTCCAGCCTGTTTACCAGATAGAGTCGGAGGGTCTGCCCGGAGGATTCGTCGCGCCACCGGTAGCATTCGCCGTCGAAGTCGTAATCGGCAAGAACCGCGGGAACCGCCTGCGAGGCGCGGCCGCCGCGGCGGGGGGGATTCGGGTGCGACATTCTCCCCGCCTTCTTGTATATGGCCAAAAGCCCGCACTCAAGTTGGCATATCACGCCGCACCCGCGCGCAAAGGGAATTGAAGCCGCCATTTCTTCCGCATTCATCTTATTGCATTCATCTGTAATAAAAAGTGATTCTCACCGGGCAGTCGCGCGAACCCAATACCGACACCATTTCCGACGTCCACTCGCCGTACGGAGCCGTGGTCAAAATCGACTGTTCGCACAATCCGCGGCCAAGATTCGTGGAGTTTGAAAATAGCACTTCCAGCCTCGTCAGTTCGCCCCGCGTATTGAGCCTGAACTCTATCACCGTCTGAGAGCCTATTGCCGATACGAGGTCGTACTGCGCGCCGAGAAGATTCCACTGTCTGGATATGGCCTCAATCATGCGCTGCTGATACGCCCCAAATTCGCTGAAGCGCGAATCCACCGCCAAAGTCCCCTGCCGCGACGCCCGCACCCTGTTGTCCGCCAGGGGGCCGGCGGGAATTTTCATGCTAAGCGACGGCCGCGGAGCGGGCTTGGGCAGAGGTTCTGACTCCGACGCCGGCTCCGCGGCGGATTCGGGCTCGGAGACCGGTTCGGAGACGGGCTCGCGCCCGGAAGTTTTCGCAAAAGTCTGCGACGGCTCTCCGGAATTTCGCGCCCCGCCCCGCGCAGATTCGTCCGCATTTTGCGAGAGTCTTTCGCCCGAAGAGTCTTTTTGCGAGTCTTTTTTTGAGGCGTCTCCGGATTTTTTTCGCGCCGAATCCGCCGAATCCGCACCGCCCGACTCCGATGAAAAAGCATTTGGCGCAATCGGAGAATCGAGCGGAACGGCCGCGAATACGGATTCGCTCTCCTGAGGTTCCGCCGGCAAACCGGCGCGCGCCCCTCCCGAATCCGCGGCGTTTTTTTTCGCCGCGGCGTCCGCATTTTTAAGTCCGTCCGCGGAGCTTCCCGACTCTCCCGCAGCTCCCGACATTCCCGCCGTTGCCTGCGCTGTCTGCGCGCCAGAATCTCCGGAATTTTTCGAATCCGCCGCGCCCTTTTGACGAGCGTTGCGCTCCGCAGCCTGCGCCGACTTTTCGCCCTCCGCCGGGCGTTCGGAGGAATCCGCAGTCCGCGCCGGCTGCGCCAGCGGGCGGTTCAAAGTTTCCAGCACCTCCCGCGCCGCGACATACGCGTTCTCCGGCGAGCCGGCGCCCTGGACTATCTTTCGCCCGTTTTTAATTTCCCCCTCGACGTACGGCATTTTGGATTTTGAATCCGGATCGGTGACCTCGTCCGCCGCGCGCTGGTTCATGAAAGATTCGGGGGAGTCCGAAGCGGGAGTGTCGTCGTTGGCGAACGGATTGGCCTCCACAGTGTCCGGAAGGCGCCTGTCGAATTGGGGTTGCTCAAATGCAATTTCCAAGTCGCCGCGCGCGGGCTCCTTCGGGCGCGCGATGTCGAACGGGACGGCCCAAAATATGAGCGCGTGAATCAAAATCGTAAGAACGGCCGCAACGCAAACGGCCAGCGCGTCGGAACGGTTGGCGTTCCAATACAACTGCGGATTCTCGGACTGCCTTCCCCCGCGCTCCATCGGACTACTCAACGCTCCCGGAATCGCGGGCGGCGAGAAAATCCGCCAGCATGCTCCGCACGAGCGCGCACGGAAGCCCCATAACGGTGTCGAACTCTCCGTCTATGCGCTCTATAATCAATTCGGAACACTCCTGAGCCGCGTAGGCTCCCGCCTTGTCGAGAACTTCCACTTTCGAAACGTAGTCGCGCACGGTTTCAATGCCAAACTTCTTGAAAGTGACGCTGCTGGAATCGAAGCGCACGTCGCGGCGGATTCTCTCCCCGCAGGCGTATCCGCCAAACCTCTCGACGAGGGCGACCGCCGTCAAAACGCGGTGCGTTCGCCCGCTCAAAGCCGAAAGCATGCCAAAGGCCTGCTCCAAATCGCGCGGCTTTCCGAACACTTCCCCGTCAAGCTCGACGACGGTGTCCGCGCCCAACACAATCCTACCGCAGAATTTTTGCGCGACATTTTCGGCCTTCAGCAGGGCGTTTGCCTGCACGAGGCGTTCGGGCGGCAAGCCTGAACCGGAAATTTCCTCCGCGTCGGAAACGGACGTCTCAAACGCGATTTGCGCGCGCTCCAACAACGTGCGGCGGCGCGGGGAGGCGGAAGCCAGTATTATTGGTTTGCCCTTTAGAGATTTCTCCATATTTACTGTCGGATCATAATGAAAACGCGCGCGCAAAAGGCAAAAGAAAAAATATTGGACATACGCGACCTGAGTTTTGTCGCGGACTTTCCGATACTCAAATCCGTCTCATGGACGGTTCTCAGGGGCGAGCGTTGGGTGTTGCTCGGCGCGAACGGGGCGGGCAAGACGTCTCTCATCTCCGCAATTTGCGCGTACAACACGCCCTCCGGCGGAGAGATGTCCGTCGACGGCAAAACCTACTCCGAATACGACTGGCAGAAAATGCGCGAAAAAATCGCCCTCGTGGGCAGCCAGTTAAAGCGCGGATTCGACGCAAACGAGCGCGTCGGCGACGTCGTAGTCAGCGGCAAGTTCGCAATGATAAACTACTGGGGGCGCATTACGAAACGGCTCCGCGAAGAGGCCGTCGAAAAGCTTTCAAAGTTCGGCATAGCGCGAATTGCCGACAGCCGCTGGGCGTGCATATCGCAGGGAGAGCGGCAAAAGGCGCTTCTGGCAAGGGCGTTGATGATAAAGCCGTCGGTCGTGTTTCTCGACGAGCCCTGTTCGGGTCTGGATCCGGTCGCGCGGAGCGAATTTGTGGAGTTCTTGGACGGACTTTCCGCCGACAAATCCATTCCCGCAATAATACTGGCTACGCACCATATCGAGGAAATACCGGAGAGCTTCACAAAGGCGATCGCGCTGAAGAGCGGCGAAGTCGCCGCAATCGGGCCGAAGGAGAAAGTGCTTACAGCCGAGACGCTCGGCGACATTTACGGTGCTCCCTGCAAAGTCTGGCACGCGCGCGGCAAATACCGGCTTGAGGTTCTCCGATAATCCGCACTGCCGAAGGTGCGAGACTTCCAATTCCGACGGGCGGCGTCCGAAATCGAAAATGCTCCGCCCAAAAGGCGCGAAATTTCTCTCTCCAAGCGCGCCCAAGCGCACAAATGCCCGAAACTGGCGAGAAAACCGTCCGAGCATTCCGATTTTCCCGTGCACCGCAAAATTGATTTCACAAAAGCGAAACGCCGTTTGCAAAGCGTATTCGCTTTCGGCAAGTTTCACCGGCAACGCCCGGCGAAACCGCTTTGGAAACCGAAAGAAATTCGCGAAAATTCAGCCTTCATGCCCGGTCTTTACGCACTCAAACCGCGCGCGAAATTTTCGAAACGCCAAACCTTGCGCCGCACGGCCGCGCGTCCAAGCCTTCCGTACCCGAAACGCCGTTTCATAAACCGATTTGTTTTGGTTTCATTTACAAATGGCCGACAAAAATATCTCCGCCACTCTCCGGAACTCAATCCGCCGAACTCCGTTTAACGCTTCCGAAAATTGTTCCGAAAATTTTGCGCGCGCGAAAGCGGGAACAAGGGGGAGAAAGCCGCAAACTTTCCGTCTCTTTCAAAGAGACGCCGAAACGCCCGCCGACGGAATTGGAAACGGCGGCGAAATTGGATTTTTAATTCCGCCTCCGGCTCTTTATAAAAAAATTTCGCAATGCGCTGCGGCGCAAAAAAAGGAGCCTCCTTTCAAAGGCTCCCCAATTTCAAGCGATTCCGGCCGCGGCGAATTTGAGCCGACACCGAAACGCGCGTCAAACATTCCCTTATTCGCCGTCGTCGCCGATGGCCTCGACGGGACAGGAGTTTTTGGCCTCCTCGCAGAGGGCCTTATCCGCGTCGGATTCGGGCTGTTTGGCCACGTAGGCGCAGCCGTCGTCGCCGAGCATAAAAAAGCCTTCCGCATTGGAGACGCAGAAGGCGCAACCTATGCACTGCGAGTCGACATAGAATTTACCGGGAACGTTTGCACTGTTTTTTTCGTTTTTGTCTGCCATAACGGGCGCATATCATTGACAAACGGCGGCTCGCGTCAAGTTTTTTTGCCGCGCAAAAGCCGCATTCATAAACGCATGCGAAGCGCGCAGCCGACAAGTTTGGCCCGCTCCCCAACGAGCGCGCAACAAGAAGAAACAGCGCATACCCCCCCGCGCAAAAAGCGGATATTGCGGCGCGTTAGGTGCGCTTTGCCTTCCGAAAAAATCCCGCCGGCGCGCCGATTATGCTTTTACAATCGCAAAGGTTGGTTTTTAATGGCGGCGCATTATGGAAGATGAAAAGCTATTCGGCGCGCAATGGGCGCGCAAGAGAATTTATGTGGAGTCCGGCGGGGTGACCGTCGCGCTTTCGGAAATTTCGCAGACGCCCACCCGGTTGAAAGACGGCACAATCCGCCAAAATCCGCCCGTGCGAATTTACGACACCGCAGGCGCGTGGGCCGACGAAAATTTCCACCGCGACCCCTCGAAGGGACTGCCGGACATTCGAAGCAAATGGCTGGACGCGCGCTCCGACACGGAGCCCTGCGGACAGACCCGCAATTCCCCGAAGTGCCCGTTCGGCGGGCGCAAAATCCGCCGCGCAAAAGCCGGCGCGCGGCCGACGCAATTAAACTACGCCCGGCGCGGAATAGTGACTCCGGAAATGGAATACGTCTGCGCCCGCGAAAATCTGGCTCTGCTGAACGCGGCGGAGGGCAAAATGTCCGCCAGCGCCCCGCGCGACAGCCTGTTCATTCAGCATGCCGGAAAGCTATTCGGCGCGGGCGGGCGCGAAAAAATCACGCCCGAATTCGTGAGGCAAAGGGTCGCCGACGGGACCGCAATAATTCCGGCGAACGTAAACCACCCCGAATTGGAGCCGGCCGTCATCGGGCGGGACTTTCTGGTAAAAATCAACACGAACATAGGCAACAGCTCGATGGCCTCCTCCATTTCCGAGGAGGTGGAAAAAATGCTCTGGGCGATAAGATGGGGCTCCGACACCGTAATGGACCTCTCGACCGGAAGCGACATCTCCGAAACCCGCGAGTGGATTGTGCGCAACAGCCCCGTTCCGATAGGCACTGTTCCGCTCTATCAGGCGTTGGAAAAGGTCGGGGGGATAGCCGAGGAACTGACGTGGCAGGTTTACCGCGACGTATTGATAGAACAGGCCGAACAGGGCGTGGACTACTTCACCATACACGCGGGAGTCCTCTCAAAATTCATACCCGCCGCCGCGCGGCGCATGACGGGGATTGTGTCCCGCGGTGGGGCGATCATGGCGAAATGGATTATGGCGCACAAGCGCGAAAACTTCCTGTACGAGCACTGGCGCCAAATATGCGAAATCATGTCGGCATACGACGTTTCGCTGTCGATAGGCGACGGCCTGCGCCCCGGTTCGATAGCCGACGCCAACGACGAAGCCCAGCTTGGAGAGCTGAAAGTCCAGGGCGAGCTTTTAAAGACGGCGCGCGAGTTCGACGTCCAGGCCATGTGCGAAGGTCCCGGCCACGTCCCGATGCAAATGATAGGCGAAAACATGGACAAGCAGCTCGACTGGTGTTCGGGCGCGCCGTTCTACACGCTCGGACCATTGGTGACGGACATCGCCGCCGGCTACGACCACATCAACGCCGCCATAGGAGGCTCAATTATCGCCTGGCGCGGAACGGCGATGCTGTGCTACGTCACGCCGAAAGAGCACCTCGGCCTTCCGGACAGGGACGACGTTCGCGAAGGAGTCGTGACATTTAAAATCGCGGCGCACGCCGCGGATCTGGCAAAGGGGCACCCCGCCGCGCAGTACCGCGACAACGCCATGAGCATGGCGCGCGCGGAATTTAGGTGGGAGGACCAAATCAACCTCTCGCTCGACCCCGACAGGGCGAGGGCTTTCCGCTCGAAAAACGACCGCGAATTTCTGCGCGACAACTCCGCAATCCACCACTGCTCGATGTGCGGTCCGAAATTTTGCTCGATGCGAACTTTTACGGAAATAAAGGAGTCCCTTAATTCCAATCCCCCGCAAATCGGCGGCAAGTGCGAATGAGTAGGCGGGATTGGCTTTCGGCACGTCAGACCGCGGAGTTGAACGCGGGAAAACGCGGACGGCGGGCGGGCGGAAAAAATCGCTCCTAACGCATTTTAAATTGGGGGACTAAATTCGGAAAGCGGCCGGGCGAACGCGGTTCTGCTGCGTTCGCGCGCGTGATGGAACTTTGCGCGCAAGGCGCAAAAATTGCGAACGCAGGAAGAGCGCGCACAAATTTTCCCTTTGGCGCCCCGTCCAAAGCGGCGAAAAAAAGAGCGGTTTTTACGGCCGGCGGCACACCCGACATTTCCACATCGCCCCGCAAGAGACGCAAAAAAAATCGACCCGAAACATTCGCGATAAAACAGGGCAATGCCCCAACCGTTGCGCGCAATCCGCACTCCGAACAAAGACCGCGCGCACTCAACTTTATGCGGCGCAAAAAGGGCGATTGGTGTATCGTGAAATTTGATTTTGGAAAAATGGGGAAAAGGTTCTTGGGAGGGCTGTTGCAAGGACGGTTCAGGGGAGATTATAAAGAGAGTGCAGTTTATATTAAACTTGGAACAGGACGAAAACCTTTCCAAATCTTACTTCATTTGGGGGGCTGCCGGCGCAAAAGTTTCCAAACTCAAATTCGGCCGATAAGTCCGCC
>QALA01000053.1 GCA_003343565.1 Verrucomicrobiota bacterium | reverse complement strand
ATCTTTCGAGTATCTCGGTCGACGGAGTGCCGGGATACCCGACCCCGTACGCGCAGCCCGCATGGAGCGCGGCAAGGGCTATCGCCTCGTTTCCGCTCAATATTTTTTTCGTTTTTTCTGCCATTGAAACTTCGTCCGGAAATGGTTTAATCCGCAAACGTTAACACACGCGGCCGCGCTTTACAAAATCTTTTTTGCGATTTTTCGCTCAAGCGCGGCAAGAATTTTCCCCGAAGCCGACGCGTCCGAAAATCCCGGCATGCGGCCGAGCCACTCGTAGACGCCCGGCCTCAGGCGCGCCGGCATTTCCGGAGGAGCGCCGACAACTTTTTCGAGAGCCCCGACGACCGTTTCGGCAAGCTCTTCGGCCGCCCGAAACGCCGCGGCAATCCCGTCGGCGTCCCCGCCCGGCGCTTCCGACCCGCCGAGATGCCTGCGGTACATCTGCCCCGCGTCGGCAAGAACCGTCTCCGTGCGCGGATAGAAGGCGGCCATCAGATTCCACGGAAAAGCCCCTTCGCAACCTCCGGCGTTTTCGCAATCTCCCCCGCCGCGAAAGTCCGTGCGCAAGACGACGGACGGAATGTCGGCGAACTTCGCAAACATGAACTCGACGACCGTCCCGGAGTCCAACTCGCTCCCGTCGAAGCCGAAAAGGGCGGCGTCGCACGAAAGCAACTCCAATATGTCCGCGTCGCGCACGCGCTTTGCCCCGCAGTCCCCGCCTTGCAGATTCTGCGGCAACGCGCATCGGTACCGCCCGCCGGAAACTTCGCGGATTTTGTCCGCCAAAACCGCGTTCCCCAGCAAGTCCTTGTGGTTGAACAGCGCGCCCGCAAAATATACGCTGACAGATTCCCTTCCCATTTTTTTCTTGAAATTTACGGTTAAGTTTTTTTCTAAAATTGCGAAAATTTTTTGTCTTAAATTTCTATGGAATATCAGTTCAAAGCGGAAGTCAAGCAGGTCTTGGACATAGTCGTAAACTCCCTCTATACCGACAAGGAGATTTTTATAAGGGAACTCGTCTCAAACGCGTCGGACGCGTCCGAAAAATTCAGGTTCGCGCGGCTGGCAAGCGACGCTCCGGCCGGCGCCGAAACCCTTGAGATAAAAATCGAAGCCGACGAAAAGGCCGGAACGTTCAGCATTGAGGACTCCGGCGTGGGCATGACAAACCGGGAGCTCATAGAGAATCTCGGCACGATCGCCCATTCCGGTTCAAAGGCCTTTTTGCAGGCGCTGAAGGACGACAAGGCCGCGTTGAGGGAAAACCTCATCGGCCAGTTCGGGGTCGGCTTTTACAGCGTGTTCATGGTGGCCGACAAAGTGGAGGTATTCACGAAGGCGGAAGGCTCGGAGCCGCTGAAGTGGACTTGCGACGGTTCCGAAAATTTCACGATAGAGTCGTGCGACAAGGCCGAGCGCGGCACGAAAATCGTGGCGACTCTCAAGCCTGAATACGCGGAGTTTTCCAAGCCGCAGCGCGTTAAGGACATATTGGAAAAGTACAGCGCGTACGTGGATTTCCCCATCAGCGTAAACGGGGATAAAATTCCGGAGCGCAGCGCAATCTGGCTGAAATCAAAATCCGATCTCTCCGACAAGGAATATCAGGACTTTTACAAGTTCCAGACCCATTCGTATTCCGACGCAATCGACTGGCTCCACTTTAAGGCCGACGCCCCGCTCGAAATGAACGCGCTCATATACGTCCCGTCGGAAAATCCGGAAATGTTCGGGTTCGGGAAAATCGAGCCGCAGGTCGCGCTGTACTGCAAAAAAATTCTCATCGACCCCTCGCCGAAATCCATGTTTCCCGACTGGATGCGCTTCGCAAAGGGGGTTGTCGACAGCTCCGACATTCCCCTCAACATATCGCGCGAAACCATGCAGGATTCGGGCCTCGTGGCAAAAATCGGGCGCGTGGTCCTAAAGCGCTTCATCAAGCGCCTTTCCGACTTGGCAAAAAAGGACGAAAAAAAGTACGCGGAAATTTTCGCCAAAATCGGACGCTTCCTCAAGGAGGGCGCGGCCTCCGACTTCGAATCGCGGGACGGCCTGTCCAAGCTGCTGCGCTTCCAGTCCAGCCTCTATCCGGACGGACAGCTTGTGTCGCTTCAGGATTACGTATCCAGAATGAAGGATTCCCAAAAGGAAATATACTACGCCTGCGGTCCGGACAGACAGACTATCGACGCGACTCCGTACATTGAGGCGTTTTCCGCGCGCGGCCTTGAAGTCCTATACCTCTTTGATCCGATAGACACGTTCGTCGTCGGAAATCTCGCCGAATTCGACAAAAAGCCGTTTGCCTGCGTGGATTCGGCAAACGTCGAGCTGGGCGAGGTCCCGGAGAAAAAATCCGGCACGCCCGCGCTTTCGGACGAGGACTGCGCAAAGCTTGCCGACTGGCTCAAGCAGACTCTCGGAACGGAGAAAATCGAGGAGGTCCTCACGAAGGGGCGCCTAATCGACAGTCCCGCGGCAGTCTTAAATTCCGATTCGATTTCCCCCCAAATGCGCGCGATGCTCAAGGCGATGAATCCCGATTCCCCCCTGCCCGCGCCGATCGTAAAGCTGGAAATCAATCCGTCCTCCGACGTCATAAAAAATCTCTCGGCTCTCGCGTCTTCAAATCCGGAGCTTGCAAAGCTCGTCGCCGAACAGCTCTACGACAACGCGATGCTCGCGGCCGGACTGCTGGAAAATCCGAGGGCGATGTCCAAACGCCTGAACGAAATTCTGGCGCACATAAAGGCCTGACGTCCGGCGGCGCCCAAAGGAACTTCCGCCCTCACCAAGCGGGGAGGAAGCGGCGTCGGCAATATCGAAAAGCCGGCAAAGCTTAAAATTGCCAAACGCGCCCGCGCCCGAACAATTCGGCGGGGGCGCGTTTAGTTTTTAACCAAAGGCGCGCAACCCCGCGACGCGCCGCTCCGGCTTCCAAAAAAACAAACGCGCAGACAAACGCGCCCGCAAATATTCTCCCCGAAAAAAATAACGAAAACGGCAATTTTTCCGAATTTTCCATTCCAAGCCGGGCGCGAACCTGAAGCGAAATCCGGCTTAAAATTCTCCCGCCGCAAAAGACGCAACCGTTTCGCATTAATCGGCGCGAAAAATCAAAGGGCGGCGGGCGCATGCCAAACGAACGCTTTTCGTAAAAAGAATTTTTCAAACCGGACGAAGAATTGCGCGCATGCGGCAAAATCGACACCCCAATCTCCGCCGAAAAAAAACGACGGCACAGGCAAACAGCCCGCGCGCGACAACGCGGCATTCTTCGCGCCGCAAAATTTCCATCTCCTAAAAAGCCCCCTCTTTGGCTTTCGCCTTTTATTCCCCGCGCTGCAAAATCCCTCAAAACTCGCAAAATTCCCTTTTCCCAAAAAGGGCGCAAACATACAAGCAGGAACCTTCCCGCGCCGTCAAAAAAACCTATGCCAAGCTCCCGCCGGCAAGCGCGGCAAACGCAAAAAAGAGGGCGACTAATGAGCGGCGACCCATGCGGCGGCCCATTATTCCAGCAAACGCTTAAGGCATTCGCGGCGGGTAATTTTTCCCTCCGAAAGGTCGCAAAGCGCGGTCATTATGGGAAGCTTCACATTGAGCTTTTCAAACATTCTGCAAATCCTAATGGTCTCCAAACCCGCGCAAACTCTTCCGTTTAGTGCCTTCAGAGCCTCCTGAACGCTCTTCCCCATGCCCAGCTGCTCGCCGGTGCGCCTGTTGCGCGAGTCCGGACTTATGCAGGTTGTCAAAACGTCGCCCAAAATTGCGGACTCCTTTATAAAAGAGTCGCTCCACGCGCCCAAAGAGGCCGCGGCGCGATATATTTCCTGAAAGCCCCGCGCCATCACTATGGATTTCGCATTGGCGCCCAACTTCATTCCGTCGCAAAATCCGGCGGCGAGCGCGACGATGTTCTTGAGAGCCGCCCCGATTTCCACGCCGACCACGTCGTCGGAAGGGCGCACTTTAAACGCGTCCGTAGTGAACGCCCGCGCCGCGGACACCGCGACATCGTGGACGTCCAGAGCCACCACCGCCTCCGCGTATTTTCCCTGCGCGACTTCAAAGGCTATATTCGGCCCCATCATCGAGCCGAACGCGCCTCCCGCAGCGCACGTGCGCAAAATTTCGGACGGCCTGCGCCACGTAGAAGTCTCGATTCCCTTGCCCGCGTTTATCATGATCGCTCCGGGCGAGACGTATTTTGAAAACTCATTCACCGCATTCTGGAGAAAGTGGACGGGCACCACCCAGACAACCATCTGCGCGCCGTCGAGCACGCGCCCGCTATCCTGCGAAAACTCCACGTTTCGGGGAATCTCGATTCCCGGCAGAAAGAGCGAATTTTCACGGCGCTCCCTCACCGAATCCACGACTTCCGATTCGCGCGCCCACACCGAAACGCGCGGCACATTGCGCGAAAGCACCGTCGACAGCGCGCTTCCCCACGCGCCTGCCCCGACAACCGCAACCTTTTCAAAGTCCGCCATATCTCACCCCGCAAATCCAAACGAAAACTGCCACCAAAGGGCGGCCGCAAGCAACCCCGACATCAGAATAATATAAATTACCGCCAGCGCCGCAAACACGCCGCGCGAACCGCGATTGCCCGTTTTTACAATAGTTGACATTTTGGCACCCTAACAGATATTCGCCCCTATGCAAGACAAAGATGGCCGGCGCATCGCAAGCCAAGTGTCCGAATCGGCGCGCCGAACCGCTGCCGTCCATAGCCGCGTCCCAAAAAAGCAAACGCTAAGCGCGCGGCTTTACGGATCGGATTTTGCGCAATATTAGGCCGGAGAGCCTGAGCGCGGGAACGATTGGCAGGAGCCTTACGAGGACGGTCTGGATTTTGTTGAGCGCGCCCACCACAGTCAAGGGGCTTCCCCTGCCGAGGGCGAGGAGCGCCGCGCGCGCCACGTCCTCCGGGACGTGCCCGAATCCGGCCGGCAGCGGCGGAGAGTCGAATCCGGCGGCGCGGAAGAAGTTGCTTGAAGTCGGCCCCGGACAGACGCACACGCAGCGCACGCCCGCGCTTCTAAGCTCGTCGGAAATACCGAGCGTAAAGCTTGCCACAAACGACTTTGTCGCCGCATATACCGCGAGCTGCGGGCACGGCTGAAAGGCGGCGGTGCTGGCTATGTTGACAATCGCGCTTCCCCGGCCCATGAGCGGCAAAAATTTTCCGCACAGAGCAACGGGAGCCTTGACGTTCAAGTCTATCATTTCCAAATTTCGGCCGAGAGAAGGCTCCGGGAACTCCCCGTACGCGCCGAATCCGGCATTGTTTATAAGAAGAATTTTCGGGCGCGGAATCGACGACGATATTTCGCCGACAATTTTTTCCGCAGCTGCGCAAAGCTGCGCGCCGTCCGACAAATCCGCCGCCGCGTGCTCGACGCGCGGATTGCGAATCTGCGGCGGAGTGCGCGAAACCGCAAAAATCCGCGCGTTGGAAAACTCGAACACGCACCGCAACAGCGCCGCCCCAATGCCGGACGACGCCCCCGTAATTATCGCCGCGTCAAAACCCCTGAGCGCGAGCGCGATTTTTTCCGTTGTGCTCTTTCCCATAAAAAATCTCCGCAATCCTTCGGTTGTCCAAAAATTTGTTCAAATTATCGGCTTGTTTTTTTCGCAAAAAAAGCCTATTTACACCTTGTGCGCAAAAAGTTCGACGGAGGGGGAAGCAAGCCGGTTTGCGTCCGGCCCGCGCGAATCCCGCTCCGACTTTTTCCGGCTTTTTGCGAGCGTTCTTTTCAACGCGTTTTTTCCCGAAAAAAGGCTCGGCCGGTTTGAACGTTTTTGCGGCCGCGGGGTCTAAATTATCAGACGCGCCTTTCGGAGGGCAAGACATTTCAACAGGCGGCCGCAAACCAAACTGCGCCCGCCCCACTACAACAAAGAAAGGAAAATATGAAGGACATAATTATATCCGGACAGGACTTGGAATTGACGGACTCCCTCAAAAAGAGCGTCGAGACAAAGATGGGCAAGCTGTTCACCCTGGACGACCGGATTATAAGGGTAAAGATTGACCTGGCATATAAGCCAAACAAATCCAAAGCGAACGAATTTTCCGCAAAGGGCCACATCGAAATTCAAGGGCCCGACATGATTGTCAGCGTCGAGAGCGACGACATGTACAAATCCATCGACGAACTCATCGTAAAACTCGTCAGAAAGATTCGGCGCCGCCACAGGCTCGAACGGATAAAGCGCAACAATCCGCACGCGGTGGAAATTCCCGCCGCCCTTCCCAAGCTCTGACGGGCGGAAGCGCGAACCTGCGCGGAGGCCGCGCCTCACCCCTCCGGCCTCCGCTTTGCGCTTTGCGCGCGCCGCATGAAACTTCCCGGCATTTTAATTTCAACCCATTCGCGAATACGCGCAAAATTCGTCAGAAAAAACGCCCGAAAAAAACCGCCCGCGCCGTGCGCCGGAAAAGTCCGCAGACTCTGTGCGCGCAAAGGCGGCCTAAAGCCGCAATATCCTTTTTTTAAGGAACAAACGCGCGTTGCAAAATGTCCGTATACCTGCCGCCGTTTCGGCATTGGCAATTATCCGTCTCGGCGTATAAATTTTAATATTTAAAATCGATTTTTAAGAAAAAGAAGAGAATTTTTAAGTTCAACATCAATATAGGAAAATCTGCAGCTATGAGCGCGAATCTGAGCGAAATAAACGACAAAGTGAGGGCGAATTCCGACTGGACAAACCTTCTGAAAGCCGAAATCGGCAAGGTAATAGTCGGGCAAAAGTATCTTGTTGACAGGCTGCTCACGGGAATTTTGGCGAACGGGCACGTCCTGCTTGAGGGCGTCCCCGGACTTGCAAAGACGCTTGCGGTAAAGACCATGGCCTCCGCGATGACGTCCAAATTTAACAGGATACAGTTCACGCCGGACCTCCTTCCGGCGGACATAGTCGGCACTCTCATCTTCAACCAGCAAAAGGGGGAATTTGTCACGCAAAAGGGTCCGATTTTTGCGAACGTCATTCTGGCCGACGAAATCAACCGCGCGCCTGCGAAGGTGCAGAGCGCGCTGCTTGAGGCCATGCAGGAGCGGCAGGTGACGATAGGCGCGCAGACCTATCCGCTTCCCGAGCCGTTCCTCGTTCTCGCCACGCAAAATCCGATAGACCAGGAGGGAACCTACCAGCTTCCCGAAGCGCAGGTCGACCGCTTCATGTTTAAGTTGAAGATAGATTATCCCGACATGAAGGAGGAGCGCCTGATTCTCGATCTGATGGCAAAAACCGCGGTGTCCGAGGAGGTGAACAAGATAGTCACGCCCGAAAAGATCATGTCGGCGCGCAAGGTGGTGGACGAAATTTACATGGACGACAAGATTAAGGACTACATCGTCGACATCGTCTTTGCCACCCGCAAGCCGGAGAAGTACGGCCTGAAGGAGCTTGAGAACATGGTGCAATTCGGGGCGAGCCCGAGGGCGACGATTGCGCTGGCGCTTGCGGCGAAGGCGCACGCGTTCATGGAGGGGCGCGGATACGTCGTGCCGCAGGACATCAAGGATTTGGCTCCCGACATTCTGCGCCACAGGATAATCGTCACCTACGAGGCCGAAGCCGAGGGAATTGACAGCGAATTTGTCATAGAAAAGACGCTCAACAAAGTGGCCGTTCCCTGACGCGAAATCGCAAATACCGTCCAAAATTCCAAGTGGAAGACAAAATTTCAGAGATGCTCAAGAAGGTGCGGCAGATTGAAATCCGCACCAACAGGCAGGTAAACGACGCCCTTGCCGGAGCCTACCACAGCCTCTTCAAGGGGCGCGGCATAGACTTCGAGGAGGCGCGCGAATACCTGCCCGGCGACGAGATCAGAAGCATAGACTGGAACGTCACCGCGCGGACCGGCAAGACCCACGTGAAGAAGTATCGGGAGGAGCGCGAGCTGACAATGATGATTGCAGTCGATCTTTCCGCGAGCCAAAACTTCGGCAGCACGGACGTTTCCAAGCGCGAGCTCGCGGCCGAATTGGCCAGCACTCTGGCTTTTTCGGCGGCGAAGAACAACGACAAAGTCGGGCTTGCAATCTTCACCGAGGAGGTCGAACACTTCATTCCCCCGCGCAAGGGGCGCAAACACATATTGCGCATGATACGCGACATTCTGATGTTCCGCCCCCGCAGGCGCGGGACGGACATCGCGGCGGCGCTTGAAGAGGTAAACCGCGCGCTCAAACGCAGGGCGATAGTCGTGCTGATAAGCGACTTTCTCCAGGGGCCGAACGGCCTGCTTCCCAATCCGGACGACAAAACCTCCGACGGCGTATTCAAGGCGCTCGACGTGACGAACAGAAGGCACGATTTGGTGTGCTTCGGGCTGTCGGACAGGAGGGAGCTGTCGCTTCCCGCCCTGGGCGAAATAATATTGGAGGACGCCGAGACGGGGGAGATCGTCTCAATAAACACCTCGAACGCCGAACTGCGCAACGCCTATGCCGACGCGAACGCCAACCGGCTTTCCAAATTCAAGCGCGCGCTCGCGGGCTCCAACATAGACCTGCTGGAGGTGTACACGGACAAGCCCTTCATAGGCGCGCTGAGAAAATTTTTCAAAAAGAGAACCAGAAGATGAAAATTCCGGCAAGGCAGATTATTTTGGCAGCCGCGCTTTTTGCCGCCTGCCAATCGGAGGCGCAAAATGCGGCGCAAGCAGTTGCGCCGGCCGCTTTGGGCCCTTCATCGCCCGCGCCGGTTTCCCTTCCCGCGGCGGCGGGTTCCGCCCCTTCGGCCGCTTCCCTTCCGGCGTTGGGCCAAGTTCCCGCGGCGGACGCCGGCCAATCGGCGGCGGGGCAAGCTTCGCAGACGGTTCCCCCTCCGCCGCCGAATCCGAACCTTTCGATGATGCCGGAACTGGATCCCATCGAGGGCAAAATAAGCGCGAATTTTTTTGAGAGGCACTGGGCTTGGATACTGGGGATTTCGCTCGCGGCGGCGGCCGCGCTCTACGCGATATTCAGGCCGCGCCTAAGGCCTCCGCCGACGCCCTACGAGACGGCTGTTTCGAGGCTGTCCCGCCTGGAGTCGTCGGGCGAAAAATTAGATGCCAAAGAATACGCCGCCGAAATCAGCCAGTGCGTGCGCGACTACATCGACGGGGCCCACAAAATCCCCGCGCCGTCGCGCACCACCGAGGAATTTCTGCGCATGGCGGCCCGCTCGCTGGCGTTCGACAAGACGCAGCGCGGACAGCTTGAGCGCATTTTGAAACTCGCCGACATGGCGAAGTTCGCAATGCGCTCGTTCCGCGCGAACGAGCGTTCCGCAATTTACTCCGAGGCTCTCGGATTCGTCCAAAACGACCACAGGAAATCGGAGGTCGTAAAGGGCATTAAGGAGGAGCCCCAGCCCGACATGCCGGAGCGCTCCGAAAATTCCGAAGGCGAAAAAATAGAACTTTCCGACGGAGAGAAGTAGATGTATTTTGAATTTGCAAATCCGAACGTCCTGTGGCTGCTTTTGCTGCTGCCCGTGCTGGCGTTTCTGCGCGGACGGGTAGGCAAGAGCGGCTCGCTGGTGTTTTCGAGCGTCGCCATAGCGGGGAACGTTGCCAAAAAGAACCGCGCCAACGTGGGGTTCTGGAGGTTTTTGCTGACGCTTTTGGCCTTATCGCTCCTGATTCTCGCGCTCGCCAGGCCGAGGCTTGGAATGGGATACAGCGAGCGCGAGGAAAGCGGCATAGACATAGTGCTGGCCGTGGACGTGTCGGGGTCGATGTCGGCTCTGGACTTTTCGACCAGATCGCAGCTGGCCACGCGCTTAGATGCGGTAAAGCGCGTAATAGAAACGTTTATACAGAAGCGTCCCGGAGACAGAATCGGCATTGTGGCGTTTGCGGCAAACCCGTTCATGGTTTCGCCGATAACGCTAAACCACGACTGGCTGATAAAGAACATCGCCAGGCTCGACATAGGCGTGATAGATCCGAACAGAACGGCCATCGGCTCGGCGATAGGCATGAGCGTAAACAGGCTGCGCAACGTAAAGAACGCAAAGTCGCGCGTGATAATACTTCTTACCGACGGCGAAAACAACTCCGGGCAAATATCTCCCGTCGCCGCGGCGGAGGCGGCCGCAAGCTACGACATTAAAATCTATACGATATCCGCCGGAAGAACGGGAATCGTGGCGGCGGCGCGCCTCGACGAGAACTACCGCGTCATACGCGACCGCAACGGGAATCCGGTTTACGGCGACGACATCAGAAGCCAAACGGACGACGAAACCCTCAAAAAAATCGCCGAAATTACCGGCGGGAAATTTTACTCCGCCCAGAATCTGGCCCAACTTCGGGAGATTTACGCGCACATAGACTCGCTTGAAAAGACCAACGTAAAGCTGCGCAATTTCACAACCTACAAGGAGCTGTTTCAGTGGTTTGCCGGCGCCGCAATCGCCGTGCTCGCGCTGAAACTCATATTGGTAAACACGCGCCTGAGAACCCTGCCATGAACTTTTTTTCAAAGGAATGGCTCTACATCGGAGCCGCCGCCGCAATCGCCGTGCTCGCCGTTTACAGGCTCGCAAGCCTCAAGCGGCGCAAGCTGCTGAAGCAGTTCGCCTCTGCGCGCCTATTGCCGCAGCTGGCGGGAAACTTCAGCGAGGCAAAATTTTTCGTCAAACGCGCGCTGTTTCTGGCGGGCGTCATATTCGTATTCATAGCCATGGCCCGCCCGCAATGGGGATACCGCTGGGAGGAAACCAAAACGCGCGGCATAGACATAATCTTCGCGATAGACACGTCGAAAAGCATGCTTGCCGAAGACGTCACGCCCAACAGGCTCGAGCGCGCAAAGCTTGCCGTAATGGATTTGGTAAACGCGCTAAAAGGGGACAAAATAGGAATAGTGGCCTTCAGCGGACAAGCCTTTTTGCAATGCCCGTTGACGCTCGACTACGACGCCTTCAGGCTCTCGCTCGACGCGCTCGACACCGACATCATAAAGCGCGGCGGAACGAATATCGCCGCCGCAATCGCCGAATCGGAAGTCGCCTTTGCGGACACGTCGAACAAAAAGACGATCGTCTTGATAAGCGACGGGGAGGAGCTTGAGGCCTCGGCGTTGGCGAAGGCCGAAGAGTGCGCCAAGCGCGGCGTCACCATATACACTCTGGGCGTCGGGGGCGTCAAGGGCAGGCAGATTCCCATAAGGGACGCGCGCGGCAAGCTGACTTACGTCAAGGACGAATTCGGCAACGCCGTCACCAGCAAGCTCAACGAGGAGGTTTTGGAAAAGATAGCCAAGGCTACAGGCGGATTCTACGAGCCGCTCTCGGCAAACGGAATGGATTTGATTTACGAGGAGGGGCTGAAAAAAATTCCCCAACACGAGATGTCCGCGCGCATGAAGCAGCTGGCGATAGAGCGTTTTCAAATACCGCTTCTGATTGCGATAATCCTGCTGGCGTTAGAGCCGCTAATCGGGACGCGAAAATTTTTTGTCCGGGCGGGGTTCGGAGGAAAGGCCGCGCTATTGGCGCTTGTTGCGGCGCTATCTTCGGCATTCCCCGAAGACGCGCGCGCGGACGGAGCCGACGGCGGCGACGCCCCGGAGCGCAAGGCCTTCAATGAGGGGGTCGACGCGTATGAAAAGCGGGACTTCGTCGGCGCAAAGGAAAAATTTACGGAGGCCATAAGGCTGGACGAAGAGCTGAAAATCCACCCAAAGTCGTTTTACAATATGGCGGCCTCCGACTACCGCGCCGCGCGGGACGCCTTTGCAAAGGCCCGCCCCGCGTCGGAATTTAAGAATCTCGACCGCCGGATTCTGGCGCAGACCGTTCAGACGGCGCAAAATTCCGCCGCCCTACTGCGGGAGGGACTCGATCTTTTGAAGCGCGAACAGGACGCCGCAAAGCAGGCAGAGGGAAAAGGCGAAGAGGCCGTAAAGGCCGCAATCCAAAACAGCCCCCTGCGCGACAAACAATTCCAGGAACGCCTCAAACAGGGAATTTCGCAGTGCGAGGCCGCGGAAAAATCGGCCGACGACGCCCAAAAATCCGTCTCGGAAAACTTGGGGGCCATTGCCGCGGCAACCGCCTCTTTGGAGAGTTCCATAAAGAGTCTCAACAGCGCGCTCGCCATCGATCCCGACTACGCAAAGGCAAAAAAGAATCTCGCTACCGCCAAGTCCGCGCAGAAAAACCTCAATTCCGAAACCGATATTTTGCAAAACGCCCTAAGCGCGTTTACCGACCAAAACGGCGATGTGCGCGCGTCCGTGGAAAATCTGAAAAAAATAAAAGAAGAGCTTAAAAAGCTTCTGCGGGACGACCAAAATCAAAATCAACAGAATCAGAATCAGCAAAACCAGCAGAACCAAGATCAGCAAAATCAGAATCAGCAAAATCAAGACCAAAACCAACAGCAAAACCAGAGCGGCCAGAATCAGTCCCAAGAGCAGCAGCAAGACCGGCAGAACCAAAATCAGGCTCAACAGCAAAACCAACAGCAAAATCAACAAGACCGGCAACAGCAGGACCAACAGAGCCAACAGGACAAGGAACAAAATAAGGACGGACAAAAAACGGATTCTGAAAAGGGCAAAGACAATCAAAAGCAGGACGCCTCCAAAGGCTCCGACAACCGGGAACAAAAATCCGATGCCGACTCCCGGCAAAACGACAACGGCGATCAAAACAAGGACGAACAGGCCGCTGATACCGGAGCGCCCCGCGATGAGAAAAACGCGGACAATTCAAAAGACGAGAAGGCCCGACAGGGCGAAGAAGGCCGCGAGCGGCGCGAAGAACAGGCCGCCCCCGCCGACAACAGACAGCTCAGGCAGGCTGAAGCCGGAACGGAAGACAAAGACGGGAAGGCCGGAGAAAATTACAGAAAGGCCGCCGGCGCGATGTCGCGCGCGGAGGCCCGGCAGCTGCTCGACGCGCTGAAGGCTGACGAGAAGAGCCTGCCCCACTCCGGATTCGGCGAACAGCGCCGCCGGTATGAAGAAAAAACTTACAAGGACTGGTAAATGAAAAAGCCTATATCCATATTGATTCTTGCGGGAGCGGCATTCCTGCCGAGCGTTTTGCCGGCGCAAGTCGATTCGTCCGGCTTCGTGCCGGCGCACATACGCCCCGGCTCAACCGCCGACTACACGGTGACGCTAAAGGACATTTCCGGGCGCGTGTCGCCCTCCGACATTCCGATTCCGTCGGGCCTGCAAATAGTGGGCCAGCGTTCGGGGCAAAACATCATAGTCAACAACTCGGAAATGTCGCGCTCCACGAGCTACACCTTCACGATTTTGGCCGGAAAGGAGGGAACGTACACGATTCCCGAATGGAAAATCAAACTGGGCGGCCAAGAATACGCAATTCCCGCGTCCGCGCTTAAAGTGTCCGCCGACGCGCCGCAGGCCCCCGCAATTCCCGACGACGACGCCTTTGCGAGCCCCATGCAAACGATGTTCCGCCAGCGTCAAATACGCCAGCGCCAGCAGCAGCATTCGTTCGACGCGTCGCTGCGGGACAAAATATCGCTGGAGCTCAAGCTGCCGAAGGAGAAGATATACGTCGGCGAATCCGTGCCTTGCCGCCTCGTGTTTTCAATGGACAAGTCGCTTCCGGAAAACGGGCTGCAACTCCAGCAGTTCATACCCCAGCCGAAGGAGGCAGACGCGTTTGAATGCACGCCGCTGGGCAAGCCCTCGGAGGAGCTGTCGGCGGACTCGCAAAAAATCCAGCTCGCGTACGACATGATAATCACGCCGCTCAAGGCGGGAACCTACTCGCTGGAATTTTCGGCCGAAGGAATATTCATGCGCAGCGTGAGCATAAACGACATGATGAGCATGTCGTTCGGCGACATGTTTCCGTCGTTCGGAATGCGCCAGCCGCTGAAATTTGAAGTAGCCACTCCGGACGCGAAAATAGGGGTGCTCCCCCTTCCCGACGAGGGTAAACCCGAAAACTTCGGCGGGGCGATAGGAAAGTTCTCGCTCGGCAAGGCGTCGCTTGACACGGACGCTCTCACCGTGGGCGATCCGTGCATAATAACGGTGCCGGTTGTCGGTTCCGGAAACTTCGCCAGAATCGGAGCTCCGACCGTGGAAAGTTCGCCCGACTGGAAAACCTACAAGCCCAAATCCTCCTTTACGGACGAGAGCAACGGCATGGGATACATAGGGGTAAAAACCTTCAACTTCTCCGTCGTCCCCCAAAAGGCCGACCTGAAAACCGCGCCGACAGTGACGTTCTCATACTTCGATCCGCTGGACTCGAAATACGTCACTTTGAAAACTCCGGCGATGGAAGTAAGCGTGGCTCCGAGCGGGCGGTCCAGAAGGATTGAGAAGGAGGCGCAAAACTCCAACGAGCCGGCGTTTGAAAGAATTGTCGAGGCGCCGCAGAATACGTCGGCGACGGCGTACGGGCTCCTTTCGTCCGGAATATTCTGGGGCACGCAGGCGGCGGCGTTGGCGGCAATAGCGTTCTTCGTCGTTTCGCGCCGCAGAAAACTCCGCCTTGAAAGCGATCCGGCGTTTGCAAAATTTATCCGGTGCATGCGCGAAGCCGACGCAAAATTGAAGGCGGCCGGAACCGGCGCCGATGCGGGAAACGCGGGCGCATTCTTCAAGGCCGCCAAGGAGTGCCTCCAGTACTCGCTTGCCGCGCGCTCTGATCTCGACCCGCGCGCAATGCTCTCAAAAGAGGCTGAAAAAATACTGGCCCAAAGGGGTGCGGACGAATCCGCACTCAACGCGTGCGCGCGCATATTCGAGGGGGCCGACGCCGCGGATTTCGCCCCCGTCGATCTCTCGGCCTCCGACCTGAAATCCCTGTTCGGCGAACTCAAAAAAATAAACGCCGCCGCGCGGAAAAGCCAAAACTGACATGATGAAACGCCTTCTGATTGCGATGGGAATGCTGTGCGCCATCTGCGTGCCGTTCGCGGCGTCGTTCGCGCAAACGGCGCAGGAATATTTCAAGCTTGGAAACTCGGCCTACAACAAGGCGGATTATCCGGCAGCAATTGAAAACTATCTGGAAGCCGCAAAGAAGGGCGGAAGCTCGGCGGAGCTTTTTTACAATACTGCGAACGCCTGCGCGAAGGCCGGCAAGCTTTCGCTGGCGGAGCTGTACTATCTGCGCGCAATATACGCGAATCCGAGGCTTAGAGAGGCGTCGGCCAATCTGGAAACGCTGGCAAAAGACGGCGCGCTGGAAATTCCGCAGATGGGAATTGCGCAAACGGCGCTCGCGGAGCTTTCGGAGGGCGAGTGGACGGCGCTGGCGTTGGCTGCGTTTTGGGGAACTGTATTGCTGATAACGATTCCCCCGCTCTACGGGAAGCGTTCGGCCGCGCTCGCGTTTCTGGCGATAGTCTGCGCAATAGTCGCGTGCGTGTCGATTGCGGGAATATTCAACTGGCGCGCTTTTGCAAGCAGGGCCGTAGCCGTGGGCGAAACGCCTTCGCTGAGAATTTCTCCGGCTCCCGAAGCGCCGGTGTGCGCCATACTGGCCGACGGACAACTGGCGAAAATACGCAAGAGCCGCGGAGACTTCCTGTACCTCGAAACCTCGAACGGCAAACGCGGCTGGGGAAGCAGAAGCGACTTTGAGCCCATAGGAAAATAGTCCGGCTTTTCTTCCGCCGCTCCGTCATTTGAACGCGGCGCGCCCCGACGGGACGCGCCGCATTTTGTTTCCGAATTTGCTTGTTATCGGCGGCCCAATGTATTTTGAATTTTCCAATACGGAAGAACTATCCGGCAAAACATTCCCACATTTTCGAAACATGAAAAAAATTATCGCACTAATCGCCCTATTCGCCGTCCTGTGGGCGGCGTGGTACTTCTTCGCATGCACTCTGGTAAAGATTCCCGACATTCCGGAAAACCAGAAGGCCGTATTCATACTGGAGCAAACCGGCTGCGTGCTCTGCCACGACAAATCCGCAAAGCCGCCCTTTTACGCAAGCATACCGCTCGTCGGCAGCCTCGTGAAATCCGACATGAGCGAGGGCCTAAAAAGCTTCGACATAGGCCCGACGATGAAGGAAATAGCCGAAGGAAAACCGGTAAACGAGACAATACTGGCAAAGATAGAGCACGCCGTAAACGCCGGAACAATGCCGCCCTTCGCATTTGTCGCAGTTCACGCAAACAGAAAGATGTCGGCCGACGGTCGCGAAATACTCATGAAATGGATAGCCTCCGAACGCGGCAGGCTGAACAAAAATTCCGGCGTGGCAAAGGAGTTTGCGAACGAGCCCGTATGGCCCATTCCGGAAAAATTGGAAGTCGAAGCCGAGAAGGTCAAACTCGGCCAAATACTCTACCACCACACCGCGCTTTCGGGCGACAACACAGTCTCATGCGCAACATGCCACCCGCTTGAAAAAGGCGGCGTAGACGGCCTTCAGACTTCCGTGGGAATACGCAAGCAAAAGGGCGAAATCAATGCGCCGACCGTTTACAATGCGGCCTTCAACAAGCGCCAGTTCTGGAACGGCCGCGCGGCCGACCTCGCCGAACAGGCCGGCGGCCCGCCGATGAATCCCGTCGAAATGGACGGCGTATCGTGGGAAGAAATCGCCAAGAGGCTCTCGGCCGACGCCGCATTCAAAAAGCAATTCGAGGCGGTCTATCCGGACGGCTTTACCGAAAAAAATATCACCGACGCAATCGCCCAATTTGAAAAGACTCTCATCACTCCGAACAGCCCGTTCGACAGATACCTGCGCGGAGACAAGTCCGCCCTTACCGCGGACCAAATCCGCGGATACGAACTGTTCAAACTCCACAACTGCGCCATATGCCACGCCGGCCAGAATCTCGGCGGGCAGACCTTTGAATATATGGGGCTCAAGCGCAACTACTTCGCCGACAGGGGCAATGTGGGGAAAATTGACGACACGGGCCTAAAATCCTTCACAAACGACGAGCGCGACATGCACAAATTCAAGACGCCCACCCTGCGCAACGTGGCCCTGACCGCCCCGTATTTCCACGACGGCTCGACGCAGTCGCTCAAGAACGCGGTGTCCGTGATGGCGAAGTATCAGCGAGGAAAGACGCTAAGCTCGAACGACATCGAGTGCATCGTAAAATTTCTGGAATCGCTGACGGGAGAGCTCGAAGGCAAGCTGCTTAAAAAAGTCCAATAGACGCCGGCGCGCGCTTTGAAAGCCGAAGCGCGCGCAAATAAGGAATGAATCTCTACGTTTCCACATACATTCTTGCCGCCGTATTCGCAGTTGCGGCGTTTGCGCTCTTTGCCCGCCCCGACGCTGCAAAGAAGTATTCCATGCGCTTCCTGCGAAGCAAGACCGCATCGTACGTCACATTCGGAGCGGCGACGCTGTGGTTTGTCTACCTGCTCTCGCAACTCGGAGAGGCGGATTTCGGCGACATCAAGGCGCTACTGATAGTCCTGTTCGGCGGCGCGGGGCTGCTTGCGTTCAAATATCTGCCCGATTTCCTCTCCGTAAGGGGAGCGGCGATAATCGCACTTCTGGCCTGCCGCGCGTTCATCGACTCGGCATTCATGCAGGAGCCTCCCTCTCGCCTGCTGTTGGTGAGCGTATCGTATCTGATTGTCGTTTTCGCGCTCTACATAGGAACGCTTCCGTACAGAATGCGCGACATTCTCGAATGGATTTTCGCCTCCGGACGCCGCACAAAAGCGTGCGCGGCGATATTTGCGGCGATATTTGCGTCGCTGATATGCGCGTCGCTGATGTACTGAAGGGCGCAACGCCGAAATCTACGCCATGCTCAAGGGGCTGATACTCGTAATTAGCGGACCTGCCGGAAGCGGAAAAAATACCGTAGCCGAGCGTCTGATTGCCCATTCAAACGGGAAAATCCGCCGCGCGATCACCACGACGTCCAGACCCCCCAGAGGAAGCGAAAAAGAGGGAGTCGACTACTACTTTCTAAGCGCGCAAGATTTTGAAAAGGCGATTGAAAACGGCGACTTTTACGAATACGCAAAAGTGCACGACCGCTATTACGGAACGTCCAGGCGCGAGATACTCGGCCTGCTTGAATCGGGCAAGGACATAGTCCTGATAATAGACGTTCAGGGCGCGCAAACTTGGCGCGAAATAGCCTCGCGCGAGCCTCTCATCGGAGAAAGGCTGCATTCCGTGTTCATCAGGCCGCCCTCCATAGACGAGCTGCGACGCCGCCTGGCAAACCGCGGAACGGAATCCGAAGTGGACATCGAACGCAGAATGAAAACGGCGCAAGAGGAACTCCGGCGCGATGCGGAGTTTGAATTTGTCATAGACTCCGGTTCGCGGGACGACGACTTTAAAAAGTTGTCGGACATCTACTCCAAACTAAAATCCGAAGAATAGTACCCTCCCCCTCCCGCGCACTTTTTTAACGCCGCCGACCGGCGGCTTAGCTCAAGAGGAAGCCTGATTTTGGAAAGATGAAGTAGGATTTGGGAAAAGGCTCTTGGAAGGAAGATTGCAAGGACGGTTCAGGGGAGAGGTGTAAAGGGAGTCAGTTTATGTTAAACTTGAAATAGAGCGAAAAACTTTCCAAATCTTACTTCATTTTTGGGATACCGGCGCAAAAGTTTCCAAACTCAAATTCGGCCGACAAGCCCGCCTCAATGCCTTTAAATTCCCGCAATTTCCCGTTATTTCCCGCAATTTCCCATTTCCAATCTCATATTTCAAACATCATTAGCTCAAAAGGAATCCCGCGCCATTGCAGGCGGAATGGCATTCCGGACATATTCCGGACATATTTTTGCAAAGCGGCCATGCTTTTGCAAAAAAGCGTGCCGCGAAATTTAATTTTGGAAAAATAAAGTTAAATTTGGACAACACCCATTCCCGGAAAATTTTAGAAATGGGAAAAAAGCAAGGTCAGGCACAAGGAGCGTTAGGGAATGGCGTAAAGGCCTTGCAATGCCGGCTTAAACGCTTGCGCCGCCTGGGGCAAATCGGCGGGCTTGCGGATTATTCGCAGGGCGTTCTTTATGCCAATTTCAAGAGACGGCCGCGCGAATGAACGGCCGCAAAACGTTTTTCTAATCCTATTTCATTCAAGGCATCGGCGAAAAATTTTTCCAAACTCCAATCCGCAAGTCCAACCGGCTACGATTCATTTAAAACCCCATAATTCCCCTTTCCAAACTCCCCTTTCAAACATCAAAAGCCGCGTTAGACAAACCGTACAAATTCCGAAAGTTTTATAACTTCGCCCATGCGCTTGCACTGCCCGCAGCCGCAAGCGCGCCAACCGCGCCCGGCGGCAGATAACAGGACCGAATTGCGCCGGCCGCCTTTTTTGAAAAAAAAACGGACGCCGCAAAAACGGCGTCCGCAAAATTCAAACGCGAAAAATATTAAAAACTATTTTTCCTCGGTCTTTTGGGCGGGCGCGGAAGGCTCCGACTTCTCGGAATTGTTTACTTGCGCGCTCTTTTTTTCCTCTTCGTCCATCGCCTCGCGGATATTGTCCTCTATCTCGCTCGTGGCCTTTTTAAATTCGCGAATGGACTTGCCCAATCCCCTCGCAAGTTCGGGAAGCCTCTTTGCCCCGAAAAGGAGGAGAAAAACTATCAATATAAGGATAAGCTCCTGATAGCCTATGCCGAATGCCAAAACATTATTCATATTTTAAATCGATTTCCAATGGTTAAGTTTAATCGGAGTTCGCGCCCGTTTTCCGGGGCGAAACCCTACCGCTTTCTTCCTTAGATTGGTAATCCTCCGGAGACGGAGCGAGCATCAACTGCCGCACTTTATCGGCAATTTTGTCGGACGTTTTAAGCTCATTGGTAAAATCTGTCAAGCCAGAACGGTACGCGTCCGCGTCGTCGTCCAACAGGGCTTCAAAGCTGCGGCCGAGCGCGACGAGCGCGTTGTGATAGACGGAATTGGAGCGGGAAAGCGCAACTTTCAACTCGAATATTCTCAATTCGACCGCGTTTCTGACATCGGGGTCCTCGCGCATTTCAAAGAGCGACATTCCCGCCAGACCCTCCGTCGTTCCGTCCTCGCGCATATGGGGGAAAACGGCGTATCTGACGATTTCGGCCCTCGTTGCCTCCATCGTCTGAATGCCGCCCAGCCTGGAGCAAATCAGCCCTGTGACCACGCACCTCCAGCGCGAGTGGAATTCCTCCATCGACATCTTCAGCGCGCCGCAAATGGAATCCGCCGCGGCTTCGGGAGACTTTTTATCAATCAACAGCGCCGAGAAGAAGTCCGGAAATCCCGCGCCGAGAATCTCGCGAAGCGCCTCCAAATTCCAATAGGCGTGCGCGCGCGCAAGCTCGAAATTTTCGATTTTTCCGCGCTCAAGCGAAAATACCGATTCGGGAAGGAGCGGCGGATTTGCGTCCGCAAGTCTCGCCATGTCGCGCGCAACTCCGAAGCGCGCCTTCTGTTCCAACGCCCCCTCGAAAGCCAGCTCCAGCCAATAGGGAAGATTTTTTACGCCATCAACGCCCCCCGCCGAAAAAGCGATGCTCCTCAAGGCTCCTCCCGAAAGCAGGCGGCAAAACAGGTCGAAATCCAGCCTTTCGCACCAGAGCGCCGAGAGAACCACCGCGCCGTTGTCCATGATCCGCGCGCCGGTCAGCGGCGCGGAGCCGGAGCCGGATTCGGATTCGGACAGCACGCGAAGCTCAACCGGACGGATTCCGCCCAACTTGCCGGTTTTTGAGAAGAAGCCCGCCGCAAGTTCCGCGCAATCCTTCGCAACCTCCGCGCACTGGTTGACCGCTACGAAATCCTCTCCGTATATCTTAAAGAGGGAATTTTTAAATTCGCTTATCCGCTTTTTCGGAAGCTGCGAAGCGTCGATTTCGCCGCCTTTGGAATCCGCGGAATCTCCGACGTAAAAGCCGTTCACAAAATTTTTCGACGTGTCGACAGGCAGCAGCTTTTCGCTTTTCGGAGGAATCGGCTTTGGAACGCCCGGCTCCTCCGGGGAGATTGGCTCTATCGCAGAGATTGGCTCCACCGCGGGAACGTCGGAACTATCCGCCTGTGCTGCGGAAGGCATGCGCCCCGCCGATGCGGCTTCCGGTTCGGGTTCCTTCGCATTCGCCTTCCCGCCAGAATGCGAAAGCGAAGCGGGCGGCGCGTCTTTTTTTTCAAGAGATTCGGCGCGCTCTGCGGCGGGCGCGCGGGCAACGGGAGCGGAAGCTTTTTCGGAATCCGGAATCCTCTCCACCACGGGCTCGTCCGCAAGGCGTTCCCCCGCCTTTGCCGCGGGCGCTTCTTTCGCAACGCCGGGGCGGCCGGACGCGAAAACCCCGGCGGTACGCCCGTCTGCGGCAGGCAAAATTTCAGGCCTCCGCCCTCCGTCGGCGCGCTTTGGAAATTCGGACTGCGCAGGCGCAACGCCGGAAACTTTGCCGTCATCGGCGTTTTCCGTTCCCGATTTCGAACCGGCAGCGTCCGGCTTCGGCGCAACGCCCGACACTTCCGCCCCCGATTTCAAAGTCCCCGTTTTCTCGTCGGATTTGGCGGAAGCGGCGTCCGCCCCCTTCGGCGCGGCGGCTTCGGATTCCGAAGCCCTCTCTCCGGCAACCGCGGATACGCCTTTTGCGACCCCAGCCGAATTTTGGCCTGCGCCTCCGTCCGAACTGTTCTCCGAATCCTCCGACGAACTTTCCATCGCGGCCGAAAGCGCCTCGCCCGCCGGAGCGGGAACCCCGCTCTCGCGATAGCGATTTATTATTTCGCCGAGATTGAGCGAGGAATCTACCACCATTCCAGACGCGATTTTGCCCGCGGCCGCATCGTCCGCGACCCTTTTGGCAAGCGCGATTTTTTCGGCCAAACTCATTTCGGCCGCCGACGCGCGCACTATGCACGCCGCGCACGCAAGCGCAAAAACTGCGGCTATTGCAAATCGCATTTCTCTATGTATGCGCTATTGCCGACAATCTTCAACTTAATTTTGGAACCCAACGAGGCAACGATTTCCCCGATGCGCCCCGACCTCCCGTAGTGGGAAAGCATCTCTTCGGTCCACTTCCGCGCAAAAAAAAGCGGAATGCGCGCCGCTCCGAAATAGGCCCGCGCGAGCCGAAAATCCGAGTCTATGCAAAACGCCAGCGAATACGCGCGCGCATTCGCGTTCATTAGGCTTGCGTAAATTACCGGTATGCACACGGCAATCTCGCCGCAGTCGAGAATTTTGACGGCGGGCGGCGCGGCAAATGAATTTGTACCGGCGCAATGCGCCACCAAACCTCCGACGCCCTTCGACAGGCCGTCCGAATCCAAAACGATCCGCTCCCGGTTCGAGTCCAGAAAATCCCTAAGCTCCGGAGAGGTTTCCGACAGCGGCTCCGCCTCGAAGGCGGCGGGCGCAAAAAACGCCAGCCAGACAAACGCGCAAAGCGCTCCGAAAACGAAAAAAAACGCGCAAGACAACCCCATGCGCAACGCATACAGGACGATCTGCAAACTTCCCCGCATCGGCTTGCTATTTGTAATACAGCGGCGCGGTGCGCTCTATGCCGAGCCGGCAGGCCTGCGAGGCGGGAAATATCTGCTGGGCCGCCAGATAATAATTCAGCGCGCACGCGTAGTCGCCCGACTGCTCCGCCTTTTTCGCGCTGTTGAGAGCCTTTACGTAGTCCGAAACTTCCGGAGCCAGCTCCGCCTGCGCCCTCGCCAACGCGGCGTCGTTGGCGTCAACGGCGCGGGCGTTTTCCAGAATGTCCCACGCGAAGTAGGGATTCTTCTGTTTTTCCATTTCCTTAGCCTGCGCAATAAGCGCGTCTATGCGCCCGACCTTCAACACTATTTCGCGCAGTTTCGCCAGCCTCTCGGCGTCCTGCCGCAGAACTATTCCGAACTCCGGAGCCTCGGCGGCGATGTCGCGGAAATTGTTTTTGGCAAGAAGCTCGTCAAATTTTTTCTCGTACAGCGTGGTGCCTATGGACAAGCCGACGAGCTCGTTGTTGAGCGTCTCGATTTTCGGATTGAGCGGCCAGAGCTTCATGGCCTCAGAAATGGACTGCTTTACGCTTTCGGAATCCCCCTTTGCCGCCGCCTGCTTGGCGGCCAAAAGGTGCATGTCGCTCGCGCGCTGCGCGGTGCGGACTTTCGATAAAACTTCGGTCGCGGGGAAGTCCGGCGCGTCGGTTTTCATGCGCTCCAAAACCTCCTCTATGCCCCCCCAGTCGCGCGATTCGGAGAGCCTCTTTATCGTGGCCGCGTCCTTGTAAATGCGGTGCAAAACCTTTCTTTTAGCGGGGTCGAAGGAATACAGAAGCGGGTCGAATTCCCCTATGACAAACGTCTCCTGCAAACGCTCCAGCGCGCCGAAACGCTCGCCCGAATCGTAAAGCGAATTGACGGCGTTCATGCCGTCGCGCACATCGGAACGGGCGTCGTTGGCTATGCCTTCAAGCAGGTCGACATTCGGGGTAAACTGGGAAATCGGCACCATCTGGGCAAGCTCCTTCTGCCCCACTTGCAGAGCCTGCGCGTTGCCGCGATAGATGTGGCGGTAAAACATCGACGCCAGCTGCGCAGCCTGAAACTTGCGCTCCGTCAAAAATATCAGCAGCTGCGACTGGTACTGCAGGACGGCCTTCAGCGCGACGGCCTCCCGCGTCGCCTCGCTCTTGAGAAGCTTCGCCCTGCTCTCCTGAAGCTCCACCGTCCTGTACGCTATCTCCGCCGCGTGGAACTCCGGAGTCTTTATTTTCAACTGGGTGGTGGAGCGGCCCGAATTGAACTCCCGCGCGGCGTTCTCGCCGTACACCGAGTGCGACTTCAGGAGAAATTTGTCCTCCTTAACCTTCAAAATGTCGTCAAGCTCGCTTTTCTTCGCCCCCGCGTACTCCGACTTCATTCTCCACGACGTATAGACGCAGTTGGCTATCAACAGGCACGAATCCCCGTCGAACGGATATTCCGCGGCGTCGTAAAGCCTGCTCCAGGCGTGGCGGATAGTCTTGTCCGACAGGTCCTCATTCGAGGCCGAAAGCAATGAGGTTATCTCGGCGAGTATGCTCTGGTAGGCGTTGAACTCCTTGGCGTCGGTCGTCATGGAGAGGTATCTTTCAAAGCGCGCGCGGACAAGCTTGCTGTCGCCGATATTAAAATTTTTGCCCTTCCAATTCAGCATGCCGCTGTCGGTGTCGAAGGAGTCGCTCTTAACGTCGAATATCTTGTCGATATTTTTATCGACGGTCGCGCTTTCAAAAACTCCCCGCGGCGCCGCCTGCGCGTCTTGGGCGTTTGCGCCGGCCGACTGGGAGACGGACGGCATATTCATTCCCTCAAACATGCTAACATTCTGCGCGCAGAGCGCGCAGCAGGCCAAGCCAATCGAAACCGCAACGGTTTTGCAATTCAACATATTCATTCCGGCCTCCTAATACTTCTCCACAGATTCGGCGATTACGCGGCCGGCGGAGTCTATTTTCACCACCATCGCATACCGCCTGTTTGCGGAAATATTCACGTCCAAATCCGACGGGACGAGCACGGCCAGCTTTGACATGCCGTCCGCCGTCCGCACGGAAACGAGCCTCCCGCGCGATTCGAGATCCGCCAGCTGCCTGTCGGGCTGGCATTTCAAAAGGTATTTGTTGCCCGCCAGATTCTTCGGCGCGCCTATGTAGGCCGCGTAGGAAAAGTCCTCCAAGCCGGAAACCGTGCGCTTCTTCGCGTACACAAGCGACAGCGCAACCGCAACCGCCGCGAGGGGAATCGCCAGCGCGACCAAAATTGGAACGTATTTGGATTTCATATCAGTGCAAATATATCCGATCCGATGCTGACACCGAAGCGGGAAAACCTGCCGCACATTCCCGCGCGGCTCTATTGATTCTCGCACAATTTTAGGGCATTTCAAGCATATAAATATCGGCAAAAAAGGCGCGCGACCAATAGCGTTTTCTCAAGACCATTTTTTGACGCAGCACCCCCAAAACACAAAGGCGAGCGCCGCGGCGCACTGAAGCGACATAACGGCGAAGGAAAGCGCCGGCGAAGGGAGCGTTTCCCACGCGGAGGAAGTCTGCACGTATGCGTCGTAAATCGGCGAATCCTTCATGGAGGTCAGGTATCCCGCCCAGCCCCAGTACGTCCCGATAAACGGGCGGCAGACCCATTTGAGCGCCTCCGGGAGCGCGAGCACGACGCCGGAGAGCGGAAGCTGAAAGCCCACCAGATATATGGATACCAAGTTCGACTTTTCCGGAGAGGAAAAATTCGCGCTGAACGCCAGACATATTGCCGTCATGGAAGCGCACACCATCACCATCTGCGCCGACTGCGTGAACGCGTCGCCCGGAAACTTGCAAATGTATTTTACGAACACGCACATCCACACGCCCTGAAACAGCGCAAGCGAAAGCGTGTATATTATTTTCGACAGCGCATACGCGGAGGGCCGCAGCCCCAACAGGCGCTCCTTCTCGTACAGGCTGCGCTCAGATGCGATTTCGCGGGCGGAATTGTTCGCCCCCATGAGGCCGAGCAAAACCGCCTGAAAGAGAATCAGCCCCGTCACGATTGTCGCGGTGTTTGCCGCCTCGATTTGCAGCCGCAGATTTTCCCTAAGCTCCTCAAGGGCGCCCAAATTTCTGTCGAGAGCCAGCGTCTCTATTTGCGGAAGCCCGCCCAGCGCGAATATCACAACGACAAGCGGAAAACCGAAACTTATGGCGAGCGTCAAAAACAGATAGGTCGTATCCCTGAAAAACAGCTTGTAGCGCCTGCGCAAAAGGGTCAAAAGCTGGGAGACCGCCGACGGCCTGCGCGCCGAACCGCCGCCTTCGCAAAATTCCCCGCCTTCAACGCCCCCCCCGGCGCCCGAAACGCCCGCCGAGCCTCCGGAAGCCTCAACGCCCCGGCGTTCGGATTCGTCCGCGCGCCTTGCGGCAATCTCTGCGCGCCGCTCGGACCACTTTTGCCGCCACTGCGAAACGTCCTTCGAATTTAGGACGTCGTAGAGCGACAGCGCGGAGTCTATTTCAAAATACGCCTTGAGCTCGTCGAGCGAGCCTTGAAAGACAATCTCTGCGCAGTGCACCACCGTTATGCGCTTGAAGTAGTCGAGCTTGGCGAGGTTGTGTATTATGCAGACAAACGTCTTGCCGCGTTCCCGGCAGAGCTTTTGCATCATGTCCAGAATGGAGTTTTCCGACAGCGGATCCAAACCCGACGTCACTTCGTCGCAGCACATGACGGGCGGATCGCAGGCCAGCTCCACCCCCAGGCCTATTCTCCTCAGCTGCCCGCCGGAAAGCGACGAGACAAACTTGCCGGCGTGCTCCTCCAAGCCGATTATCTTCAAAATGTTTTCCAGCCTGCGCGCGCGCTCCGCCGAATCCGAAACCGATATTTCGAGCGCGGACTCCACCGCCTCCCTCACCGTCAGCATCGGGTGCACGCAGGTAAACTGCGGGGCGAAGCCGACCTTTCCGACTATGTCCTCCGACTCCCGGATTCTCTCCCCGCAAAAGAACGACTCCCCCTCCGCGGGAAGTATTTTTAACATCGCCTTCACCAGCGTCGTCTTTCCGCAGCCCGACGGCCCTATTACGGCGTTCATGACGCCCGCCTCAAAATCTATTTCGGCGTTGTTCAAAATCGGCGCGGACGAATTTCCCACGCGAACCGTCAAACCTTTGCAACTTAACATGGGGGGAAGTTAGAACTTTCTTGTTGCCATTTTCCACATTTTCGCCGTAAATGCAACCATGAAGATTTACCAAACGAAGCTTCTTTCGTTGGTTTTGTTTTTGGCGGCGTTTTGCGGGAGCGCGGCCGCATTTGAAATCGACGACGAAGCCCTGAAAAACAAAAAGATTTTCGGAATACTGTTTCCGGACGAAACGTCGTTTTACGCGCAGGCGTCGCTTGTGGTGTCGGTGTCGAAAAACGAATACATAGTACAGCAGGCCATCTTCGTCACGGAGGTGACGGTATCGCTCTCCGGCTCCCCGAACAACGTGCGCATTTACCACGCGACCCCCATGAATTCCGAACAGTTTGAAAAAATCCTCCAGAGGAAGTTTTCAAAAACCGCAATCGACAGAATGTCGCAGGCGTTCTCGTCGGCCAAGGCCGCCAGGGATTCCGACTTCGCCCAAACCCCCGTGCGCGACCTTCGCAAGCTCCTCACCGCGACCGCCGTGCATAAGGACTATCCGGCGACCACCCACGCGAAAAATCTCGAATTCGCCGTGTCCGATCTGGACGAACTCCTCGCCTTCTACGAGAGAATCTCCACGGACTTCGCCGGATTGCAGCCGCGCCAGAAGGCCGACGAACCGGGCGCGTCGGCGAACGTTTCCGGAACGGGCGCGTCCAAGGCGTCTTCCGGCGACAACGTAAACCCGAACATGAACGGCAGGCTGTACATAATGGAAGATTCAAGCAAGGACAAATAGGCCATGAACTTGAAACCTGTAATTGCAATCGCCGCCTTCGCCGCGGCCGCCGCCGCGCCCACTCCCGCGGCCGCCCAAAAAGTCGGCGACATCGCCCTGATGGACGGGGCGCAATATATGATGGTAAGCGAGCTGAAAACTCCGGAGCAAAACGACCTGTTCAACTACAACGTGAACACCATGCGCCGCTACGCCGGAAAGCTCAAGGAGCTTCAGACGCGCCTCCGCGAGGAAAAGGACGAGGCAAAAAAAGCGGAAATTCAAAAGGTGTTCGACGCCCTCGACAAGGAGTTCAAGGCAAACGACGAAATCATGCGCAAGCAGTACGCGTTCGCCTCGAACAGAAAGTACAAGATGATATTCCTTTCGTCGAACATCTGCACCGCGCTCTCAAAGGAGGAGCTTTCCAATCTGAAGACTTCGGACGGGGCGCAGATGGATCCCATGAGGATAATCCAGAAAAACGGCGCCAACTACTACCGCCTCAAATCGATTGAGGGCACGAGGGAAAACGCGCAGCTCCAAAGGAGCCTGGGGACAATGTTCGCGCAAAAGGCCGGCTTGAACGAGCTTCGCAAGGAAATAGCCTCCACTATGGACGCGTCAAAGCAGATGAAGCTCACGAAGAAACTTTCCGAAGACGAGATGGCCATGAAGGCCGCGGACGCGGAATTGAGGCGCAAATACGGAATATCGGAAAACAAGAATTACATTGTGGAAATAGAGCATTCGCAGATATGGCTCGAACTTTCCCCGCAGGAACTGGCGATTATAAAAGGCAGGCAGGCCGCGGAGGCCAAGAAATAGCGGGGCGCAGACTTAACGGGACCAAACTTGGCGCACAAATTTAAAGCCCACTCCGATTGGAAAAGCGTTAAGCTTTTTCCGCTTGCCGCGCAGTTTAAAAATTACGGAACGGACGCCCTGATGTGCGACATCAAGGCGGGGTTCAACGTTGCAGTACTGTCCTTTCCCATAAACATGGCGTACGCGCTCATCGCCGGGCTGCCCATATCCTACGGCATTTTCGGCGGGATTATAGCGTCGCTGATCGGGCTTGTATTCTGCCGGTCGATATATGTCACGCTGGGGCCGAGCAACGCGTCGGCGGTGATTCTGTTGAGCTCGTTTGCAGTTGCCGGAATGGTCGACGAAGCCGCAAGAATGGCGGCGGTTCCGTCGATACTCGCGCTTACGGGCCTGTTTTTGATATTGGCGAGCGTATTCAAGCTGACGTTCGTAATATCGTACATCTCGCGGACGGTGATAATATCGTATGTCACAGTCGGCGCGCTTTTGATAATCGCAAACCAAATGCGCAACCTGTTCGGTTTTTCCTATCCGCAGGACTTTGCGCCGACCACGCTCGTCCAGACGATAGGCGCCACAATCGACTGCATCGGCGGGCTTCAGCCCGCATCTCTGGGAATGGCGGCATTTACTTTTGCGGTCTTCCTGCCCATGAAGAAGTTTGCAAATCGCCTTCCCGCCGAGGGAATCACCATGATACTTACGGCGGCGGCCTCCTACATATGCACCGCGCATTTCGGAATGGAAATCGACAGGCTCTCCCCCGTCTACGCGGATTCATGGAGCGCGTCGGCTCCGGACTTTTCTGCCATAAGCGTAAAGCAATCGGCGTCTCTCGCGCTGGCGATAGCCATATTGTGCGCAATCGAGGGCGTCTCGATAGGCAAGAGCCTCGCGGCGATGAAGGCCGACAGGTTCGACACAAACCAGGAAATCTTCGCGCTCGGCATCGCCAACATCGGGTGCGCGTTCGGATCGGGAACGCTTGCGTCCGGCTCGATGACGCGCTCGACGCTCGCGTTTTACAGCGGAGCAAAATCCACGCTTTTCAATCTGTTCACGGCGATATTCACGCTCGTCGTGCTGGCCCTGTTCGGGGGCGCAATCGAATACGTCCCGAAGGCGACGCTCGCGCTGATAGTCGTCTATACGAGTTTTTCGCTAATCAAATTAAAGACGATAAAAACCGTTCTGACCAGCACGTTTAGCGACGCAATGGTGTTTCTTGTCACATTCATGGTCGGGGTGTTCAGCAGCCTCGACAACGCCATATACGCAGGAATTGCGCTCTCGATTCTGCTGTTTCTAAAAAAGGCCAGCGCGCCGGAAGTTGTGGAATACTCGATAGGAGACGACGGCGAACTCGAAAAAATCGAGGCAAAAACCGCGCGCTCCGATCCTGAAATATCCATCGTCCACGTCGAGGGCAACATGTTCTTCGGGGCCTCCGACGTCCTGCAAAACCAATTCAGAAGAATCGCCGGAGAGGAGAACCTGAAGGTTTTGATTCTAAAGCTAAGAAACGCGATAAACTTCGACGCAACAAGCGTCATGGACATTCTGGAGCTGAACAGGAGAATGTCGCAATCCGACCGCAGGCTTATTCTCTGCGAAGTTCGCGGGGACATAATGCGCATACTGAAATCGTCCGGGGCATTCTCGGAAATAGGGCGGGAAAACATATTTGAAAACGACGAATCCAATCCGACCCTATCGGCGGCGCGCGCGGTCAGATCCGCGCGGGAGGGCTTCGGCGCGGACGCTCCCAAGCTGAGCATTTACGCCGCAAAAAAGGCCGAGGGGGGCCGGGAATAGCCGCATGCGCCGCCTGAAGATAATCGCGGTCGGCAAGATGAAGAACAAGGCGCTGGCGAACCTGTGCGGCGACTATTTGGAAAGGCTGTCGCATTACTGCCGCGCGGAGATTGCGGAAATAGGCGACTCCGACCCTGCGCGCGAAGGCGAGCGCATGCTTGCGCACTTAAAAAATTTCAAGGGAAAAGTCTACGCCGCCGGAGAGGAGGGGCGCCTTCGCACGTCGAGGGAATTTGCAAAACTTTTAGAGGACGAGGCGGGCGACTGCGCGTTTATCGTCGGGGGAGCATACGGACTTTCCGCCGAAGTAAAGGCGCGCGCGGACGAAGTAATCTCGCTTTCTCCCATGACGTTCACTCACGAATTTGCGCGGGTCATACTTTTGGAGCAGCTTTACAGGGCGAAGAACATATCGGCCAACACAGGATACCACCATTAGGCAAAGCCGCGATTCGACGGAAAGAATACGGCCTCAAAGCGTCCGCCCCCCGCAAGGCAAAGCAATCAGAAAAAGCCGACAATGCTAAGGTCCGGAGGGCGCCAGCAATACAAAAAGCAAAAGGTAAAAAAAATTTTTCCGCCTCCCAAAACCCTCCCCTTCCCCGCGCCACCCGCTGCGGCAAGATAAAAAAGACGCGCCCAAAACGACACTGAAAACGCGGGCGAAAGCAAAAGAGGCGCGCGCAATTAAAACACGCGCCAAAGAATAGGCAAAAAAGACAAAAGTCGAAATGCGAAACGGCGCGCTTAACGCATTTTAAGAGTTTATAAAAAGTCCCCCAAACGCGCGGGCTGGAACGCGGACGGAAACAAAAACTTGCGCGCATCGAAACGCCGCGGCGCAAAACTTCGGCCGCAAAAACCGAAAAAAATCACTTCAGGCGCCAGCCAAACTTTATCGCTCCCGCCCTCAGCGTAAACGAGGTCGCAAAAGACAGGGCGATGGAATCGGAAAGATAGTAAACCAGCAGCCCCGCGGCGACGGCGGAGGCGTACAGTTCCCCCCTGAAAATAAACGGCTGGCGGTTTAGGCATATGTCGCGCACGAGGCCGCCGCCCACGCCGGTGATAACGCCCATAATCAGGGCTATCTCGAAATTGCCGTGCATTTGAAAGGCAATGGCGTAGCCCTGTATGGCAAACAGCGCCAATCCGAGCGCGTCGAACCAGTTTACGATATTTCTGCGGTTCTCGATAAACCTGCCGAAAAAGTACGTGACCACCGCGGTGGCGATACAAATGTTGAGCGAGTACAAATACGGATCGCCAATCCAAAAAACCGTCCTGTTCAAAATGAGGTCCCGCAGCGTGCCGCCCCCTATGCCGGTCACCACGCCGACCGCGACGTATCCGACTATGTCCAAATCCTTCTTAAACGCGGCGAGCGCGCCCGAAATCGAGAAGGCAATCAAGCCCGCTATCTCTATGAAAAGCATGCGACGGAAGTTATTTAGCCGACGATAATCTCCGCTCCCCAATACACAAGCCTAAAGTTGTAAGCTCCGCAGGCAATCCGAAACGGCGGGCCGTAAAAGGGCGCGCGAACTAAAGCCCGTCGGACCCGTCGAACCTGGAGAATTTGTCGAACCCGGCGAATCCGGAAAATCAACCCCTCTGCCGAAATCGCATTCCGCGCGCGCCTGTTGAATCCGATTCCCGAAAGCACTGCCCGAAACCGCCGACAATAGTCGACAATAGCCGCCAATCGAATCCGGCTTCCGAAAAAGACGCCGCGAAAAAACTCCGAACGGCAAAACCCGCCTAAGGATAAAACGGATTTTCAAAACAAAATTAATGGAAGGCCCAATGCGGGATAATACTGTTTGACTTTCGCCGCATGCGGCATAAATTCGCAAAGAAAATGGACAAGATAAACATAACGGCCAATTCGCGCCCCGTGCAAACCGCGCGCGGAGCCACTCTTGAAAGCCTTGCGCGCGAACTTGGGCTCAATCCCGCCAGATGCGTCGCCGAGGTCAACCAAAGGGCCGTAAGGGCGGCGGATTTTGCCAAAACGAAGCTTTCCGACGGCGACAAAATAGAAATCATGCAGATTGTCGCGGGGGGTTAGAAAACTCCAATGGTCTATACGAACTTAAACGGGGAAATCGACGTTGGGTCGAGCGGGCATCTGCTGGAGCTGGGCCCCTTCAAAATGCTGGTCGATTGCGGAATGCACCCGAAGCGCGTCGGGTTGGAATCGCTTCCGGCGCTGTCGAAAATAATTCCCGAAAGTCTGGACTTCATCGCGATAACGCACGCGCACCTCGACCACTGCGGAGCGCTGCCCGTCGTGGCGCGCCATCAGGAGCGCGCGCAAATAATGGCCGCTTCGGAAAACTGCGAGCTGATCTTGCGCATGCTTCGCAATTCCCGCGCCGTTCAGGGCAGACAGCGCGAGGAACTCGGCATAAAGGAGTACCCGCTGTACGACTACTCCGCCATAGACGCGCTGCGCCGGAGGATATTTCAAATGCCGTACATGCGGGAACGCTCGTTTGAATCCGGCGGAGAAAAAATCTCCATAACGTTTTATCCGGCTGGCCACATTCCCGCAGCGGCGTCGATTTTGGCGGAATACAGGAGGCAAAAGATATTTTTTACCGGCGACATCTCGTTTCATTCGACGGGAATACTCAAGGGCGCCATGCCGCCGAAAGGCAGAATCGACACGATTGTCACCGAAACGACGCGCGGGTCCTACGACCGCCCCGAAGGGCAGACCTACGAGAGCGAAGCCAAGCGGTTTACGGCCTCCGTAAACCGCGTGCTGGGCGACGGCGGAAGCGTGCTTGTGCCGGCGTTCGCCCTCGGAAGAATGCAGGACATTATCCAGCTGATAAACGCGTCCAAGAGGCGCGGGGAGATTCCCTCCGACGCCCCCGTTTACGCGGGCGGCCTGGGGCTCGATTTGGCGGAGCATTTTCTGCGCGAGTCGAAGAGGTCGGAAACTTTTTCGTTCAACAGGCAGCACATGGAGGGCGTGCGCCCGCTGCGCGCGGAAATAATCCCCGGCAAGGATTTCGACGAAAAGGGCATTTACGTCCTCGGAAGCGGAATGATGGTGGAGCGCACGCCGAGCTATCTGGCCGCGGCCGCGATGATGAACCAGCGCGCCAACGCCATATTTTTAGTCGGATACGCCGACGACGAAACGCCGGCCGGACGCCTCATGAAGACCCCCTACGGCTCCAATTTTTCCTTCCCGGATCTGCTGTTCGTCGGAACTCTGAACTGCAGGGTTGACAAATTCGACCTCACCTCCCACGCCGACCGCGGACAGCTGCTGGAATTTATATTAGAGCGGGAGCCGCGCAATGTAATCTTGACGCACGGCTCTCCGGAATCGCGCGAATGGTTTATGGACCAGATTTTGGATTTGTCTCCCAAGACCGCGGTAATAATCCCCGAACCGTTGCAATCGTACGAAATTTAGCCCGCGCGCCAAACGACGAAGGAAGCGCAAGCTGCAAATCGCAAATCGGGTCCCGCAAGTTGCAGAGTGCAAATCGCGGCCCGCGGTTTGCGGCTTGCGATCCGCGAAAGAGGAGCGCAAATGTCCCCATCACGCGCCGGTTGGATTTAAAACGCGCGGACGGATTTGAAAAGCGCAAAGCGATTTTAAAAAAGCGGAAAACGCAAAAAAGAAAATCCCTTTCTTATGTGAAGCGCCAATCTATGCGGATCAATCTATGCGGATAATTCTTCCGTTTAAAAAATAAGCATGCGCAGGCGATAAAACGCTCGCGGTAATTTCGCAAAAACTCCCAACTGCGCGTTCCCAAAAAATCGCGCTTTGCCGCGCAAAAACTGCCGGCGAAAAAAAACGCAAGATACTCAAACGCCGGACGCAAAATTTCGCAGGCAAAAACTTCAGCGCGTTAAAAGTTTTTCTCTCCCCACACTCAAAATCCGCCCCGGCAAAACCCGGAATTTTACGCATACCGCAGAGTTCACCCTCCACGCGGGCGAAAGCGAAACGCCTCTTTCTAAAACGCCACGCGCACTCCGGCAATTTTCGACAAAGCTCCGCAATGGCCGACGTTTCGCGCGCGCTACATAATTGCAACCATTCCCAAAAGCCTCCCGTTCTCCGCGCCGGCGCGCGGGAAATTTTACGGACGTTTCGCGCGCCGCGCTAATCCATGCGGATAACCCTTCCGTTCCCGGCACATTCTATGCGAATGCGCAACGCGTCCGAGGGAATCGCCTCTTCAACGGCTTGCGGCCATTCGACGCACACGACCTTCGGGCCGGGCGCAAATTCGTCAATCATCAGATTCTCAAAATCCGGCGCGCCGCCGAGCCTGTACGCGTCCACATGCACCAGCGAAAGAGGCTCTGCCGCATAGTAGGCGCAAATGTTGAACGAAGGGCTCTTAACCGTTTCCGCAATTCCCAACCCGGCGGCCAACCCCTTGACAAAAGCGGTCTTGCCGGCCCCCAAATCGCCGTACAGCGCGATAAACGCGCCGTCGGAAAGTTCCCCGGCAAATTTTTCGGCAATCGAGAGCGTGTCGCGCACGTCCGCGCTGGCAACCCCCGAACGAAGAATCTCCGCAACCGCGCCTCTCATAAAATGACGCCGCTCATTTTTCGGAAGGCGACTCGCAATCCTTCCGCGCCGAAAGTTCGGGCGTATCCAGACCGTGGAACGCCCGGTACGACACCGTCTGCTCCGCTCCCATGTACGACTTCAAAAGCTTCGGATCGGTCTTTAGAAGATTCACCATTATCAGGCCGTCTATGCAGCTGCCGAACGAAGAGTCTATGTTGAACGCCAAAAGCTCCCCGTCGAGCTTGAGGTAGTGTTTCAAAAGCGTGGGTATGCCCTTGTTGTCTATCTCTATCTCCGACACCAGCGCGCTTATGTGGTCGATGTCCTGCGCGCCTTCGAGAAGCGCCTGGCGCTCCGCGGACTTTAGGCGTATCTTCGGCGGCTTCTTGGCCTTCACAAGCTTGGACAGCTCCCCGGACGTTTTCCTTTCGCGCAAAAATTGCACAATCAAGTCCTTCGATATGGAATTGTACTCGGTGCTTATGCTCACCGGCCCGTAAAGGGTTTTGTAGCGCGGGTGGCGCGACAAATACTCCCCTATTCCGCGCCACAAAATCGCAAGCGTGGAACGCTTCTTCTGGTACTCGCTGACAATGAACGAGCGCCCCATTTCAAGCGCGGGGGAAATTTTTTCGAACAGCTCCGCAGTGACCTTGAAGAGCGTGGAAATGTACAGCCCCTGCATTCCCATGGCGTTTATTATTTTGTCGGTCCTGCCGACGCGGTATGCGCCGGCGATTTTCTTCGCCTGGGAATCCCACATGAACATGTGCAGGTAGTACTGGTCGAACTCGTCGTTGTCGAGGCTCTTGCCCGTGCCCTCGCCGACCTCCCTGAAGGTCTTTTCGCGCAGGCGGCCTATTTCCATGAGCACATGCGGTATCTGCCAGGCCTCCGCGCAATAGACGGAAATTTTATCCCCCTTTATCATTGCGGCGCTTTCGGGCAGGGCCTCAATCTCGCGCCTCATCTTCTCCGGATCGACGGGAAGTATGAGCTCCTGGCACTTGTGGCGGCGCGGAAAAATTTTGCCCAAATCTATGTTTTTTATCTGCCAGCGCGAAGCGGCGGCCTCCTCCGCATTCTGGTATTTTTTGCTGCCCAGAACGTACGAATTTATGCGCATCCACGACGTCAGCTCGGCGTCGGAGTTGAATTGCGCCACCCTGCGCGCGTCCAAGGGCGTTCCGATTCTCATTCGCACCGGCCTGCGCTTCCGGGCAAAGCGCATCATTTCGCGCACGAGCATGAGCGTCCTAAGGCGCGGGTGAATCAGGCCGAGCGCATAAAACAGCCAGGAATTTTTGCCCTCGAAATACACGGGCAGAATTTTGGCCCCCGTTCTGCGCGCAATTTGGGCGACGTTCGTGTTCCACTCCGGATCCGTTATGGAGAAGTCGCCGACATTCAGGTACGACACCGTTCCCGACGGGAAAACTCCCACGCAACCGCCCTTCTTCAAATGCGCCAACGTCTCCTTCATGGCCGCGATATTCTGGGCGGTCGCGCCGCTTCCGCCGAACGGGTTTACCTCTATCGACCACTCCCTTATGTCAGGCATTCTCGACAGGAGAGAGTTGAGCATCAGCTTTGCGTCCTCCCGCACTCCGAGCAGCACCGCCCCCATCGTAATGCCGTCAAGCCCTCCGAGCGGGTGGTTAGAGACCACTATCAAAGGGCCCTCGGCGGGAATTTTTTTCAATTCCTTTTCGTCGACTTCGTAGCTAAAGCCTATCGCGCAGACCGCCCGGTTGAAAAAATTTCCGTACTCCGGATGCGCCAGAAAATAATCGTACGCCCTATTGATTGCGGAAAAACCCAGAAACGACTCCAGCGGTTTTGCGACCAGCGAATACGCAAACCTGCGCCACTTGCCCTTTATGGCGCCCTTTATGTCAATCAGGAGCTTCGGATCCGACATGTCTTAAAATGCTGCCGCAAAGCGCGCGTTTTGCAAACATAAATCGCGCCTACACGCCCGGCTCTTCCCCGCTATCCGGCCTGCCCGGCAATTTGTCCGACTGCGAAAGCTTGAATTCGACCGCGTCTTTGAGAGCCTCCCACGAGGCCACTATTATGTTGTCCGACGCCCCGACAGTCCCCCAAATCGCGGAGCCGTCCTTCGACTCTATCATGACGCGCGTCGTCGCATTTACGCCCGCGCCGCTGTCTATTATGCGGACCTTAAAGTCCGTCAGCTCGACGTTTTTCAGCTGCGGAAACTTCTTTGACAATGCCTTGCGAAGCGCCATGTCCAGCGCGGCCACCGGCCCGTGCGCCTCAGCCACGGTGTGCTCCAGGCTTCCCCCTATTTCGAGCTTCACCGTCGCCTCCGACTTCGTGGTTGCGGCCATCTCGTCGCGCTCGACTATCACCCTGTATCCGCGCACCGCAAAATGCGGAACGTACCGCTTGAGAAATTTCGACAGCAGCAGCCCGAACGACGCGTCCGCCGCCTCGTATTCGTATCCGCGAAACTCAAGCTCCTTAAGCTCGTCCAAAAATTTCTTTATCTCCGGCGACTTGGAATCCACGTCCACCCCAAGCTCCCTGGCCTTCATCATCACCGACGCCCTCCCGGACATGTCGCTGACAAGCACCCTCGTCCGGTTGCCGACGAGCGCCGGATCTATATGCTCATAGCTGCGCTTGACCTTGTTCGCCGCGTCCGCATGCACCCCGCCCTTGTGCGCGAAGGACGACGAGCCGACATACGGCAGGCGCGTGTCGCTGCGCAGATTGGCCATTTCGTCGAAGAACAGCGACAAGTCGCGCAGGCTTTTCAAATTCGCCGCGCAATTGAGGCTGTATCCGAGCTTGAGCGCAAGATTCGGTATTATTGAACACAGGTTCGCGTTGCCGTTGCGCTCCCCTATTCCGTTGAGGGTGCCCTGCACCATTGTCGCCCCGCTCTGGACGCCCTCTATCGAAAGCGCGACGCCCAGGCCGCTGTCGTTGTGGCAGTGCACCCCTATGCCGACGCCGCCAAACTCGGAGGCCGCCTTCGAGACTATTTCGCCGAATTCGCGCACCAAAGTTCCGCCGTTCGTGTCGCAGAGGCATATAAACTCCGCCCCGCCCCGCTTCGCTGCCATGAGCGTCTCCATGGCGTAGTCCGGATTGTCCTTGTACCCGTCGAAAAAATGCTCGGCGTCGTATACGACCTTGCGCCCGTTGGAGACGAGGTACGCAACGCTCTCCTCTATCATATCGAGGTTTTCCCGCGCGGTGGTGTTTATCACGCGCTCGACGTGCAACAGCCAAGTCTTGCCGAAAATGGTCACGTATGGAGTCCCCGCCTTCAGCAGCAGCTCGATCTGCGCGTCGCGCTCGACGGCGACCCCGGCGCGGCGCGTGGAGCCGAAGGCCGATATTTTCGCCCGCCGCAATTTAAGCTCCCCGACCCTCTCAAAAAACGCCATGTCGCGCGGATTGGAACCCGGCCAGCCGCCCTCTATAATGTCGATGCCAAATATGTCCATTTTTTCCGCAAGCCGCAGCTTGGCCGCAACGGAGAGCGACACCCCCTCGCACTGCGTTCCGTCGCGCAGCGTGGTGTCGTAGATGCATATTTCCTTTTTGTCCATATTCGATAAACTGAACCGCAACCCCCTTCGCAGAGCGCGCCGCAAGACTTTTTCGTCCGCCGAAACGAACTACCCGGCGGAGTTTTCCCCAATGTATTTGCGCACTGCCTCCGCGTCGGCGGGCAGTCGCGCCCGCCGCAACCGGCGGTCCATAAGCGCGTCGAGGCTCTCCGACTTTGCCGCAAAGCCCAAAACCCGGCCGACAAGCTCCGGAAATTTCGCCGGATGCGCCGTGGAGACCGCAACTTTCGCCCCCTCCCACGAGAGATCCGCAAAAGCGCAGGCCGTGTGGGGATCTATTACCTCGCCGCTCTTTTTGTAGACTTCGGCGATTTTTTCCGCAATTAGGGCGTCGTCCATGCGCGACGAAGAAAAAACGCCGGCATCGAAACCTTCAAACGTCCACTTTCCGCGCTCCGCAAAAGTCCGCATCGCGCGGCGGACCCTTTCAGAATCCCCGCCCTCCATATAATAGATGAAACGCTCGAAATTCGACGCTACCTGAATGTCCATCGACGGCGCGCACGTTTGGATTGCCGGACCGCGAACCTCGTAAACGCCGGTGGAAAAGAATCTGTGGAGAATGTCGTTGCTGTTTGTCGCAACCTTGAAACCCGCGGCCGGCATTCCCATTTTCCATGCCAGCCAGCCGGCCAGAACGTTTCCGAAATTCCCCGTGGGAACTATGAACTGCGCGCCGTCGCGCTCCGACGCGGGAAGCCGCAGCGAGGCCCATATGTAATATACGCACTGCGCCAAAATGCGCGCAATATTTATGGAATTGACCGCGGAAAGAGCGTAGTCGGCCTTGAATTTCGCGTCGCCGAAAAGCTCTTTGACTATGGCCTGGGCGTCGTCAAAAGTCCCGTCTATGGCCACGGGAAACACGTTCGCAGCCCCCGTGCAGGCCATTTGGCGCTCCTGAAGGGGCGAGATGCGGCCGTGCGGATAAAGTATGAATATGTTGACGTTGCGCTTGCCCAAAAGCCCGTGGATTGCCGCGCTTCCGGTGTCGCCGCTCGTCGCGCCGAGAACGTTTATCTTGCGGCCGCCGCCGAGTTCCAAAATGTATTCGTACAAATTGCCGAGAAGCTGCAATGCGAAATCCTTGAACGCGAGCGTCGGCCCGTGGAACAGCTCCAACAGCCAGAGCCCTCCGTCAATCTTCTTCAGCGGCGCAATCTCAGGAGTGTCGAACTTCCCGTATGAGGCGCGGACGATTCTGCGCAAATCCGCCTCCGGCACGCCGTCGGCAAACAGGCGGAGAAATTCAAAGCAGAGTTCCGGATAGTCCAGCTTTTCCCAGCCGGACAGTTTCGCGGAGATGTCCGGCAGGCTCTCAGGCACGAACAGCCCCCCGTCCGGCGCCAATCCCTCGGAAACCGCCTCGACAAACGAGGGCCTTCCGCCCTCTCCCCTTGTGCTTACATAGCGCATAAGACGCACCCAAAAACGCCGCCGGCGCGAAACTCCCCAAAGGAGCCGCCAGACGCCGGCGCAAAATTTCAGCCGTTCAACCCGAACGCCTCGTGAAGCGCGTTTGCCGCCTTCTGCGCGTCCTCAAGGGCAATGCCCACGGATATCTTGATTTCGCTCGTGGTGATGATCTGTATGTTGACGTCGTTGTCGGCCAGCGTCTGGAAGAATTTGGCCGCAACCCCGCTGTGAGAGCGCATTCCGGTGCCCACGACCGACACCTTCGCTATGTCGCCGGCAACGGAGGCCGACGCCCCTTCGAGACCCGCGCACGCGTCGGCCAGAATCCTCTCCACTTTGGGAGCGTCGTCCTTCGAGACGGTAAACGTCAAGTTCGCCTTTCCCCCGCGCCCGACATTCTGGACGATCATGTCCACGATTATTCCGCCCTCTCCAAGCTCGCGGAAAATTTCCGCGGCCGCGCCGGGCTTGTCGGGAATGTTTGTGACGGTCACTTTCGTCTGGTTCTTGTCCACCGCCACGCCTGTTATGACGACGTCCTCCAATGATGGTACTTCTGCTTTCACTATCGTTCCGGGTTCGTTGTTAAAACTTGAGCGCACTTCAAACACCACGCCGTGCTTCTGCGCAAACTCCACGCTGCGCGCCTGCATGACCTTCGAGCCGAGCGACGCCATCTCCAAAAGCTCCTCGTACGACATCTGCGGTATCTTTCTGGCGGTCTTGACAATGCGCGGATCCGCCGTATAGACCCCCTCGACGTCGGTGTATATCTGGCACACGTCCGCCTTCAGCGCGGCGGCGAGGGCTATTGCGGAAAGGTCGCTGCCGCCGCGTCCGAGCGTGGTCACCTGACCGTCCCTGTCCACGCCCTGAAAGCCCGCGACAATCACCACCTTCCCCTCGTCGAGAAGACTGGGAATGTCTCCGCCGGTGATTTCGACTATGCGCG
>QALA01000010.1 GCA_003343565.1 Verrucomicrobiota bacterium | reverse complement strand
ATGGCGGAATAATTTATATGCGCGCGGCTATTGTGTCCGCGCAGATTTTCGCCGTAGTCCACGCCGCCTGAAGGTTGAATCCGCCCGTTATGGCGTCTATGTCCAGGCATTCTCCGGCGAAGAACAGGTTTGGGCATATTTTGCTTTCCATTTTGGAAAAGTCGGCCTCGTCGCAGTTCAATCCGCCGCAGGTGACAAATTCGCCCTTGTTTGGGGCGCGTCCCGCGCACTCGAATTTTGTTTCGCGCATTTGTCCGGCGAGGCTTTTTTCCTCGCTTTTGGAGAGGTTTGTCCACCTTTTTTCCGGGTCGATTCCGGCGTTCGGCAGAATCAGGCCTTCCCAGAGGCGCGCGGGTATCGGGAAGGGGTTTGCGTTTTTTAGTTTCGATCTGGCGAAATCTTTGCGCGCGTTTTTTAGCGATTGCGCGGTCTGTTCCCGATTTTGCGACGGCAGGAAATCCGCCGTTATCTCGGCCCGGTACCCGGAATCTTGCAAAAGCCTTGCCGCGCGCGACGACAATTCCAGTACCGCCGGACCGCTGGCTCCGAAATGCGTAAAAAGGAGCGCCCCGCGCGAGCAGTATTGCGCGCTCAAATGGGTCTGTCCGCGCTTTGCCGGAGCCGGTTCGGCGTCGGCGTTTCCGATGTCTCTTTCCGTTTCGCCGCGCTGCGGGGAGTGTCTCGTCCGCGCCGCTTCGGCCCCGGCGGGCGCGGCGGCGATTTTTAACGCCGCGTCCTCCGCTGACACCCCGGCGAGCCTCTTCCAGCGGGGGGCGTCAGCCTCCGCCAAGCGCATGGCAAACAGGCTTGGCGCCGGCGGCACAAAAGAGTGTCCGAGCGCCTCAATGGAATTTTTCAACTCTTCCGTCCAAATTCCGCCGCATGCCGCCAGGACGAAATCCGCCCTGAGGCGCGTTTCGCGGCCCTCGGACAGCGCGCGCACTTCGTATTCTTCGCCACAACGCGACACGGAGAGCGCCGCGGTTTTGGTAAAAATCCGCGCGCTCTTTGCCGCGCGCAAAATCGCGCGCGCCACGCAGGAGGATTTTCCCGACTTTGGAAAAACCCTTCCGCCGTCCTCCTCGCGCCACTCGACTCCCTCGCCGCAAAACCACCTTGCGCATTGCGCCGCTCCGAAATGCCTCAAGGGCTTACGGAGTTTTGAGGCCCCGCGCGGATAAAAGTTTTTCGGCGGCTCAAAGTCTATTTTCAGATTTGTGAAATTGCAGCGTCCCCCTCCGCTGGCCAGAACTTTTTGCAGCGGCGCGCCGGAGCGTTCCAAGACGTCTATGCGCAGTCCGCGCACCTTTCCCAGCATCGCCGCGCAGAACATTCCCGCCGCTCCGCCTCCGATTATCGCGAGCCTCTTCATTTGCCGAAGGCCTCCGAGAGCGTCTCGCCGATCTTATTCAGGCAGTAGAGCGTCGCGCTGAATACGAGCGCGGGGAAAACGAGCATCCACGGGGCGTCCTCCATGTATTCGGCCCCGTCCTTTATCATGCTTCCCCATGATGGCAGGGGGGCCTGAACGCCGAGTCCCAAGAAGCTCAAAAACGACTCCAGCAGCATGACGCTCGGAACCGTCAGAGCGGCGCATACCAGCACCGAACCGAGCAGATTGGGAAATATGTGCCTGCGCATTATTCCGAACTTCGTCTGCCCCAAGACCGTCGCGGCCTCCGCAAACTGCCGCGATTTCAAGTCCAGCGTCATTGCGCGCACTATGCGCGCCATCGTCAGCCATTCGACCGCGCCTATGGCCGCGAATATCAGCCACAGCGAACGCCCGAAGGCTATCATCAGCAAAATTACGAATATCGTAAACGGGAGCGAATAGATTATGTCCACGACTCTCATCATGGCGGAGTCCGTCCTCCCGCCGGCCATTCCGGAGATCATTCCGTAGCATACGCCTATGGCGATCGATACGAACGTCGCAAGCAGCCCCACCGCGAACGATACCCTTCCTCCGTACAGAATCCTGCTTAAAATGTCGCGGCCGAGCATGTCCGTTCCCAAAGGGTGCTGCATGCTCGGAGGGCTGGCGGCCGCCGACAAGTTTTGGGCGTCGTAGGCAAACGGGGCGATGAGCGGCGCGCTGAAGCACGCCAGCGCGACGGCGAGCGTGACAGCGCAGCAGGCCGCGCACAATTTGTCGGAGCGCAGGGCCGCCAGCGCTTTGCGCAGGGCGCGGGAGTCGTCGAATTCGGCCGGTTTTGGAAGTAGGGTCATTTTCCGAGTTGCCTTGCCACGCGCGGATTTATCGCCGCAAGGAGCATGTCGGCGAGAAGGTTGAATGCGATTATGAAAGCCGCGTACACCATGACGCAGCCCATTATCATGGTGTAGTCGTTGTCGAGCGCGCTGGATATGAAGAACCTTCCAAGCCCCGGTATTTGGAATATGGTTTCGACTACGAACGAGCCCGTCAGCAGCCCCGCGGCCGCGGGCCCTATGTACGATACGACCGGCCCTATTGCGTTGCGCAGAATGTGCGCGAAATATATGCGCATTGCCGACGCTCCCTTCGCGCGCGCCGCGACGACGTACGGGCGGGACTTTTCCTCGATTGCGCTTCTTCGCGCCAGCCGCGCAATCCATGCCGCATAGAACAGCGCGAGCGTAATCGCCGGCAACACAGCGTCGGAGGGGAGAGAGTTCCAGCCCATCGCGTTGAAGCACTTGAGCTTTATCGAGAATATGAGCGCGAGAATCGGGCCCAGCACGAACGCCGGCAGGCATATTCCCGCAAGCGACATTCCCGAAAGCGCCGCGCCGAATTTCGTGCCTGCAAACGCCGCCGCGCCGAATCCGAGCAGCAGTCCCACCGCGAGGGCTATCGACAAGGCCGCCGCCCCCAGTTGCAGCGACACCGCCGCCTTCTGCGCGATTATCTCGTTCACGCTCCAGCCCGGATACTTGTAGGACGGCCCCAAATCCCCGCGGGCGAGGTTGCCCAGATATTTCAGATATTGGACGGAGAGCGGCTCGTCCAGGCCGTAGTACGCGTTCAGCGCCTTCAGCGTTTCCGCGGACACCGGACGCTCCCTGTCGAACGGGCCGCCGGGCACGAAGCGCGCCATGAAAAACGCAGCCGTCACTATTGCCAGAAATACCGGAACCGCTCCGGCAAGCCTCTTGAGAAAGTACGCCGCCATCAGTCGCCCTCCGGCTGTCTTGAAACGAGGTCTATGTCCTGCCAGTTGCGGTAATCCAGCGCGTTCGCATGCCAGTTTGCGACGGCGGGGGATACCAGATTCAGGCGCGAATAGAAATAAATCGGAATCATGGCCGCGAGGTTTGTCAGCCTCTCTTCCGCCGCCGCCAATTCCTTCAGGCGGGCGTTCCTTTCGGGAGTCCGGCGGGATTTTGACACGAGGGCGTCGAAGCGCGCGTCGGAAAACGAGCTGTGGTTGCGCGCGCACCCGGATTCAAAATTCTCCAAAAAATTTTCCGGGTCCGGAAAGTCCGCAATCCAGCTTGCCCGCGCGATGTCGAAATCCCCGCGCTTGCGCGCATCCAGATAGGCCGGCCACGAGAGGTTGTAGAGCTCCACCTCTATGCCGAGATTTTTTTTCCACATCTGCTGCACCGCCTCCGCTATGGGCTTATGCTGTTCGGAAGTGTTGTAGGTCAGCCGCAGCCGTGGAAAACCGGTGCCTCCGGGAAATCCCGCCTCGGCGAGAAGCCTTCGGGCCTCCGCGGCGTCTTCGGAAAATTTTGCCGATTGCCCAGTCTCGTATCCGCCGCAACCCGGAGGCACGAACGACAATGCGGGAGACTGGCCGCCGCGCAAAAAATTGTCGATTATCGCCGCGCGGTCTATGGAAATTGCCAGGGCCTTTCTGACGCGCGGATCGTTCAGGGGCGGGCGGGCGGCGTTGAGCATGTAGTAGTATACGCCGAAAACCGGAGCGTTTCTCAGGCATTCCGGCATTTGCCCGCGTATGGCGTCCAGACGCATTGGGGCGACGGAGTCCGTGACGTGAAGCTGTCCGGCCCTAAACGCTCTGTCCTCCGTGTTGATGTTGGATATGGGATAGAAGATTATTCCGTTGAGGCGCACTTTGCCTGCGGCGCGAAACAGCGGATTTTTTTCGACTCGGATTTTGTCGCCTATGCTCCAGTGCTTCAGGACGAACGGGCCGTTTGAAACCATGTTGCCCGGCCGCGTCCATTTTGCGTCGCGGCTTTGGGCGGCGCCGAATTTTTCGAGCGTTGGGCGGTGCAGGGGCATGAATGCGGTGTGCGTAAGCATGTCGAGAAAGTTCGGAACGGGCCTTTCGAGCTCTACGCGCAGAACGGAGTCCCCTACGGCCTCAACCCCAAGCTCCTCCGGCCGCGCCCGCCCCATGCGAATCGGCTTCGCGTTTTTTATCGCGTCGAACATCGAGGCGTACTCCGCCCCAATTTTCGGATTGAGCGCCCTTCTCCACGCAAACTCGAAATCGCGCGCCGAAAGCTTGTCGCCGTTCGACCATCTGGCGTTTTCGTCTATTTCAAATTCGTACGTCCTTCCTCCGTCCGAAATTTTCCACGACTTTGCCGACGCGGGCCTTATCGACAAATCGCGCGAGTCCGCCGTCACCAGCCCCTCAAACAGGGCGTTCAGGATTTTGGACTCCGCCAGCCCCGTCGTGAGCGCGGGGTCGAGGCACTCCGGATCCGCCGCGTTGCCGACCATCAGAATCTTCTCCCGCACGGCCGCGTCCGCGGGCGTTTCGCGCTTGGAGCACGAACACGCCAGAATCGCCGCCGCCAGTCCGAACAGCGCGGCGCGCGCCAGCCCGCGGCGGGCTTGCAACCCCTTTGAAACGCTCGACATCTCCTTAGAACTTGGGCACGGCCGCTATCAGTTTTTTCGTATACGGGTTTTGGGGGCGTTCGCAGACGTCGCGCGCAGGGCCTTGTTCGACGATTTTGCCGTCCGTCATCACCATGATTCTGTCGCTCAAATACTCGACGACCGCGATGTCGTGGGCTATGAACAGGAGCGTCAGGTTGAAGCGGCGGCGCAGCTGCTGAAGAAGGTTGATTATTTGTGCCTGCACGGACACGTCGAGCGCGCTGACGGGCTCGTCGCATATCACCAGTTCGGGCTCCACGGCCAGCGCGCGCGCTATGCCTATCCTCTGCCGCTGGCCGCCGGAAAATTCGTGCGGAAAGCGCGCCATGTGCCCGGATTCGAGCCCGACGATTTCCAAGAGTTCGGCCGCCCTGTCGCGCTTTTGCGCCTTCGTCATCTTCGGGAAGTGAATGTCCAGAGGTTCCGAAATTATTTCAAACACGCTCATTCGCGGATTGAGCGAATTGAACGGATCCTGAAAAATCATCTGGATTTTCTTCCGGTACGGGGCGAACTTTGAGTTTGGCAGTTTGGATATCTCGGCTCCGCCGTAAAATATTTCCCCGCCGGAAATCGGCGCCAGCCTCACGATTGCGCGCCCCGTTGTGGTCTTGCCGGAGCCGCTCTCGCCGACGAGCCCCAATATTTCCCCGCGCCGCATTTTAAAGGAAACCCCGTCCACCGCGTTGAAGAGTTTTTCGCCGCGTCCGAATATCCCGCGCTTGAGCGGGTACGACACCCTCAAGTTCCGCACGTCCAGCAGGGCGGGAGAGCCGCCGCGGTCTTTGTCGCCGGATTGCGCTTCGCAACCGCGATGCGCTTTTATTGCGCCTCCGCGATCCGAATCGGTGCGCGCGCCGCGCGCGGAATTGCGGAACGCTTCGCCGTTGCGGAGAGCCTCGCCGCCGGATTCGCCGGTTGATGCCGGGCGCGTTTGGCCGGAATCTTCCATGTCAGAATGCCGCCCCCATTTCGGCTTCGAGTTTTTTGTAGTCTATCGGCTGCAATTTTTGTTCGCGGTCGTTCAGGCGCGGTATGCAGGCGATCAGGGCTTTTGTGTACGGACTTTGCGGATTGCCAAGCACGTCGGCAGTCAAACCCCTCTCGACTATCCTGCCGCGAAACATGACCGCGACCCTCTCGCACAGGCTGGATATTATCCCGAAATTGTGCGTTATCAAAAGAAGCGCCATTTTGCGCTTGCGGCGGACGGAGTTTAACAGGTCTATTATCTGCTTTTGTATGGTGACGTCGAGCGCGGTGGTCGGCTCGTCCGCGACCAGCAGGGACGGGCGGCAGGCGAGCGCCATGGCAATCATCACGCGCTGCTGCATTCCGCCGGACAGCTCGTGCGGATAGGCCGAATAGCGCTCGCTCGCGTTTTTTATTCCCACTTCGTCCAGCGCCTCCACCGCCCTTTCGCGCGCGTTGCGCTCTTCGGGAAAGTGTATTTTAATGGCCTCCGCTATCTGCGCGCCAACGGAGAATACGGGATTGAGCGATGTCGACGGCTCCTGAAAAATATACGCGACCTGCCTGCCGCGAATTTTGCGCAGCTGCGCGGCGGACATGGCGCGCACGTCGCTTCCGCGCCAGAGAATTTTTCCGCCGATTCTGCACTGGGGCTCTCCCGGCAAAAGCCTTGTAAGGCTCATTGCCGTCACCGTCTTGCCGGAGCCGCTCTCGCCGACTATCGCCATTGAATCCCCGTCCGACATCTCAAAGCTCACGCCCCGCACCGCGTGGGATTCCCCGCGGCTCGTCGAGAACCTTATGTCGAGATTTTCGACTGAAAGCATCTTTTGCATGGCGGCGTTTCTTATGCGAGTTTTCTAAACATCGACAGCTCGTTTTTCCCGTTTCTTCGCGCGTACTCGACTCTGTCCATATTTTTTTTGATTAGGAACACGCCGAGACCGCCTATTTCCCTGTTTTCCATCGCGGACTGCGTGTCGGGCGCGGGAGCCTGAAGGAGGGGGTTGAATTCCGGCGCGCCGTCGCGCACCACGGCCGCAATCCCCGCGGCATTGCCCGATTCGCCCGACCCGCACGGCACTTTTGAAAGTTCTATTTCCACCTCTTTTGAGGCGTCGCAGCGGTATCCGTATTGGACGATGTTGGTGAATATTTCGTCGAGGCACAGGTTGAGCGCGTAGGCCGAAGCGGGATCGGCCCCTATTTCTCCGCAGAATGCCGCCGTATCCGCCGCAATGGCCTCCAGCTGCTTCAAGTCCGCCTTGTAGATTTTTTTCATAATGCGCTCGGATTTTATTCGCAAAAAAAGCCGCCCCTATCAAGCAATAAAAGCTGTCCGCCGAACATGTCCGACGAATTGTCCGCCGAATTGTCCGCCGCGCGCGTCTGCGGCGCGCGCAAACGGGCGAAAAAAATCTCCCGACCGCCTTCGGAGGGGAGATTTTGAATGTATTTTTCGCATCGTCAGTTGACGAAGCAAGGCCGCAGCGAATTGAGCGCCTGGGAGTGTATCTGGCAGATTCTGGCCTCCGTCAGCCCGAATTCCCGCGCGATTTCGCCGAGCTTTTTTTCCTGAAAATAGTAGCTCTCCAAAACCCTGCGCTGCTTTTCCGGCAGTTGCGCGATGTTGTCGCGCACGCTCTGGGCAAGTTCGCGCTTTTCGATGTGTTCAAACGCCGCGCGGGCGTTCTCGTCGGGTATCGACTCCTCGATGTTCGGGGCAGAGGAGTCGTCCGAGGCGGCGGTGTCGTTAAGCGAAATGAACGAGTACGTTCCGGTGCGCCTCT
>QALA01000046.1 GCA_003343565.1 Verrucomicrobiota bacterium | reverse complement strand
AAAAGTTTTCGACTCAAACTTCAACCGGCCGCCCGCGCACATTCGCATTGCACGCCATGCGCGGCGCAATCCGCAAACGTTTACTTGGCAAGCGCAACGCCTGCCGGAAGTTTTATTTTCGGTTCCTTACCGCCGCTCCATTGAACTTCTATGTCGCCCTGCGGCGTCGGATAAACCACTCTTCCGGAAGATTCAAATCCGTTCGGATTGAACGAAACTTTCTTCCACGCCGGAGCCTCCTGCCGCACCCCGCCCAAAATTCGCGGAAGAATGTAGGCCGGATGCGCCGACCACGCGTGCGTGTGCGAAGTGAAGCGTCCGTCGTATCCCTCAAACGTCGTGCCGTATTCGGCCATGGGAGCCCAGCGTTTCAAAATAAAGTCGTACACCTCGCGCGCGTGCCCGTCGTCTATCATCGTTTCAAATAGATACACAATCCAGTAGCATGAAGGCGCGCCGGCGACGGAGCGCTCCGAACGCAAATACGGCAAAATCATTTCGCGCTTGGCCCTGTCGAAATCCAAACCTTCCAGCGAACACATTTTTCCGAGCGTCTGCATTTGCATGGAGGTCTTGGGATTCAGGCGGCCGTCGGGCAAAATCCCGTCGTGCAGCAGGCCGTCTTTGTCCAGCAGGCGCCCGGATACGGCGGCGCGGACTTTTTTGGCGCGGGCGGCATATTCGCGCGAATCCGAATCGAATCCCGCAATGCGGCTCAACCGCTCCATTTTGTCCAGCGCGTACAACAGCCACATATTCAAAAGGCCCGGCTCGCCGTTCTTCTGAATGTCCGTCCAATCGAGGAACAGCCAGTAGCGCGGATCATACTTCACAAGCCCCGTGGCGGGATTCGTCTGCCCGTCGAAATACGCGAATATCCCCTTCACGACGTCGCGGTGGGCGGCGTAGGCTTCGGCGGAACCGGTCTGCCAATAATAGTCCCAAAGGGTGCAAATCCAAATCAGGGAGAAGTCAGGCAGAATGCAGCCGTGCGCGATTGTCGGAGCGTGACCGTAAGTGAGTCCGCCCGGAGTGCGCTGGCGCGCGATGATGCCGATGCCGCGGCGCAGCACGGAGGTTTCGCCCGATATGAAAAAAGTGTTCTTGGCCTGTACGCGGGCGTCGCCCCACCACTGGGCCTGTTCGCGCCAGGGGGTGTCGACATAGGCGTCGAGCGTGCATATGCGCTGCGTGTGGCGGCACGCCTCCCATATGCGGTTGGCCAGCGGATTGGACACCTCGAACTTTCCGCGCTCGCGCATGGCGCAATACGAGCTGCGCAACAGCGGGGTGATTTTCAGGTCGGAATTTTCATTCGCGCGAACGCGTATCAACATATAGCGGAATCCCGACAGCTGAAAGAACTGGTGCTCCTGCGAACCCTCGCGGCAGATGAGCCTGTTGGAGACGGCCGGTATGGAGGAGTTGTTGTCGAAGTTGTTTCTCAAAGTCAGGTCGTCCAATATGACCTCCTCCATGAGAATGTCGACAATCTCCCCGCCCTTTGCGCCCTCGATTTTCAGAATGGGAAATCCGACGTTCGCCCGCCCGAAATCGACGATTGCGGAACTCACGGCGCCTTTGGGCGCCCTTTTAAACACAATGCCCGCGGCGGATTCGTCAACCCTCGCGCCCATGTCGGAGGCCTTCTCGGACTCGTACAGGGCGTTCAAATTTCTGAACTTTTCCGAATCCGACGCCGACTTCCCCGAAGCCCGCACAACAACCCCCGCCGGAGACAAAACCTCGTGCTCCATCATCGGCGCCGAGCGCGTGGACAAATTGTCCATGGGCATCGCGTTGAACACTCGCCCGCCGGAGAGCTTCGCCCATGCGGAGTCGTCGAAGTCCAAGCCGCTCCAGCCGACCGGTTCGCCGCGCATGTCTATGTGCTCCTGATTGTTCATCTGGAACGACTGCGGAGCGGTGTCCCTTGAGCAATTGTACTGGCGGATTCCCCGCACGCCCGCGTCGGAACATTCAAATCTTCCCCCGCCCAAATCGAGCCCGAACAGCAGTCCGGCCCACCCCTGCGAAATGTACTGAAACGTGCTTCTGCCGGCGTTGTACGCGCGCACCGCTATGACATTTTTCCCCTTGCGCAGATATTTTGCCGCGTCGATTTCGTCGTAAGGCCAATCGCATTGGTATCCCCTGGCCGGACCCGCGTTGACGTATTCGCCGTTTATGTAGAGACGGTAGTTTTGGTCGGCGGTAATGTACAGCCGCGCAGTATCCGGAACCGCGTCAAGTTCAAACGTCTTTCTAAAGAGGGCGAACGAATTGGCGATGTCCTCGCCCCACATACAGGAGCCGTTCTTCGGATCGTTTTTGACATGCGGCCAAATCCAGCGCGCCCGTTTCAATGCGTCGGGGATATGCCCGTATTTGCCGCCGGACGGCGCGCCGCCGCCAAAGAGCGCAACACACGCCCCTGCGAGCGCAAAAAAAGCTAAAAATCTCCTCATAAAACCCTCCCTTATTCGCCGAAAATCTTTTATTGGGCGGCAAAAAACGTCAAGGAAAATCAACATATTCGCAGAAAATGCCAATTAAACGTTTTTGCGCAAGAGAATGATGTTGACAATAGCGGCCAATAAAAAAGGCTGAATGCATGGGCACATTCGCAGCGCATTTCATAACGTCGGACGACGACTTCATTGCGTCCAACAGGGCCGCGGAAATATACGCGGAACTCTCGAAAGACGTGGCCGACGAAATGTCCAAAGAAATTGTCGAGGGGTCCGCCTCAAAGGCCGCCGACGCCGTTTCGGCGCTCTCAAACGCCAAGGCCGCGGCGCGCACGCTGTCGCTGTTCGGAGGCAAGAAAGTTGTGTGGCTGCGCAACGTGAACTTTCTATCCGACTCGTTCCGCGGACGCTCCGACGAACTCGACGCGGCCCTTGAAGACTTTTGCGAATTTCTAAAAAGCCTCAATCCCGACGACGCGGCCGTCGTAATAAACGCCTCCCCCGTCGACAGGCGGAAGAGATTTTACAAATCCATGCAATCGGCCGCCGAGTGCGAGGATTTTTCCGCGAAAGATCCAAACGCTGCCTGCCTGAAAATACTGGAAACACAAGCCAAAAAATTGGGCGTTCAATTCGCCGAAAACGCCGCCGAGACGCTCGCTGGAATCGTCGGCGCCAATTCGAGAATGGCGGTGAGCGAACTTGAAAAATTGGCAAACTACGTAAATTTCGAGCGCCCCATCGAAGAGGAGGACGTGGTTTCAATGGTGCCCATATTCGGCGCGGGCGACTTTTTCGACATCTCAAACGCGTTTATGTCCGGCGACCTTCATGGTGCGCTGTCGGCCCTGCGGAGGTATTTTTTCGCGAACAAAAACGCCTCCGCGCGCCCCGTCATAACAACGCTTCAGCGGCAGAACTCCCTGCTCATACAGCTGCGCTCGCTCATCGACGCCGGCCTTCTGCCGGTTTCCGGACGCCCGGATTTCGGACGCGCGCGGGAGAAATTCTGCGAGGCCTACGGAAGCTGCATCGAGGAAAAGAGCAGCTACAACATATTTTCTCAAAACGCATGGTACGCGGGGAACAAGCTCGTCCCGGCCGCCGCGCGCTTTAAGCTGAAAAAGCTCTTGGACTTCCAAATTAACTTTGCGCGGGCGTTTCAAAATCTCATCGAACGCCCCGGCGACGACGAGTCCGAAATGCGCGACCTTTTTATCCGCTGCCTCGCAAAGTAGCGCGCCGGCGCAGCTCGCAAAAAGCGGCGTTCCAATGCCTCTCGCGCAAACCTCGCGCCGCACAACATGCGCGCAAAACGGGGCAAGCAAAAAAATCTTTTCGCCGCCCGACCGCTTTGGAAAGCCAATACTTTCCCGCATTGAAAAAATCCCGCCGCCCGCACACTTGGGAAAGCCGCAAACCGCATTAGACCGCGCGCTCCTGCGCGGACGGAATTTTCCGAACGCCAACAATCCGAAATCTTACGCATTTGCAAAGCGCGCCGAATCCAAGCGCGGGATTTAAAATTCCCGCACAAACGCCCGCGAGACAGAGATGCGCGGCAATCGTTGTTCCCGACGGAAAACCTCTTTTATTCACCCGTCGGGAATCTGCGCCATGCGGACTTTTCCCAAATTCGCAAATACTTTCCCACATTGAAAAAATCCCGCCGCCCGACCGCTTGGGGAAGCCGCAAGCCGCATTAGGCCGCGCACCCCCGCGCGGACGGAATTTTCCGAACGCCCGCAATTCGGAGCCTTACGCGTTTTGCAAAGCGCACCAAATTCAAGCGCGGGATTTAAATTTCCCGCACAAATGCCCGCAAGACGGACACGCGCGGCAATCGTTGTTTCCGACGGAAAACCTCTCTTATTCGCCCGTCGGGAATCTGCGCCATGCGGACTTTTCCCAAATTCTCAAATACTTTCCCACATTGAAAAAATCCCGCCGCCCGCGCGCTTGAAAAAGCCGCAAGCCGCATTAGACCGCGCGCTCCTGCGCGGACGGAATTTTCCGAATACCCGCAATCCGGAACCTTACGCGTTTGCAAAGCGCGCCGAATCCAAGCGCGGGATTTAAATTTCCCGCACAAACGCCCGCAAGACGGAGATGCGCGGCAATCGTTGTTCCCGACGGAAAACCTCTTTTATTCACCCGTCGGGACTCTGCGCAAGCATTGCGCGGAAATTCGCCGGATTAAAAACAGATTCGGCGGCCTCAGAACTTGAGCTCCAGCGAGACCGGACAGTGGTCCGAACCCAACACGTCGTCGTGAATCGCGCAATCGACGACATTTTTCACAATTCCCGGAGAGGCCAAAAAATAGTCTATGCGCCACCCGACATTGCGCTTGCGCGCGCCGCCCAGATAGCTCCACCACGTGTACTGCTTTCTGTCGGGATTGCGGCTGCGCCAGACGTCCACGAGGGGAACCTCCTCCAAAAGCTTCGAGAAGTCCGCGCGCTCCTGGTCGGTAAATCCCGCGCTCTTGCGGTTTGCGGACGGGCGCGCAAGGTCTATTTCGGAATGGGCCACATTGAAGTCCCCGCACGCTACCACGCGGCCGCCGAGCCCGCGCAGATAATTGCGGAAATCCGGCCCCCACGAATTTTCCCGGTAGGAGAGCCTCTCCAATTCCGTGCGGGAATTGGGAACATACACGTCGACCAATTTGAAGTCCCCGAAGTCCAGCTCCACAATGCGCCCCTCGTCCGGGTGTCCGTCCAGCGCGACGGCTCCGCCGGATACCGGCTCAATATTCGACAATATCGCCGTTCCGGAATATCCGCCCTTTGCGGCGCAGTGAAAGTATTTGTACTTGAAGCCGAGCTCCATTTCCCCTACGCCGCCCGCGCCCAAACGCGTCTCCTGCAAACAGAGTATGTCCGGAGAAAAACTTTCGAGAAATTCGCCGAAGTTCTTTTTCACGACCGCGCGCAGCCCGTTCACATTCCAAGAAAATATTTTCATATCAAGTTCAGCCCAAAATGTCCCTTATCGTCTCCGCAAACTTCGAGTTTGCCGAAACGTCCTTCAAGCCGCCCAAGAGATCCTCGAACAGCATTCTCTTTTTTCCCTGCAACGCGCGCACGCGCTGCTCGACGCTGTCCTGCGCCACAAGCCTGTACACGAACACGTCGCCCCGCCGCCCGATTCTGTGGACGCGGTCGATTGCCTGCTCCTCCACCGCGGGATTCCACCACGGATCGGCGATAAACACGTAGTCGGCCGAAGTGAGCGTAATGCCGGTGCCGCCCGCGCGCAGGCTGACGAGCATGAGGGCGGAACCCTTGCGGCTCTGGAAATCCCCGACGGGCTTCGCCCTGTCGCGCGTGGAACCGGTAAGCTCGAATATGTTTTCACCCCCAACGCGCGCGGACACGGCCGAGCGAATCAAGTCGATAAACTTTGTAAACTGGCTAAATATCAAAATCTTTTTCCCGCTCTGAAACAGCTCCTCGACCTTGTCCGACATGACCGCGATTTTTCCGCTGCTCTCCCTGCCCGCGGCGTCGACCCAGGGCAGCAGCGCGGCGTCGCAGGCGGCCTGGCGCAGGCGCGTCAAGAGGGAAAGCACCGTTATTCTGCTTCCGGAATTTGCGCCCATCTGATTCAGGCACTCGCGCGTGCGGCCGAGAATCGCGTCGTATTCGGCCTGTTGCAGGGGCGTCATCGGGCACGCCAAATCCACGTATATTTTTTCGGGAAGCTCCGCGGCCACCTCGGACTTCATGCGGCGCAGCACAAACGGAGATATCTGGCGTCGCACGGACTTCACCATGTCCGACGACGAATCCGACGCAAGCAACGCCTCGAAATTTCTGCGCGTTCCGAGAAGCCCAGGCATGAGCCACCTGAACACGCTCCACATGTCCATCAGCCTGTTTTCGACCGGCGTCCCGGTGAGCGCCAGACGCCTGCGGGCGTTTATCGACGAGCACGCAACCGTGGTCTTTGCGTCGGGATTTTTTATGAATTGCGCCTCGTCCAACACGGCGAGTTCAAACTGCGCGTCCGCCAAAAGGTTTCGGTTGCGGCGCAGCTGGTTGTAGCTGGCAATCCACAAGTCCGCGCTGTCGAGCCTGCTGTGCGCCCCAAGCACGCCGCAGGCGATGTCGGGATAAAATTTCTTAGTCTCGGAAATCCAGACCGGAATCACGCTGGCCGGACACACCACCAAAAATTTTCCGCCCCCCTCGCGAGTCCTGCACCTGTTTATTATTGTGAGCGCCTGAACGGTTTTGCCCAAGCCCATTTCGTCGGCAATCAGCGCGTTGCAACCGTGCCGGTAGAGCTTGAGAGCCCAGGCCGCGCCGCGCCTCTGATAGGCGCGCAAAAACGGCGCCTCCGCAAAGCCGTCGCCCGAATCGTCGGCCAAGAGCGACTCCATCCACTCCGACAACTCGCCCGACATCTCCATGCGGCTGCCAAAGTCGGAGAGCGCCAAGAGCATGTAGCGCGGAATCATTCCCTTTTCAAAACCGAATTCGCGCGCCTCCTCGACGCCGCGCACAAACGAGGCGTCCTTCATCGACACCTTCACTATCCCGTAGCGCGGCACTATCGCGACGCTGGAGGCCCCGCCGAGCATCTTGCGAAAATCCTCCGCGTCCATCTCCGTGTCTCCAACGCGCGGAGACCAGCGCACGTCGAAATCGGACGCGCTTCCGGCGACGCCGCGGGCGTCCGGACGCAGCTGGACGATGCGCTCGCCGAGGGCCAGCATATCCACGTTTTTATCCTTGCGGACGCAAAAATGCCTCTCCCATTCCGGCAGCTGGTTCTTTAAAAAATTGGGTATTTTTAAAATTTCCGAGAGAAAATACGCGCGGTTTTCATATTTGAATCCGGCCTTTCTGGCCATATTCGCCAGCCTTATCAGCGACTCCGCCTCCCGCGACTCCAACTTCGACAGCGGAACGCATTTTTTTCCGTATGCCGGAAATTCCTTTCCATGAGCGTCGCGCCACTTTGCGCGCAGCTTCAATCCGCGCCTCTCCGAGGAAAAATACAGCCTAAGCTCCATCGACGAATCCGCCGGCAAATCCGCCGCCGCGCCCCCCGCGGCAGCCTCCCCGCCGCCTTCCGAAATCCGCGATTTCTCCTCCGCCGCCGTTTCCGGCGCCCCGCTATCCGAAAGAGCCTTCACGCCCGCGCCCGAAGGACCCGCCTCCGCCTCATCGGATTCTCCCGCCGGCCGAGGCTCTCCGCCTCCGGCCTCCGAAAGGGAACGTCCCGACGCCTCCTGCGCAGCCCCGGCCTCCGACACCAAATAGTCCGCCGCCAGCTCCTCTATCTCATAGAGGCCCGCCGCGGCGATTGCGGCCGAAACGAAGCCGTCGGAAGTCGAACCGCGCCAGTGCAGCCCGCCCCCCGAAAACTCTATCACGCAATACGGCGAAGCGTCGTCTATGCGGGCGCGCACGCGCGCCTCGTCGCCGGCCAGTTCAAGCTCCACAACCGCCCCGGATTTGTACAGCCTGCGCCCGTAGGCGATTTCGCCCTCCCGAAAGCGGCGTTCCCAATCGCCCATAACGCGCCCCGCCCATACGCCCATTTCGCTCAGGGCGTATATCTTTTTAGTGGAGTGTTCTATTGGCATTTTTTAATAAATTATATCAGCCCCTATGCGAAAAAGTCAAATCATATCGAACGCGCCGAGACCGCCCAGCGATAAACCTGCATGTATTTTTCCGCAGAGGCCGACCATGAGAAATCCCTGCGCATGGCGTTGTCGCGCAGGACGGCGATGTCGCGCGGGGAGTCGTACCAGGCGGCACAAGCCCAGCCGACGGTATTGTAGAGGGCGTCCGCGGTGGGATCGTCAAAGGCGAAGCCGTCGCCCCGCACGCCGCCGAATTTCGAGTAGGATTCCACCGTGTCGGCAAGGCCGCCCGTGCGCCTGACAATCGGAAGAGTGCCGTATATCATCGAATACATCTGGTTGAGCCCGCACGGCTCGAAGCGGCTCGGCATTACGAAGAAGTCGGCCCCCGCCTCGATGGCGTGCGAAAGTTCGCCGTCGTAGCCGATGTACGAGGCAATGCGGCCCGGATTGGCCGCAGCGAGATTTCTGAAGGCGTCCTCCAGCCACGGCTCCCCGCTTCCCAATACGGCAATCTGTATTTTCATATTGTCGACGAGCGGCTGGGCGATTCTCGCCAGCATATCCAGCCCCTTTTGGTCGTACAGGCGCGAGACTACCCCAAAAATCGGAACTTTCGCGTCGACCTTCAGCCCCATGCGGCGCTGGAGCGCCTCTTTGCAAAGCGCCTTCCCGGCCATGTCGCCAAGCCCGTAGTTTGCGGCGATGAACTTGTCGGTCCGCGGATTCCACTCCTTCAAATCCACACCGTTTATAATGCCGATCAAGTCGGCCGCCCTGAACCTCAACACGCCCTCCAATCCGCAGCCGTACTGCGGCGTCTGTATCTCGCGCGCGTAGGTCGGACTGACGGCGGTGATTTTCGTCGCGTGGTAAATTCCGCCCTTGAGCATATTCAGCGCCCCCATGGACTCGCACGAATCCGCCCTGAACTCTTCCATGGTGATTCCCGCATATTCGAGTACCCCCCTGTGAAAGATCCCCTGGTGCTGGAGATTGTGTATCGTCATGACGCTGGCCGCCCTTGAGAGCGCGGTAGAGGAAAAGTTGCGGTTCAACAGCACGGGAACGAGCGCAGACGGCCAGTCGTGACAATGCACCACGTCCGGTATCCAGCCCGAAGCAAGGCAGAAATCCAGCGCGGCGCGCGAGAGAAACGCAAACCGCCCGCCGTTGTCGCCGAACGATTCTCCCGCATAATTGTATATTCCGGGCCTGTCGTAAAACTTGTTAAACTCCAAGAAATACGCCTTGGCCGCCCCCAGAGGAGCCTCCCACACCGAGGCGTACTCCTCTATTCCAAGCCCCATGTGCACGCTTAAAGGCTCAAGAAATTTTTTGAACTTCGCCCCGCGCCGTATCGACGAGTAAAGCGGAGTAAAAATTCTCACATCGCACCCCGATTCGCCCAACTGCTTGGAGAGCGACGACACCATATCCGCCAACCCTCCCACTTTTGAAAAGGGCGCGCATTCCGACGCCACCATTAATATCTTCGCATTCATAAAAAACGCCTATTGCGCCTCCTTCCTATCGCCGTCCGGAACAAAACCCGTTTCGGACGCAGTTTTGCATTTTATAAAAAACGCATCATAGAAAGCCCTCCCGAAAATTTCCACACAAAAAGGCAAAAAAAACGGGCGGCGCACCCAGCCAAGCCGGCGGGCGGAAAAGGACGCGCTCCCGCCGCTCTCCGACGCATGTCCCGACGCGCGCCCAAAGCTTGCCTCGCCCATTTTGCGCGCGGCAGGCAGCCCATTGGAAGACAAATATTTTACCCACCCCCAAACAGCCTCCGCTCCCCCACCCGCAAACTCCGAAACCGATGCGGCCTAAAGCGGCGTTGCCCGAAACCATATCTGCACAAACCAAACTTGCAAAATCAAATCCGCATTTGCGAAAAGCCCAACGTCCGGATTGAAAAAAATACCGCCGCGCCCGTTTAACTATCCAGTTAAAAACACTAAAAAAAATGCGGGGCGGCACACCTTCCCACAATCTGAAAGCAACGCGGACGCGCGCTTTGCTGTGCGCTCGAAAGCCGCGCGCCTATCCTGCGCACGGCGGACAGTTCACATTTCCCCTTAACGGCCGAACATGCGCGACAGTTCCGCGGCGGACAGCTCGCGCAAAGTCGGCTTGCCGTCGGGAGACGTCAAATGCGACGGGCATTTCATCAAATCCGAAAGCAGCGCGGACGCGCGCTCCGCTGTGCACTCAAAGGCCGCCGCGCCTATTCTGCGCACGGCGGAGCGCGCAAAATGCTCGGCCGAAAGCGAGCGGACGCGCGGCGAAGCGCCCCCCTCGCGGGCGACCTCCACAAAGTCGCGCACAAAATTCTCCGCATCGGCGAAATCCAACCACGGCGGAACGGACAGAATCTTGTAAAAATTTTTGCCGAACTGCTCGATTTCAAATCCGCAATTTTCAAACGCCTCCAAGTTGGCGGCAAAGCATTCGGAATCCGCGCGCTCAAAATTCAGGTTCGCCGGAATCAGCAATTTTTGCGACGGGACCTTCTCAAACCCGTCGCCCATTATTCTGGCGTAGGCAACGCGCTTCAAAGCGGCGGAAATCGACATTAGAACCAGCGACTTCTCCGTCTCGTAAAGCGCGTATTTGCGCTGGAAAAATCCTATCAGGCGCCACCCGGCGCACGGGCTCAAACCGCCTGCGCGCGCCTGTGCGTTCGGCTGGAAATCGGCAACGGCGCGCGGTTGAACGCGAGTTCCGAACGATTCCTGCGGGCGTATTTCCGGCTTGAGGGCGGGTTTTAGAAAGTCCGAACGAGCGTCTCCGGCGCCGTCGGGCGGCGCCTCCGTCTCTCCGGCGAGGCCTTCGCAGTTTCCGCCTTCCGCGCCGCGCGGGGCGTTCAAATCTCCGCCGGATTCGCGCGCAGCACAGGTGTTGCCCAAATGCGTCTCCTGCGAAAATTTCGAAGAAAAACGCGGCGAACCGCCGCCCTCCAAATCCGCGCCGCCTTTCGACGCGAAACCGCCGGCCGACGCCGACACCGACGCCGCCATTCCGCCGAATCCGCCCGAAGCCGCGTCCGCGCGCCCCTCCCGCAATTCGAGACAGTAGCGCGCGAGCCTGTCGGACACCGCCCCTAAAATAAAGTCCCTGACGCCGAACTCGTCCTTCAGGCGGACTTCGCGCTTTGCCGGGTGGACGTTCACGTCCACGTCGCGCGGATTCATGTCCAAAAACAGAAAGGCCGCCGGATAACGCCCCTTTGGAACGAACTGCGCATACGCGTCCTTCAGCGCCAAAAACGCAGCCTTGCAATCGACGGGGCGCGAATTTATGAAAAACGAAATCCCGCGGCCGGTGGCGAAAGATTCGCCCGGTTTAAGCACGGCGCCGCATAGCGACATTCCGCGCGAAGCGGTTTGCGGAAGCTCAATCATGGCGTCGGCCATAGGCGCCCCGTATATCGCGCGAATGCGCTCCATGACGCCGACCCCGCCCTCCGATGCGAAAATTTCCCTCGAATCTTCGCTCAAGCGCAGGCGCAGGTTTGGCAGGGCCATCGCGTAGAGCTTGCATAGCCTTACGATGTGGGAGGCTTCCACGTTGTCGCTCTTGAGAAATTTTCTGCGCGCCGGAACGCTGCAAAAGAGGTTCTCCACAAAAATCTCCGTTCCGCACGGCATTCCGCATTCCCGAACTTCGAGCACCCTGCCGGACTCGACGTCTATCCTCGTTCCCGTCTCGGCCGAATGGGGGCGCGTGCTCATGGTGAACCTGCTGACGCTGGCAATCGACGGAACGGCTTCGCCGCGAAACCCGTAAGTGGATATTGCGAATATGTCGTCCGCGCCGGCAATTTTGCTCGTGGCGTGCTGCTCGAGGCTGGCGAGAGCCTGGGAGCGGGTCATTCCGCAGCCGTCGTCCGCGATTTTTATGTATGACTTGCCTCCTCTGGAAAAGTCTATTTCGACGCGTTCGGCGCCCGCGTCTATCGAATTTTCCAGCATCTCCTTCAGCGCGCTGGCCGGCCGCTCTATGACTTCGCCCGCGGCAATCCTGCTTGCGACGTCCGTCGGTAGAACTTTTATCTCTGGCGGCTCTTTCGGCATATGTATAGTATAAAAAAGTATTTTTTCGCTTTTATTCCCGGCCGCGCCGCGCTTCAAGAAAATAAAGGCGCTAGCTCAGGGCTTTTTTCGTTGCAAAGGCGGCGCAGGCGCGGAAATAATGCGCGCGCGCTTTATGAAAATATTTTTTATCGGAATTTGCGGAACGGCCACGGGAAACGCGGCAATACTCATGAGCCGCCTCGGACACGAAGTATCCGGAAGCGACTCCGGAATGTACGAGCCCATGAAATCCGCCCTCGCCCGCGCCGGCCTATCCGCCCCAGAAGGCTGGAACCCAAAGAGGCTGGAGGAATTTTCTCCGGATCTGGTCGTAATCGGAAACGCCGTAAGCAGAATGAATCCGGAACTGGAATTCGTGCTTGGATCGCGCATATGCGAGTACACTAGCCTGCCGGAACTCATAGGAAAATTTTTAATAGGCAAAAGAAAGAGCCTCGTAATTTCCGGAACCCACGGGAAGACCACAACAACGTCGCTGTCGGCCTATCTCATGCGCGCAAACCGCGTCGACGCCGGCTGGCTCATAGGCGGTGTGCCGTTCGACCTTCCCGAAGGCGGCTCGAATCTCGGCGGCTTCGACGCCGGCTCGCCCTTCGTAATAGAGGGCGACGAATACGACACCGCGTACTTCGACAAGCGCAGCAAGTTTCTGCACTACCGCCCGCATATTCTCGCCGTAAACAATCTCGAATTCGACCACGCCGACATATTCAGAGACCTCTACGAGGTCAAGCGGACCTTCACCCACGTGCGCAGAATCGTCCCTCCCGACGGGCTTATAATCGAGAATGCGGACGACGAAAACATCGCCTCCCTCGAACCCGCGCCGTGGACAAGCGTCATGAAGGCCGGCTTTGCAGAATCCGCCGACTTGCGAATTTCCGACTTCGTACAGCAGGGGGATTGGTCGGCCTTCACGCTGTCGTTCGGGGGAAGAAGCAAGCGGATAAAGTGGAAGATGCAAGGCGTGTTCAATGCGCGCAACGCCGCCATGGCCTGCGCGGGAACGGCCGCAGTACTTGGAACGTCGCCGCTGGAGTTGGACTTGTCGTCGCTGGCGGACTTCCGCGGCGTGCGCCGCCGCCAGGAGGTCATTCTGGACACTCCGCAGATATGCGCCGTGGAGGACTTCGGGCACCACCCGACGGCCATCGCCCTCACGATACGCTCGCTGAGGCAGAAGTATCCCGGCCGCGCAATACTGGCCGCATTCGAGCCGAGGAGCAACACCGCAAAAACCAAAGCGCTCCAAAGCGAATTTGCCCAGTCCCTCTGCCTTGCGGACGCGGCCTACGTGGGCGCGGTAAACGCGGCGAAAATCCCCCCGGAGAACCGAATGGACACGCGCGCAATGGCCGAAGCGTTCCCCGGAAAAATCTTTGCGTTCGCCTCAAACGCGGCCCTTCTGGAACGCCTCCGCGACGACGCCGCAGGCCTGGCCTCGCGCGGCGGGCGTCCGGTGTGCGTATTTTTCAGCAACGGATCGTTCGACAATATCCACCGAAAATTTGCGCAGGAGTTTCAGGCGTGAAAATTTTTTTGTTGAGGCGGCAAAAAATCGGACTAAATTTTGCCGGATAATCGCCAAAATCCCGCAAGCGGATTGCGCCCGACACAAAAATGAGAGCCGACACACTATTCAATCTTCCGCCATCGCTGAAACGCTTTGCCGCATTCTTTCGACCGGACGCGGCTCCGTGGGAATGGGTGCGCGAAATAAAATCCGCGCTGGCGTCGGTGGACTTCTCCAAGCTGGAATCCAAGAGCGACATTCCCCCCGGAGTGCGCATTGAGGGAGATGTCTACATTCACCCGTCGGCTATCCTTCCGCCGTTCGCCCACATCAGGGGGCCGGCATGGATAGGCGAGGATACGGAAATGCGCGTGGGCTGCTTTGTGCGCGGGCAGGTCATAACGGGCAGGGGCTGCGTCATGGGAAACTCCTGCGAATACAAAAATTCGCTCCTGCTCGACGCCGTGCAAACCCCGCATTACAATTATGTGGGAGACTCCGTGCTTGGAAACAAATCGCACCTCGGCGCGGGGGTCATATGCGCCAACCTGCGTCTCGACAAGCGAAACGTATTGGTTTATACGCCCGAAGGCCGACTGGATTCCGGGCTGCGCAAACTCGGCGCGCTGCTCGGCGACGAGGCGGAAGCCGGCTGCAATTCCGTCCTGCAACCCGGCTCCGTGCTCATGAAGCGTTCGATAATATTTTCTTGCATGGCCTACTCCGGCATAGCCGAAGAAAACACCATGTACGGCGGCAGACACACCCTGCGCGAATTCCCGCGCTTCGGATTCTGACGCTTCCCTCCCCCTTTTTCCCCCCAACAACGTTTCTTAAAAAAACGCGTTCATACCCCAAAAATAATAAAATCCCCGTTAAAAAAAGGAAAATCTATGTCAGTTGAAATTTCGGTCGTAGTGCCGGTATACAACGAGGAAAACAATCTCCGCCCCCTCTTCGACAGGCTCTGCGCGACCATGGACAAAATGGGCAGACCCTGGGAGGTCATATTCGTAAACGACGGCAGCGGCGACAACTCCGGAGAGATACTGCGCGAATTTTGCGCCGAGCGTCCGGGCGTTGCGCGCCTCGTCGACTTCAACGGAAACTTCGGCCAGCACACGGCGATTATCGCGGCGTTCGAGCGGGCGTCCGGAGACATAATTGTCACCATAGACGCCGACTTGCAAAATCCCCCCGAAGAAATAGCAAAGCTCGTCAAGCGCATAGACGAGGGCTGCGACGCGGTCGGCGGATACCGCAAGCAGCGCGAAGACACGTTCGGGCGCAGATACGCCTCCAAGCTCGTAAACTTCATGCGCGACAAAATGACGAACATACGCATGAAGGACCAGGGCTGCATGCTGCGCGCCTATACGCGGGACGTCGTGAAGGCGGTGTTGAGCACGAACGAACGCTCGATGTTCATTCCCGCGCTGGCCTACACGTTCGCCTCGAATCCGGACGAAATAGAGGTAGAGCATGCGGCGCGCCACTCCGGGGACTCCAAGTACAGCCTGTACAAGCTCATTCGCCTGAACTTCGATCTCATAACGGGATTCACTCTCGTGCCGCTCCAGATTTTTACGATTTTCGGATTTCTCTCGGCGTTCGGCTCGTTCATGCTCGTCAGCATACTGCTGTACAGGCGATTCTTCATGGGAGCGGAGGCGGAGGGCGTGTTTACGCTGTTTGCAATGCTCTTCTTTCTCGTGAGCATGACGCTGATCGGAATAGGCCTGATAGGCGAGTACGTCGGCCGCATATACCAAGTAGTTCAGGCACGCCCGAAGTACATACTCCGCGAGACCGTGGGTTTCGACGGCAACGCAAAGGACTGACGAATTTTACGACCCATGAACACGCAGGTTCGCATAATATTTTTCGGCTTTAGCGACGTGGGATACAAATGCCTGAAGCTCCTGTTGGACAGGGGCTGCAATGTCGTTGCCGTATTTACCCACGATGCGGACGCCCACGAAACCCGCTGGTTCGAAACTCCGGAAGAGCTCGCGGCCAAAAATTCCATTCCCGTATTCAAGCCGCCGACTCTAAAAACCGAAAAGTGGTTCAGAAAGGTAAAGTACCTCAAGCCCGACCTGATTCTCTCGCTCTACTACCGCAACCTGATTCCGGAGGAAATATTTTCGCAGGCAAGGCTTGGTGCGTACAACATGCACGGCTCATATCTGCCGGCATACAGGGGGCGGGCCCCTCTCAACTGGTCGATAATAAACGGGGAAAACCACTGCGGGGTCTCGCTGCACGTTCTGGAAAAAAAGTTCGACACGGGAGACATAGTGGCGCAGGAGAAGGTCGAATTTTCCGACGAAGAATACGTGTCGGACATACAGCCGAGAATAGCGGCGGCGGCCGTGCGCGTGCTCGACGGCGCGCTGGAATCCCTGTTGGAGGGCAATCCCGCGCTCAAAAAGCAGGACGAATCGAAGGCCTCCTACTACGGCAGGCGCACGCCCGCCGACGGCCTCATAGACTTCTCAAAAACCGCGCGCGAAACGTTCAATCTCGTGCGCGGAATAAGCAGGCCGTTTCCCGGCGCGTTTGCGCAAGTCGACGGCGGAAAACTCACGATATGGCGCGCGAAAGTCGGCGGTCCGGCGGGGGGAGCGGCGCCCGGAACAAAGGTGTCCGACAATCCGCCCGCCTTCGCCTGCTCCGACAACTTGATTATCGCCGAGGAGTTTGAATTTTCCCCGGATTGAGCAAAGTCAACGAAATTGGACGGAGCGAGCGAATAAATCTGTGCGGCGTCCCGCCGCGCATGATTTCCGATTTTAACGGAGGTTGCAACCGCCTTGCGACCTCCCCGAACGCCCCTTGCAACAGCCATTTCGAAAGCCTTTTTCCCGAACCCCGCTTCACTTTTTCCAAATCAAACTTCACGGTACAATGCGCGCCGAAACCGCGGATTTTAACGCGGCAATCGACACGCAAAAAAGCGCGCGAAAAAAATAGGCAAGCGAAATAGACGCGCCCACACCCGCACTGCCAAAGCCGCGCGCGCCTTGCAAAAAGGAACGCGAAAAAAGCGAACGCCAACACCGACACCAACGCGAACATGGGAGCCTACGCCGACGCGGACGCCGACGCCCCGGCAATCGGACAAACAGGCAAACAAAGATGCGGCCGACTCAACGTTCCGATACAAACAGCGCAAAAGAAAGCGGCGGCATTTCGAGCGCGCCGGAAGAAACGCAGGCGGAATCCTCCAGTCCGCGGACGTCGAATCTGTCTATGTCGGCAATCTGGACAAAGCCGCCCAAATCGCCGACTTCCAGGCGGACAAAATCCTTCGACGGATTGAACGCCGCAAGAACCCTGCGGCAGTCTCCGGAAGAATCCGCATTGAACATCGCCCCGTAGGCCTTCGCGCCGGAATCGGAGAAAAATCTGAAATACGATTCGCGCGGAGCGCAGTGCAGCCGCAGCGCGCGGGCAAGGCCGGAAAGGCGGAAGCGCACAAAAGCCCGCAGCCACGCGCGCTCGCCGGTAAAGCTCTCCCCCCTGCGGTAATCGACGGCGTTCGCCTCGCCGTCCTTGTATGTGTTGTTCTTACCGCCCTTTGTGCGCAGCAAGTCAAAGCCCTCGGCGAGCATCGGAATGCCCGGAGCAACGAGGGTCATCGCATACGCCATCTTAAATTTCCGCACGTCGTCAATCGAAGGGAACTGCCGTCTGTCGCCGCAGAGCCTGTCGAAAAGGCACATGTCGTCGTGGCTCTCGACATAGTTTACAGTCTGGGCGGGCCATTTCGCAACGCCCCCCAGGCTGCCCCGCATGAAATACTTAAAGCCTTCAAAATCTCCGCCGCCGCCGACAAACCCGAACGCGTATTCGCGGAACCCGTCGTTCCACGAGCTGAATCCCGTATCGCGCAACTGGCGGGCAATGTGCCCGCGAAAACTCCACGGCTCGGCTATCAAAATTACGGAGGGCTTGACCTTCTTCAGCTCGACCTCTATTTCCCGCAAGGCCTCCACGCCGATTAGCTCGGCCAAATCGAAGCGGAATCCGTCCACTCCGTAATTGACAAGCATTCGCTTCAGGCTGTCGACAATCATGCGCAAAGCCATGGGAGAGCGGGCGCGAAAGTCGTTTCCGCAGCCGCTGTAATTTACAAGCCGGCCGTCCGGAGACATCTCGAAATAGTATTCCTTGTCGATTTTCAAAAGGAAGTTCGGGTCGCCGAAATGGTTGTAGACCACGTCCAATATGACGGAAACGCCGGCCTTGTGAAACGCCTCGACCAGCTCGGCGAACTCGCGCACCTGGGAGGCCTCCGACGGATTCGAGGCGTAAGAGCTTGAGGGCGAAAACCAGTTTACCGGCATGTAGCCCCATTCGTAGTCCCCCTTTCGGCGGGCGGTAAACTCGTGAATCGGCTGAAGCTCGACGCAGTTGACGCCGGCGCGGCGAATGTAGCAGTCCGGCGACGACAGCCATTTGGCCAGGCCGGAAAATCCTTCGCGCTCGTCCGGACTGAGAGACGACGCTTCGGCCTTCGCCAGCAAATCCCGAATGTGGGCCTCCATTATCACAATGTCGCACCACGGCGGAGGCGTGTGCGCGCACCGCGGCTTGGGCAAATCCTCGTCGTAGACAACTATCGACGGCCCCTCCGAAGAGAGCATGGCGTTCGCATAGGGATCCGCGACGGGAAACTTGGAATTGAAGTCCGTGCCCGCGTCTATATTGACGCCGAGAATATGCCAACAGTAGCGGCAGCCGCGCAAGTCCGCTCCGGCGCGCGCCGTCCAAACGGCGCCGTCGGAAGAGGAGGCGGTAAGTATGTGCTTTTGCTCAGGAGAATCGGGAGCCGACCACGCAACGGCGGCAAGCTGCGCGCGGGGGGCGAATATGGAAAATTCCGTCACCCCGCCCGCGTCGTAAGCGCCCAGCCTCTTGTGCGAGTATATCTGATGCAGAAACTCCGACACGTTGACCGGGCAGCGCGAGTTGTCAAGGCGGACGAAAATTTTTGTCCGTATGTCGGGCAAATCGCAAAACTTTATGAAGAACAAATTGCGCCCCGTACATTTGGAGCTTAGGCGGAAGTTCAGATTGCCCCCGCCGTCGCGCTCCGCATTCGGGCAATCCGCCCGCGGATCCAGCCAGCGGCCGTCGGCCGTGGCAAACTTGAACAGCGCCCCGCCGTGCGACAGGCGCACGAGGGATTTGTCGACCTTGAGCTCAAGTTCGGACGCCGTGCGACCGGGCCCCATCTTCCACGCGGGATCCCCCGCCGCCGCGCCCCAGCCGTTGAAGGAGCCGCACAGATAGTACTCGGCATTGTCCAAAGACACGTTGTCGAAGTTTCCGGCATCGAGCACGAAATGCACGAACCCGCCCTCCATATAGTACGCGCAATACTTCGCAAAAAGCCGCACGGGCGCGCGCTCCACCGAATAGGACGCTACGGGATACTCCGACTCCACCGTCAGCGGAGCGACACCGTCGCAATCCTGCGAGAGCGACACGCACACCGTACAGCTCTCATGCCACCATGCCTTTAGTATCTTCATGAAAATCGGCCGACGCCGGCTACATTCCGAGCCCGCCGTTGACGGCCAGCACCTGGCCGGTTATGTACGCGGCGTCGTCTGAAGCCAGAAACGCGCACGCCTTGGCTATGTCGGAAGTCCGCCCCATCTTCTTCAGGGGAATGTTGACCATGAGCGCATCGACAATGTTTTTCGGCAATACCGCGGTCATGTCCGTCTCTATGAAGCCCGGAGCTATGGCGTTGACGGTTATCCCGCGCGAAGCAAGCTCGCGGGCGAGGGTCTTTGTAAAGCCTATGATTCCCGCCTTGGCCGCCGAATAATTGGCCTGTCCTGCATTGCCGTACTGCCCGGAGACGGAGGATATGTTGATTATACGCCCCCAACGCTTCTGCATCATGGCGCGAACCAAATTGCGGACGACATAAAAACAGGAGTCGAGATTTGTGGAGATTACGTCGCGCCACTCCTGATCGCTCATGCGCATTATCAGATTATCGCGCGTAATGCCGGCGTTGTTCACAATGATGTCAACGGCCTCGTATTTCTTCAGAATCAGCGCGCAGACGTCCCTGACTTCCGCAGGGTCGGACACGTCCAGGGCGAAGGCCTCCGCCGACAGCCCCGCGGCGGAAATATCTTCTGCCGTTTTGCCGCACGAAGACGCGTTCTTGCTGGCGCACAAAACCGTACAACCGCGCGCGGCAAGCTCAAGCGCGATTTCCCTGCCTATGCCCCTGCCCGCCCCGCTCACGAAGGCGACCTTATTTTTCATGTCTTTTTCCATGCTTTAAAGTATGGGGGCCCGGTTTATTTTTTAAAGTATTTTCTGCGCCGCGGGCTCCAGACGGAAACGGGGGCCATTTTGCTTGACTCGCAATGCGGCCGGACAGAATGTAAATCCGCGCCCATAGAACGGCAAAAACGAAAAATGGAGAATGGGAAATGCAATCCCGCATTTTGCGCGGCCGGGAAATTTTATTAAAACTTTATTGACAGAATATGGGACGCCGGGCGCGCCCGACGGTTATTAAAAAAACAATTTCCCATTAGAGCCGCACCCTCAAAAAAATAACAAACGAACTGCAAATATGGACGACCATTTGGAGATAAAATTCAGAAACGTTCCCCGCGCAAATGACGCCGACGCCGTGCGCCGCATAATGAAATCGTCGGGATTCTTTGAGGAGGCGCCCGACGAAATAGACAGGGCGGTCGACAACCTCATGCACGCAATGAAGCTGCCGCCGGAAAGCGGGGACTACCTGTTTCTCTTTGCCGAAGCCGGCGGGCGGGTCGCCGGATACGCCTGCTACGGAATAATCCCGTGCACGGTGGGCTCGTACTACATATATTGGCTGGCGGTCGACAATTCCCTGCGCGGCGGCGGAACGGGCAAGAAGCTCATCGCAAAAATCGAAGAGGACATCGCCGCGCGCGGCGGGCGTAAAATTTTCCTGCAAACCGCCGGACGCGAACAATACATTCCCACGCACAAATTTTACGAAAAACGCGGCTACGAATTGGAAGCCGTTTTGAAGGACTACTACGTCCCCGGCGACCCTTGCTTTTTCTACTCGAAATCGCTTTAGCCGATTCGGACAAAATATTCCAAAAGGGAATCAAGGCGGACTTTGAAAATTTAAAAGCTCTTTAATTTTCGAACGCCCGGCCGCGCATCGCGAATGAAATCTCCGCAAAAATTTCGGCGCGCGGATACAAAGAAAACGTAACTTCGCCAATCAATCCGCGCCTGCTGCGGCTCGAAACGCTTCGATGCGGAGTTTCCCCGAAAGCAGGCAAAAGCGCGAAGCTCATTCCCAATTTTATTCCGTTTTTTGTAAAATAAACGAACAGCAACATGGATTCTTGCGCATTTACACTCCTTGATTTGCAATATATTAAACATGAACATGACGAAAATAATACTATCAATAACGTTCTCTTGTTATTGTAGCATCATGGCATTCGGACAAAACATGGCTCAGGATATAGAAAAGATCATTAAGGAAAAACAGGCTTCCGTTGGTGTGGCAGTTATTCATAATGACGGTATCTTTACCATTGCCAATGATGATAAATATCCAACTATGAGCGTATTCAAACTTCACGTTGCAGTGACGGCTCTAAAAAAGATGGAAAACGAGAATATCCCGTTGGATACGAAGGCGTACATCGAGCAGAAAGAAATGCTGAAACATACGTATAGCCCGTTGAGGGATAAATATCCCGATCAAGGTATTCGCATATCCTATAGAGACATAATAGACTACACAGTCAAGATTAGCGACAACAATACATGCGATTGGTTGATAAGGTTTGTCGGCGGTATCAATAAAGTGAACTCATACATAAAGTCTATCGGAATAAAGGAAATGAACTTCACGGAAACAGAGGAAAGTATGCATACGGACATTATGCGATGTTACAACAACTGGAGCACGCCGTTAGCCGTCGCACAATTGTTAAAGAAGATTTATGCAGAGAACCTCTTGGCAAAAGAGCATTTTACATTTTTAGAGACATCTATGCTCAATTGCGTGTCGGGTAAAAATAAACTAATAGCAGGCTTACCTCATGATATCAAGTTCGGACATAAGACAGGACATTCCGACCGCACTGCCGACGGAATACAGATAAGCGAGGCTGATGCCGGAGTGATTTATCTTCCCAACGGAGAGAAATGCTACATTGTTGTCTTGATAAAGGATTCCCGCGAATCTGACGATGATAACGCCAAAATAATGGCTGATATATCCAATGCGGTTTATCGTTATTTGAGAAAATAAAATTTGCACTGTTAGTAAATCAAAGCCTCTTACATACATTCGTTAGAGACTCCTTTTTGAATATCATGTCGAAAAAAATATATTCCAATAAAAAGTAATAACTTTGCGAACGAAAGAGCCATTTGACAACACAGTTTCGTAAGACGATGCAATTCACACGGTTGCTAATCGCTATTTCCATTTCTTAAACACTTATCTAATAATTTAGTTATCAAATAGTTATATTAAATCATTGAAAATCTAAAATAAAATTCATCGATGCGCCGCGCGCCTTATCGGTTGAAAAATTTAAACAAAACATTTCCGAAGTTGGGAAAACTTTTGCGCGCCGATTTCCCGAAGAAACGCGTGACCACGAATATCATTGTAAACCGCACTCAGACTGTGCGCGCCAATCCGGGACGCAAAAAAAAAATCCGGCAACCCTCAAATACGCGCATTAGACGTATTCCAACCCGCACAGCCTCGCGCCGCAACGCGGATTGCATTTTTGCAAAACGAACACTGACAAGCGCGCGTCCGCCCCATACAAGCACACGCCCACCCCGTGCAAGCGCGCCCCGCCTCGCCGCCGCAAATAGCCGGCATCTCGACGCAAGCCGGATTCGGACGCTATCGGCGCGCAAAACTTCCCCGACAAAAAATTTTACCGAACGCGCAAAAAATCTTTTGTGCGCGCAAGACAACAAAATGTAAATTGCGCGCGCAAACGTTTTCCGGCTGCAAACGCCAATTTCTCCCGCTCGATTCCCACGCCAAACTCTCCCGACCAATCTTTCCGCGCGACACCCGCGCGCGATTTTTTTTGCGCAATCATTGCGCGCGCATCTTATGACGAAAGAACTGCGAAAAAACAAAAGGACGGCGGCAGTTCCGCTCCACGCAATGCCGCCCGCACACCGCACACTACAACATCGCTCAGTGCAACATCGCACCTGCGCCCGCACTCCCGCCGCACGCCGTGCGGCAAAAGCATTTGCCGCGCATGCGGGAGGAAGCGGAAAGAAAACCGCGCGAATAAAACGAAAGCCGCGCGGAAGAAATTTTACTTCCCCTTTATCGGCTTGAAGTCGTCGTCGAGAATCTGGAGTGCGGAAAAATGGGTGATTTCCGGATAGTCGAGAATCCTAACCACCTTTTTGTCTTTGGTTATCTCCATGATGTCGGGCATGTCCTTGCCGGCGTAGGTCGAGCACAGTATATTGCCGTTGGGAAGCTCCTTGACATCGCAGATTATGATTTGCGATTTGGCCTTGGACTCCCTCTTCAACTCCTCGGCGGAAAAGTTCCAAACCATTTCCCCCTTGCGGTTGAATATGGCGACGCCGAAAAATCCGCCCGCAAGAATGTCGCCGTTGGCAAGCCTCTGCGCGCCGACAACTCCGCCGTTGGTCTTTATGCGCAAAATCTGGTTTCCGTCGGCGTCGTACTCGGTGAGAAGCGACGATTCCAACAGGGGAAACAGATACGTGCCCGCAGGCGTCTTGCTGGCCAGGCGGAACTCTCCGTGGCGGACGCGCCGGAGCGACTCGGAAACTATGCGCTTAAGCTCCTCGCCCTTGGAATTTATCTCGATGAGCGACGTTTTTCCCTCGTTCCCCACGAGAAATCTGCCGTCTTCCAAGATCTGGGCGACGGGATTTTCGAGCCACACAGTGTCGCCCTTTTTGACTTTCTGCGCGTCCTCTCCGTCCCATTTGACTTTCGGAGTCACATACTCCCAAAGAATTTTCTTGGACTGTTTGTCCACCATCTTTGCGCCGTGGCTTTCGCTTATGAAAATCGACTTCCCGTCCGGGGAGACGTCGGCGCGCTGCGGATGTTTGGCGTTTATAGTCCAGACGATTTCGCCGTTTCCGTTGACGAGGCTCACCTGTCCCCCTTTGGAATGCGCCGTAAAGAGGAAGTTGTATGCGAAGCTCTGCGCCGCGCAAAAAATCGTGGTTGAAACAACTGCAATAAACAATTTGCCTTTCATATCTCGAAACTTATTTTCGCGCGCGGCGCGCGTCAAGAATATTTCAAACGCCCCGCCCGAAGTAAAAATTTTTGCAGACATTCCGCCAGACGCAAACGGCGGAATTATCGGCAGGGAAAGGAGCGCCTCCGAAAACCGGCTCCAAATCCCGCTTCATTCGGCATGCGGGCAAAAAAGTTTTTCCGGCTCCAAATCAGTTCCAAAATCCGCGCGCAATTCGTTTATATATCCTGACGACTTCCGCCATTTCCCGCAATATCCCGTTTCCAAAATTGCGCTTCAAGCATTGTCGCATACAAAAAAACGGCGGAAAAAATTTTCCGCCGGCCTTCGCATTTTTCATGCGCCCGATTTGCCGCCCTATTTTTTCAGCGAGCGCACCAGCTCCACGGAAGGAGCGCTAAGACGCCCGTCCGCGGTTATTCCGAGATTGAACGTCACCGCGCCGCCGACTCCAGCAAAGTCGCGGTAAAACGGATACAGCTCTTCGCGCGAGTACACGGGATCCTGTATTTTTCCGGGAACGCGGGATTTCAATTCTTTGAACGGCGCGTTCACCCACTTCGGCCACGGGGAATATCCGCCCCAAAAGGAATCGATGGGCAGGAGCGCGTGATACAGGCAGCGCGTTCCGGGAACGACCGCGGAGAACGGCATGAATGTCTTGGAGTTGTCCTTGAGCGAAAAGCGGATTTTGCCGTCAACCAAGACGACCACTTCGCCGGCGAGATAGTCGTGGTCGGGCATTACGGGGTGCGCCGTGTCGGGACGCCTCTGCGAACCCACTTTGAATCCGCTGTCGCGCACGATTCCGGGATTGAACGTCGCAATCGCATTCGGGTTTCCGGCGCAGTACGCCGAACGCCACAAATCCCAGTCCAAACCGTTTGCAAACACGTAGTCGTAGCAGCCGTCAAACCACCAGCCGTCGCAATTTGCGCCCAAGCGCAACGCCCACTCGCGCACAACTTCGGTATAGCGCTTTTGGAACTCCGCTTTCGGGTCGGCCGTATCGTCGTTCCACGCGAACCCCTCCCGAACGCTCTTGTTACCGCGGACTTCGCAGGGCAGATACGCTATGAACTTCTTGCCGCGCTTCTTCACCTCTTTGGCAATTTCCAAAACGATGTCGCGCTTCGACGTGTGACCGGGACCGCAGTACTTTTCCAGAGCCGCATTGGGGCTCGCGTAGGCTCCCGTATTTTGGCCTATCGTGAAGATGAGCCATTCCGCGCCGGTGGCGTCGAAATCGCGCATAAACGCGTCGAGGTCGAAGGCGTCGGCAATTTCGTTTATTTTGCCGGAATCTCCGCCGTCGTACTTTAGAAAGAGCCAGTGGACCATCACTCCGAACTTTCCGCTCATCCATGCCGCGCGCGTCTGCGACGCGTCGACGGCTCCGTTGGCGGAAACGGAATCCGCGTACAAACCGGCGGGCGCGCAAAGCGCCGCCGCCAATGCCATTATGCAAAATGCGTTTCTCATATTTTTATTTTTCTTAAACGGCGCGCGCGAGTCAAGACATAACGGCTCCCTCTTTCTTCAAAACTCAAAACGCGCGTTTACAAGCTTCGGCAAGCCTCAATGGCCGCCCGCCCTTCCCCTTGCGCATTCGCACACTCCCTGCGACCGCCGACATTCCCAGATATTTTTCGAAATCCCTTAACGAATCTCCCAAACGGCAAATCCGGACGATAAAAAAATACAAGCGCGTTTTTTCAATCTTCCGAAAATCCCCTACCCTTCTTTAACAAATCCGCCATTTATTTAACGGGCTCTCCATTTGTTCAACGGGCACGCCATTTATAATAACCCGCAAAATGTTAAAAAAATTCCGACGCGCACGACGCGCCGAAACTGTGACGGTTCCGATAGCATTTTTCGCAAACGACGTCCGACACGCCCGGTGAGCCTGCCGGTAACGGCGAATCAAATCGGCGCGGACAACATGCGCGCAACCGCCGACATTCTTCCCACTCCGAAAGGACAAATTTCTCTACGCCAATCCTTGACATATAAACTCCGGGCATGTTAACCGCGCGGCGCGCCAAGTCCCGCATGGGCAAAAATCCCCGCACCCGCTCCAAACAGACGCGCCGCGCCATGATAACACCGAACAAATGAGACGCGCCCGCGCTTTTTTCTTGAAGAAAGCGCAATTCAAACATAAGCAATTCGCACATAAGCGCCGCCGATGTAAACGTTTTTTTGCCGGAAACGCCAATCGCAAAAGACGCGCCGGACGGCGGTTGAACGCCGCGGCAGGCGGCGCGCAATTCATCAAAGCCAAAACGCATGAAAAAGATTCTCCTTTCCGCAGCCCTACTATGTTGCGCGGCATTCGCCTTTTCGCAAAGCGGCGAAAGGCTCGCTCGATTTCCCGTCGTGTTTGAAATAGACGGCGAAAACGTAGTCGCCGATTCCGGCGCGCAAGGCGGCGAACGGGGGAAATTTGCCTGCGCCGAAATTGCGGCTGCGAACGGAGAAGAGGCGCGCGAACAAATATCCGCATTGCTCGACCGCGCCTGCGCCGCCGCAAAAGCCGGAGATTTTGAAACGCTCTCTTCATGCCTGTCAGACCCCGGCGACGCGCGCAAGGCCGCCAAGCTGCTGAAAATGCTCGGCGTGTCAGATTCGTCCGACGCTTCCGCCCCCGCAATCGCGCGCGTGTTCGACTCGTACATTGCCCCATTCAAACCCGCCTCAAAGAAGTTCCGCAGGGGAATGAACGCGTTTGTATTCAAGCGGACGCCAAGCGGACTTAAGTGGAACCTCAAAGTCAACGATCCGCTCGTAGGCCTGCTGGCCGACAGCGCGGCGTTCGCCAATCCGCGCGCGGAGGAGGCCGCAAATATAAAACTTCCGCGCGACCCCCGCTCCGGCGCGCTCCTTCCCGCGGCGCGCTTTTGCAACAGCGGCATTGCGGAAGAGATAAAGGCCGCACCTGGAATCGAAAACCTCCCCGCGGCAAAATTCTACCACGACGCCCAAGAGCTGTTCTTTTCCTACAAGCTTGAAGACTACGCAAAATTTATGACCCCAAAAAGCCGGGAAAAATTTTCCGCCCAATACCTGACAATGGACGATGCCCAGCGCAAATCGGCTCTCGGCGAATACTTTTCGTGGAGAAAAAAATACCTCTGCCTGTTGGACGCCGGCAATGTGCAAATCCTGATTTTTAACCGCCTGAAAGACGGGCAAACTCCGCAGATCGACCTCGTTTATCTGCCCGCCTCAAAGGACGGTTTCAAAATCGCAAACTTCGGCTCAAACAAGACGCGTTTCGACATGTTTTTGTCGAAATACCTATATCCGACTCCCGGCCGCTCCTACGCCGAAAAACTTGAAAAAACTTTCAAATAGCCGCGCGCATAAAAAGTTTTCCCGCCGCACGCGCAAAAACCGGCAATAGCCGCGCGCGAATTTCAGAAATTTAAAAGTGCGGTCGCGCCCGGCGCGCCCCCCCATTCGAGCGTTCCGCCCGCTCAGACGGACGCGTGCGGCAATATTTGCGGCGGCGTGCGCGGCGGGGTTCGCAACGGCGTTTGCGGTAATATTTACGGCAGCATATGCGGCGGGGTTCGCAACGGCGTTTGCGCTCGATGTATTCGCCAGCGTTTGCGTATGGCGCAAAGGCGTTTTTTTAGCGGACGGTAGGCAATGCGGGCTTTACCAAAATGTGTGCGGCGGCGTTTGAGGTAATATTTACAGCGAGGTGCGGGCGATAGGCAGCGTGCACGACGAAAATTTCAACCGTATTCGCGAAGACACTTGCGATAGGATTCGCACCCGGCGCGTCCCCCCCATTCGAATGTTCCGCCCGCTCGGACGGATGCGTGTGGCAATATTTGCGGCGGCGTTTGGTAATATTTACGGCGAGGTGCGGGCGATAGACAACATGCGCGACGAGAATTTCAACCGTATTCGCGAAGACATTTACGGTAGGATTCGCGCCCGGCGTTTGCGGTAATATTTACGGCAGCGTGCGCGGCGGGATTAGCAACGGCGTTTGCGCTCGTTATACTCGCCCGGCGTTTGCATATGGCGCAAAGGCGTTTTTTAACGGGCGGTAGGCAATGCGGGCACTCCGCGAATGTGCGCGACGGCGTTTTTCGCGTTTGCATTTCGGAACTTGCAATCCGTATGGAAGGCGAATTTTGCGGTGCGCATAAAAAGCCTTCCCGTCTCACGTTCGGAGACCGGCAATAATCAAATTTCCGCCCGCCAAACCGACTCTCCGCCCATCAAAAAATACAAAAAATCCGCCGGGCATTCCGGCGGATTTTCGAGGTTTGGGTCGGACTCCGACGCCGCACGCGCTATGCGCTTTCCTTCACGTCGTTCTTAAAGAACAGCAGGAACGCCAACAGTAGCGCGCCGGATATCGCCGCCTCCACGAAGAATACGCCCTGCCAGTTCGTCGCCGCCTGCGCCCCGGCCGCGGAGGCCGTGTTGACGTCTATCAGCCACGTGGAGAAGAACGTTCCCACAATTTGGGCGACCCCGTAAAAGAAGAAGTAAAGCCCCTGCCCCTGCGCCTTTATGTCGGCGGGCGCCTTCTTGTCTATGTACATTTGCGCCGCGACAAAGAAGTAGCCGAATATGGCCCCGTGCACCGCAATCGCCCCCCAGTACAAACCGTGGGCTTCGGGGGCAAACGCGCTCATCAGATAGCGCAGGAACATCGCCAGTATTCCCAATGCCATTGTGGTCTTGAAACCGAGAAATTTTATGGCGACGGGAATCGACACCATGAAGGCAAGCTCGGAAATCTGTCCGACATTGAGAGTCGGGGTGATATTCTTTACGCCGAGGGACGCCAAGAAGGAGCCGTACATCCAGTAGATCGTAAACGCCACCGTCCAAACCACGACGCACGCCATAAAGATCGCGATGTTTCTGTCTTTGAGCATGCCGAAGGCGCGCAGGCCGAGCGCGTCGGTCACCGACATGGGCTCGCCCTTAGCTTTGGGCGGAGTCGCGGGAAGGAAGAGCGCAAATGCCGCCGAAAACGCGGCGACTCCCGCCGCGCACGCCAGGGGAATGCTCGTGCCGTCTATCGACTCGTTGAAAAGCGCCTTTGCGCCGAGCGCGAACACAGCCGCGCACACCCAGCCGAGAGAGCCGAACACGCGAATGAGCGGGAACGCCTCGGCCGTGCTGTTGGCCATCGCAATCGACGAAGTCAGCCCCCAAGTCGGCATGTAGGCGCACATGGCGAGGACGAGCCACACGAAAATCATGGTCGGATCCGCGGTGAAAAACGCGAGAATCAAAAGCAGCGCGACAAGCCCGTTGAGCGCCGCAAGGACTTTTTCGCTGTTGGCCACGCGGTCGGCAAACATGCCCACCAGCGGAGAAAACACGGAGCCTATCGCCATCGTGGACATTATGAGCGAGAACATCACGCCCGTAACCTTCATGTTGTCCAAGTAGCTGGACAGCTGTACCCAAAACGTCGCAACCAGCATGAACTGAAGGAACATCATGGCGCTGAGTTTGAATCTTAATGCGAATGACATATTATATAGCTCCTTTATTTATTATTGTGTGATATATTTTCCCGTTTGTTATTTTATTTAAATGCGCCGCCCAAACTCCCGTTTTCGCCGGCCGGGCGATTCGCCTAACGCGCGAGCGTCTCCCTAAGCTCGCTGACGCCGAGATACTCCTCCACGGCGAGTTCGCGCGCGCGGCGGAACTCCTCCATATACGGCATGGCCCGGTGGGCGGCAAACGCGCCGGCGTCGGAATAGACCTCGACAAAGCAGAACTTTTGCGAGTCCATGACGTCGCGGAGAAAGTCGTATCGCAGGCAGCCCCGCTCCCCGCGGGAGAGCTGCGCGACCTTCTTTGCGGCCTCAATAAACGCCTCCAAGCCGTCCTTCTTTACACGCAGCGAAGCGCAAACTGTCACCCGTTCGGACGCCATGCGGCTACTTCGCCTCTCTCTTAAACTCCATTTTCTTGAACTCCAAAAGCAGAGTTTGCCCGTTGAAGAGTTTGAGTGTATCCCCCGAAAGCTCAAATCTGTCCGCCCGCCCCAGAGCCGACAAAAACTTATACTCGTAAAGCCCGTACGGCCCCGCGCGGCGCGTGGAGTACATTTTGTTGATTTTGAAAAATCCGGAATCCAAAACGGCAAGCTCGCCCCCGAACAGGTTGTCGCCGGAATAGCCGTTGACGCGCATGTCCTTGGAGATTTGCAATCTCACAGCGTCCTGCGAATCTTCCGGAGGCATTTTCGCGCCCTCCCTGTCGATGAGGAACACGGGGCGCCACGCGGTGTCCGCAAGGCGGTCGGCGGCCTTTGAAAAGTTTTCCGACGCCGCCTGCGCGGACGGCGAATCCGAAGCCTCTGCGCCGGTACCGGCGCAGCCGCAACAACACGAGCTCAATACAATCGACGACAACGCCGCAAAAATCCAAAACGTTTTCATATCCGGCGAGCTTAACGCCTATCCCGTTTAAAAAAAAGCAAAAAATCCAGCCCCCAAAAAATAAATTCGCCAAAAAAACGGTTGCCAACGGCGCGCGAAAAAAAAGCATGGTCGAACCATGGACAGGATTGAAATAGATTCCAACGCATTTGAAGGGTACTCCATTCCCACTCAAAAAGCCTCCCTGCTGGCGATTCGCGGAAAGAGGGGAATGCTGGCATGCGCCTACCTGAAGGTGGAAACCGCGGACAAAATCGGAGACGCCCTCGCAATAGTCACGGGGGTATCCTCCCATTCCGACATGCTTGAAAAGCCGGTAGTCGCCGTCAGCCGCGCCGCCGAACGGCTGGGCGTAAAAATCGGAATGAGCGGACGCGACGCGCTCCTAAAGATGGCCTAAAGCCGCCCTTAATCCAAACTATAAAGTCGAACTGCCCCTCCCCGAACGCCGCAAGATTTATGGCCGCAAAAATTGTTTTCAAAAGCGCATGCGCCCTTATGGCTGTTGCGTTTGCCGCATGCAGCGTCGACAGCGTCGAGGGAAAATGGATTGAGCCTGTTCCCGGAATGGAAAATCAGGCGCAAGGTGTAAATTTGGAGAGAGGCGGAAAGGCCTCCTCTATCAATATGGCGACTTTGCAATATGAAAAATGGGAAAGGAAAGGCAATACGCTATTCCTTTCCGGAAAAAGCATTGGCAATCATACGACCATTTCTTTTACAGATGCCTTTGCCATTGAAAAATTGACGGAAAACGAGTTGGTTTTGAAAAAGGGAAGCCTTATAATCAACTATCGCAAGCAGTAAAACCGTATTCGGGCAATTCCAACAATCCCTTTATTTTAAAACAATAAGAAAAGCTTTCCCGATTCGCGGCAAGACTTTCGCTCCCCCGGCGCCTCCAGACCCCCGACGGCAAACGCAAACCTTGAAGCCGGCGCGCAAACCGCGCGCGCAAGAAAAAATCTCCGCAAAAAAACGGCGCGCAAAGGCGGACATGAAAAAAGACGCCCCGCCCCTATACGCCGCAGAACATTTTAGCAAAAAAACTCACGCCAAGCCGTTGAGCATTCCGTAAAAATACATCGGCTTTAACGCGTACACCTTCAGAAACCACGCAATGCGGCGCTCTCTGGACATGTCCAAGAGCGAGAGCGGAAAACTTATCTTCGGCTTTTTGTCGTAGTCGAATTCGCAGAGAAGGACGTGCCCGTAATCCGTGACAATGGGGCATGCGGCGTATCCGTCGTACTTCGCCGAAGGTTCGCGCCCCTCCATCAGGCAGATCAGATTGTTTACGGCGACGGGAACCTGCTTGCGTATCGCGGCGGAAGTCTTGCTGGTAGGCAATGCGGAAACGTCGCCGAACGACACTATATTCGGATATTTCTTTGAAACGAGCGTATACTTGTCGACGTCCACCCACCCCTCTTTCGCGTGCGAGCCGGAAGTTGCCGACAAGCCGGACTCCTTCACAAATTTCGGCGCGCCCATAGGGGGAAGAAAGTGAATGAAGTCGTAGTCGCGCTTAAACTCGGAAACGACGGTCTTGCCGTCGGCGCCTTTTTGTTTGTGCACAAAAAACGCCCGTTTGGCGGAAGTGTCTATTCCGGAAATATAGGTGTTCAAATTGATCGGGATATTGCGCTGCGCGTATATTTCCAAGAGCCGCGGAGTGAAATAGGGGACATCGTACAGCCGGTCGGCCGCAGTGTAAAAGTTAAACTCCGCATTCTTGCGCGCGCCGTACTTTCTGGAGAGGTGTTCGGTCAGCAGGCAGACCTTTTTTGGCGCGCCGCCGCACTTGTGCTTTGTGTAGGTGTCGGCGAATATTCCGACCCCGCCCTCCCTGGCGAACTTATCCATTGCCGCGCGGGTTTTAATCGCGCCTTCAAAGTCGTATATGCAGTGCGCGTTGCCCGTTCCGAGAGACTTTGCGTCAATGCCCTCAATCAAATCCCAATCGCACACCATGCCGGGAGTCAGAACGAGAAAGTCGTACCGCACCTTCAAGCCGCCCGCGGTCGAGACCGTCCGCTTGTCGGGATCTACGGCGACGACGGAATCCTTGAGCCATTTGACGCCGGAGGGAATGCAGTCGGCCTGCCTGCGGTAGACCTCCTCCGGAGAATAGACGCCCGCGGCAATCAGGGTGAATCCGGGCTGGTAATAATGGAATTCCGAAGGGTCTATCAGCGTTATGTCGGGCGAGCGCAGGGCGGATTCAAGCCTCGCGGCCGCGCTAATCCCCGCGGCTCCTCCGCCCACTATCACAATCTTGCCCTTCGCGCCGCTCGACAGCGCCCCGGAGAACTTCAGCCCTCCATACAGCGCAACCGCAGCCGCGCCGGCGGCCGCCGAACCCTTCAAAAATGCGCGGCGGCTAATTGCCGCCTTCCTCGTCTTAACAGATTCTTCTTCCACCCCTAATATTATTCCAATTATTTTCTAATCGTTTTCTAACTTTTGTAAAAAGTCTTTTTGATAATACCGCGCGCCCAAAGCTCGTAAACAAAAAAATGCGCATATTTTCCAAAAGATTTTTTTGTTGCGGGTTTGTTAGCGAAAGGCTTTTTTTATTGGAAAAAATGCGCATAAGGAACATATTTTGCATGGCGACGCTCGCCGCAGCCCATATTTTTGCCGGCGAACTTTGCGCCGCCGATTCCGACCTGCTCGACGCGCTCGTAAGAAACGCAACCCTGACGCGCGCGGAAGCCGACGCGCTGAAAAAAGACCGCGCGACGGTCGCAATTCTCCGGCCCGAAACAAAGAAGCTCAGAATCGGGGGAAGAATGCAGCTGCAATACGAGTGGGCGAACTCGGAGCTCTTCGCCGGGGCCGGTTCGCCGCAAAAGGGAAACGGCAGCAACAACTTTCTCCTGCGCCGCGTATTCGTCGAGGCCTTCGCAAATCTCGGAGGCGGCTGGGACGCCCAAGTGGGGCTGGACTTGGCCAGAAGCCGCCTGAACAGCTATTTTGTGGACACCTACCTGTCGAAATCGCTCGACTACGAATACCTGAGCGGGCGCCTGTGCGTGGGGTACATGAAGCCGGGATTCTGCCATGAGGACATGATTTCGTCGTTTTCGCTCGATGCGATAGAGCGTTCGGCGGCCACGAGCTACTTTACCCTATCCCCGAACGGCCGCAGATTAGGCATAGGCAACCGCTATGCGGGGGTGCGCTGGAACGGCAAGGTCAAGCAGGTTGAGGGCCTTAGCTACACTCTCGCGGTGACCAACTCCTTTCAGCTTTCGCCCGTCCACGAGGAGGAGCTCGAATACAACTGGAGCGAAAACCGTCTGGCATACTGGGCGAGCGCGCATTACGAGAGAAAATTTGAAAACGCCAAATTAAAGTTCGGCGTTTATACGATGTACTCGGCCACGGCCAACAAGCAGATGGGAGAGGCTCCCGCAGCATCGGTGTACTCCATAAACCCGTACATAGCCGGGCGCGTCGGGAACTTGTATTTCTGGACGGAATACATGGCAAGCGTGGTGGCGGACGGCAGGAGTGTCGCGGGCGGGGGATACGAGCAAGCCAGTCCGTACGGAATCAATTTCAGCATAGAATACCGCTTCGACATCGGCGAGCAGGGCCAGCTTGGCCCCACATTCCGCTATTCGTGGCTGGACACGGACGGGCGCGGGCTCCAAATAAGCGACGCCGTCCGAAACGCCGGCAATGTCGGCGGACTGTACGACACGGCAAACGACTTCTACGCCGGACTTAACTGGTACATAATTGGCGACGATTTAAAAGTTCAGCTCGGATACGGATACACGCAGTTTTCGGGCTGGGCGGGGGAAAACTCCGGACGCGCGGGGTCGCACGTGGGAGAGGCGCATTCCGTCAGGCTCCAGATGCAGATGAAGTTTTAGCCAAACGCGAAGCCGCCTCGCGCGGCGCGGTATCGCGTTGTCCGCAGATGCAAACAAAACTTTGCGAATCCGGGCCAAGCTCCGCGACTGACGAGCGATTCGCAATTTTTTAAAGATTTGCAAGTTCCGAATTTTTTTGCAACTTGCAAAAATTTCCGAAAAATTCGCAAATCTTTGAACGAATCGAACGAATCCGAATCAATCCGCACGGATTCCGCACCAATCCGCACGACACACAATCGGGCGGCGCAAAAATTGGGAAAGCCCCAAGAAGCGCAACGAACGCAACGTACACAATGGACGCAACGGACGCATAACGCGGCGGGAAACTCCCCAAAACTCCGCAAGCCGGCGCGCAAACGGCGGGAGCGCGCGCAATATTTGCGGCAATCTTTATTGCTTGAAATAATCCGCCTTTATATAGAATGAAACGCATGAAAATATCAGTCAAGTTGGCCGTATTGGCAAGTGCGGCGGCAATATCCTGCCTGTCCGCACAGGCGAAGGGAAAGGAAATTTTGAGGGTCGGGCACTTTCCGAACGTCACGCACGCGCAGGCAATGGTGGCCCATCAGCTGTCCAGACAGGGCAAGGGCTGGTTTGAGGAGCGTCTTGGCAAGGACGTGGAAATCCAATGGATGGTGTTCAACGCCGGGCCGAGCGCGATGGAAGCCATGTTCGCGGGCGGGGTCGACATCACCTACGTCGGCCCGAATCCCGCGCTCAACGCCTTCGCAAAGACGCGCGGGCGCGACATACGCATACTGGCAGGCTCTGCGGACGGCGCGGCGGCGCTTGCCTACAACCCCGAACTCAAGATAGAAAAGCCCTCCGATTTCAAGGGAAAGAATATAGGGACGCCCCAGCTCGGCAACACGCAGGACGTCGCCTGCCGGGCATGGCTGATAAAAAACGGCATGAAAGTGTCGGTTTCCGGGGGCGACGCGCACGTGATTCCCGTATCCAATCCGGAGCAGCTGCCGCTGTTTAAGACCGGCAAGCTCGACGCCGTATGGACGGTGGAGCCGTGGGTCAGCCGCCTCGAACGCGACGGAAAAGCCAAGATATTTTTGGAGCAAAAGGACGCCGTCACCACGGTGCTCGTCACGAACATGCGCAATATCAAAAAGCGCCCGGAGCTGGTGAAGAAATTTCTCGACGCGCACAGGGAGCTGACGGACTGGATTAACAAAAATCCGGAGGCCGCGCAGGAGCTGGTGCACAAGGAGATGGAGGACCTCACCGGCGGAAAGTGCGACAAGGCCACCATCGCCGACTCATGGAAGCGCCTCATTCTCACCAACGAAATAAACCGCGAGGGGCTTCAGGAATTTATGAACTACGCCTACGAATGCGGATTCGTAAAGCGCAAGACCGACATCTCAAAAATATTTGCGGACATAAAATAATGGGGATAAGGGAAGAGCTTGAAAACGTGACGGCAAAGCTTGTCGTCAAGAACGTCAGCAAGACGTTTTCGTCGTCTCGCGGAAAGGTCGAGGCGTTGCGCGACGTCAGCCTGAGAGTCGGCGAGGGGGAGTTTGTCTGTTTGGTGGGGCCGAGCGGCTGCGGGAAGTCCACGCTGCTGAATTTGGTCGCCGGGCTGGACAAGCCCGACAGCGGCGAAATCAAGGTCGACGACATTCCCGTAAAGGGGCCGGGGCGCGACAGAATGGTTATGTTTCAGGAACACGCGCTCTTTCCGTGGCTCGACGTGTTCCACAACGTGCTGTTCGGGCTGAAGCTCAAGCCGAACCTCACGAATCCGGAGCGCAGGGAGGTTGCGAAATTCTACCTGCACTTGGTCGGGCTAGACAAATTCGCCAATGCCGACATTCACGAACTGTCGGGCGGAATGCGCCAACGCGTGGCCCTCGCGCGCTCGCTGGCGCCGAATCCGCGAATATTGCTGATGGACGAAACGTTCGGCGCGCTGGACGCGCTCACCCGCGAGCAGCTCTACGGCGAGATACAGCAAATCTGGCAGAAGCGCAAAAAGACGATACTTTTCGTCACGCACAACATACGCGAAGCCGTGTGCCTCGGAGACAGGGTCGTGCTGTTTTCGCCGCACCCCGGAAGAATCGTGGAGACGTTCTACATCGGCCTTCCCCGCCCGCGCGACATCAACGACCCCGCGCTGACCGAATACTCCGGCAAAATTACGGCCATGCTGAAAAACCAAACCGAAGGGAGCGCAGAGGAATGAACAGGTCGAAAACGCTCGGCTGGACGCTGCCGATAATTTCCGTATTCGCAATGCTGTGCATATGGGAGCTGATAGTGCGCGAATTTTCCGTGCCCGACTACATCATGCCCGCGCCGAGCGGCGTGGCCGCATACCTGTGGGGGGCTGCTGTAGACGGCTCCCTGCCCTCTGCAGTCTGGGTGACGGTCAAACGCCTAATGCAAGGATACGCGATAGGGCTGGCCGTCGGGATTCCCGTGGGAATGCTCTGCGCGCGCTTTTCGGTGTTCAAGGACACAATCGGGACGCTTGCGCTGGGACTTCAAGCCCTTCCGAGCGTCTGCTGGGCGCCGCTTGCCATAATATGGTTCGGGCTGTCGGAGACCGCGATGCTGTTTGTCGTGGTCATGGGTACGGTGTGGTCGCTGATACTGGCCACGCAGCACGGAGTCAACAGCATACCGCCCATATACATGCGCGCCGCGCGCACAATGGGCTCGACGGGGCTGCACATG